>CANNAV010000028.1 GCA_947502585.1 uncultured Pseudovibrio sp.
GTTTTACAGATCGACGATGGTCATTTCCATCAATAGTATCTTAATAACCCCAACTCCCCGGAACCCATAAAGAGCCAAGTTTTAAATGCATCAATGCGGGCGTTCCGCCCGCTTGCCCCGAGCAAAACCAAATATGGCTGATCTGTTTGAATTACAGGACGCTTTGCACCGTAAATACCTGAAAGCCGTAAGCGTACCTCGCCATGAGGTGTCATTCCTGTAAACATCCCCACAGACAGCTGAGAGAGCTTTACAGGAGCGTAGAGGATTTCATAGGAGGGAGGAGCTGCTCCGGGACACATGACCACCACAGCATTTGCTCTGATGTCACGCCCTTCCTCCTGTATGTCGACTACTCCAACGGCTCGATGTAAAATTTTATACTGGCAATTCATCTAGGTAATCATCGCCATTGATACATTATGAAGCTGCTGCCTGTTTGGCAGAATTTTCAACAATGTTGTCCCTCAAACTCGCAGGCACATGGAATGTAAAATCCTGGATGAGGACGTCCTGCACGATCTCTGTCGCAAAGCGTTCATTAACGCGGTCCCGGACCTCATCGGTCAACAGCTTCAGATCCGACTTTTTCAGCTGAGCAAACTCTTTGTCGGCCTTGCTGTAAATGATACGGAAAGCTTCATCTACTATGAACGCGTGAGGTGGAACCGCCAGTTTTGCAAGCAGCTCACTATCAACCGTAAACACAAACTGCGCCACAATATAACCGTAGATTTTGCCATCTTCGAGCACAGGAACATTGATAGTTGGTGTGCTCTGATAATCCAGCCCTTCCAGATACGCATTTTTCTGCATCATCGGATCAAAATCAGCCTTGTACAGTGCTGTAAAGTAGGCAGCTACGACCGTGACGAGGCAAATCCAAATTCCGGTTACGAGAACTTTCAGCATACGTTTTACCAGCTTCCATGCAAAGAGTCATAGGTACCATCAGAATCATTATCCTTCATCACCTGTGACAGGAGGTCAGAGACGTCTTTGACCGCATTGAGCTGGGTTGACAGCAGCTTTAAATTAACTGCGAGTTTTTCCTTAAGGTCCTGCAACCGGACAACTATCACGCCTGGCAGGTTTTCAGGTCCAACGATCTTACCTGCCATATCAAGATCCAGCATCGCGCGGCCTTTGAGATAGGCACTCTCTTCCAGATCAATATCGCCTTTACCGACCAGAGCTTCATTCTCTGCCGACAGCAGTCTATCAACTCGTCCGATACTTTTTGAAAGAGCTGCGAAATCTTCCGGTAAGATGTAAGCATCGGTGTCATCAAGCTGCCCAATATACTGAATCACCGGTTTTTCCTCATGGGAAATCAGTTCATTGTGCTTGCTCTCAATCATCTCAGACATTTATGCCTCTTGCTTTGGGAGAGTTGGACGAATGGTATCCGGAAGCAGCATTTCTGCCAGGCCGACAGACCCTGTTTTCGCAAGCTGATTTGCGAGCTGCTCAGCCATCAACCCTTTCCACATGGTTCCTGCAGTCCCACCGCCATAGACATTTTCAGTCTCCTTTGGCAGCATGGACTTTACAAAGGTCTGCAATACCGCACTTTCAAGCTTCTCACCGAGGTCAGCAGACTCAAAATTCCTAGAGTAGCGGTTGGACATTGATTGCAGGCTCTCAACGCCCTCCTTCCCTCTTGTCTGAGTAGTGCCGATTACATCTTCAGCTTCCGCCATAATTCTGGAGAAGCTGCCTGAGTCCCAAGATGGTTCGGAAACTGGCAAATCCTTTGAAACGACAGCAGATGCCTTGAGAGAGCGTGTAGCAGCCCTGACTTCGTAAGGGTCTGCTTGATTAATTACGTCCAGAACAAGATCGCTGACAGGCTGAATGGCCATAAGGACTCCCACTAATCAAAAGAAGGGCATATATAATTTGAAATACCCTAATTTCTCAGACTTATCCGGGCCTGACCTTCTTAGGTGCAGCCTGTAGCTCAGCAATTTCCTGAAGCAGCTTCTTGTCTGCAGTCCGGTTATAAGACACCAAAGCTTTGTCGTGTTTCTTTTCAGTCATCGACGTCTGTCTCTTCTGATCAAGCAACTTACCAAGCAACTCGCTCTTGTGCTTTTCCTTCAAAGACCTGTTTCGGTTGTTACTATCCAGACGCCTGCAGATCGCGCGGTTCATCACTTCGCGCAGCTCCCCTTCATGACGCCCCCAGAGGCTTATCAACTCCTCGCCTTCTTCGTTGCAACGCTGAATTTCACTATCAAGAACCGCGATGTCATATTTGATCATCTGCTCTTTTTGTTCCTGGACTTTCATAATACGCCTGAGGCGTGCGACGCGTGCTTTATCCATGGCTCTACTGCAACACCAACCAGTCGCCGAGCCCTGCATAGAACAGACGCAACATCTCCGTAACGATTTGCCACAGGATAAAAAGTCCTCCCATCATCACGATGGGCAGCGCAACAAAGTAGACTGGCATCTGAGGCATCAGCCTGTTGGTGATGCCGAGCGTCAGGTTTACAACCACGCCGTATATCAAAAACGGGCTTGTGATACGCAACGCGAGCAACGTGCCTTGCATCAGCCTGGTAGAAAACTGGTCGAGCGCTGCTGTCGGGACGAAATCTCCACCGACAGGAATTGTCCGATAGCTCTCAGCAAGTCCAACAAAAACATCAGCGTGCGCCCCGCTGATGAACAACATTGCAGTTGCAGTCAGGGTCACCAAAGCCGCCATTGGCGGCAACTGCTGAAATTCTTCGACAACAGCAACTGGCTGATTGAAGCTGGAGGCATTTGCGGCCGCACCAACCATCATCTGAAGCATTCCGAAAAAGGCGCGCCCAAATGCAGCGATCAACAGCCCGATCAACAGCTCAACAAAAATGATACGTAACAATTCATCCAAAGGTGCAGCAGAGATGACTGGCTCAACAATTTCCAGGATGAGAGGCGAGATCGCCAATGTTGCTGATATCGCAATGAATAAGCGAACACGGATCATTACACGCGGCGATGCAAAACCAGGCATGGCCATGAGGCATGCTCCAACGCGGCAAAAAACAATGAAGACACTTAACATCACCTCAGGAGCGTTTTCCAGGGTCACGAAACTGTTCCTAATGCCTCAATATCAACGCCTCGTGCAACTTCCAAATGAGAGAGAACTGGCAATGCCGGGAACATACGTTCAGTGATCATGCGCACATATTGGCGTGCCTCTGGCGCAACCACGACTGCAAACCGCTGACCTGCAGAAATGTGCTCGCGAATTACTTCCGCACTGTCCTTTGCGAATTCCTCAACCTGCCTGGGATCCATGTCAAACTCGATAACTTCGCCATTTGTGTCGCGGCGAAGTGCCTGATGGAATGCAAGATCCCAGCGGTTACCAAGGCGAAGGACCCTGAGGCTGCCATCCCCGGCGATATCACCACAGATCTGTGTCGCCATGCGAATGCGTACGTGATCTGCAATCTGCTCTGGTCTGCGTGCATGTGGTGCGATCTCAGCGATCGCCTCCATAATCAGTGACAGGTTGCGAATGGAAATACGCTCTGCAAGCAACAGCTTGAGTACGGCCTGTAAGCCAGAGTAAGAAATGTGCTGTGGGCAAATATCATCAATCAGGCGCGTATAAGCTGGATCAAGCCGATCCAGAAGCTTGCGCATATCTTTATAGGAGAGCAACTGAGACAGGTTATTTCTGATCACTTCAGACAGATGCGTCAGCACAACAGAAAGGTTATCGACGGTTGTATAACCCTGCCGCTTTACTTCATGCTCAAAAGCAGTCGGAATCCACATGGCCTGCATACCAAACGCTGGTTCACGTGTTTCAGTTCCCGGAAGTGCTGGCAGCTCCCGATTACCGCCGATCACCATCAGCTCCCCCACTTTGATATTTTCGGAGGCAACAATCGTACCGTGGATACGGAACTCATAGCTTTTGGGTTCCAGACTGAGATTGTCGGTGACCTTGATCTCCGGAACCACAAAACCGTATTGCTCTGCAAACTTCTTACGCATTTTGTTGATGCGGTTTCCGATTTCAGGCTTTGCTGCCAAAAGTCGGGCAGTTAGCTGCTTGCCGAGGCGCATTTCAATTTCAGAAAGTTCAAGACTGTCCTTTACAGACTCTTTCCTGACTTCCTTTTGCATCTCAGCCTTTTGCAACTCTGCTTTCGCGAGTTCAGCCTTAGCCTCCTGCACCCTGACAGGAATAATGTAGGCTGCAAACCCAAAAATACCACTCAAAAAGACGAAGGGCAGGAATGGAAGGGCAGGAAGCAATGACAATACCAAAAGCAACAGGGACGCAACAGCAAGAGCACGCGGGTATCCTGCCAGCTGCCCCATAACAGCTTGCTCTGCAGACCCTCTGGTCCCCCCTTTAGAGACCAGAAGACCTGCTGCGAGAGAAACAATCAGCGCCGGGATCTGCGAAACAAGACCATCTCCGACAGAAAGCTTGGTGAAAACGTCAGCTGCTTCGCCTAAGTCCATATCGTAGCGTGTCACACCGATTACGATACCACCCAACACATTCACGACAGTGATGATCAATCCGGCAACAGCATCACCGCGTACAAACTTCGAGGCACCGTCCATCGCACCAAAAAAGGAACTTTCCTCCTCCAGCTCTGCCCGTCGGTGCCGTGCTTCTTTATCATCAATCATCCCGGCAGAAAGATCGGCATCAATCGCCATCTGCTTACCCGGAATTCCGTCCAGCGTAAAACGGGCTCCAACTTCTGCAATACGGCTTGCTCCTTTGGTGATTACGAGAAAGTTCACCGTCACAAGGATCGCAAAAACGATAAGGCCGATAACAAAGTCACCGCTCATCACAAACTGAGAAAAACCGTTGATCACATATCCGGCTGCCAGCGGGCCTTCGTGACCGTTCGCAAGAATGACGCGCGTTGTCGCAATATTCAGCGCAAGCCGAAGCATGGTTGCGATCAATAGAATTGTCGGGAACGAGGAGAACTCAAGGGGACGTTGAATCCAGAGCGAAACCATCAGGATCAAAACCGATAATGCAACTGATATTGCAAGACCGAAATCGATTATGAACGTTGGCATGGGAAGAAACAGCACAGACAGAATGAAGATAATTCCGACCGCAAATCCAATATCACGCTTGCTGTTTGGAGCAGCAATTCCCGTCGCTGTCTGAGACATTCTCACCCTTCAATTCGGTATAAGCATACTGCGCTACTTAGCGAAAACAGTGAAGAAGGAAGCTTGTGTGAGGATGGTCCGGAGGGGAACCGGAGCTCACTATCCCCTCCTTGCTTAAGTCAACCTGAAACAGCAGATTTAAAACCCGTATTCAATCCGTCCGTAGACCATCTCGGTCAGCGAGAAAATCTGTGAACCGATATACGGACCTGTCATAGCAATCAAAACAAAGATCACAACAATCTTGGGAATGAACGTAAGCGTCATTTCCTGAATTTGCGTGAGCGCCTGAAACAGAGCGATAATCAAACCTACAAACATGGCCCCACCAACGGCCGGACCAGTTGCTGCAATTACAGTCCAGATTGCTGTACGCACGATATCGAGTGCATCTGCCTCATTCATTGCTTTATGACCCTATTTCGCAACTAAGAAGTAGTTTCAGGCTCTTCAGGAGTATCAGTGTCAGCAGGAGCGTCACTCTCAGTTGTCACAACAGGTTCAGGACGTGAGATCTCGATGCCCGGTACCATAGCAACACGGGTTCCATCCTGCAGAGTTGCGATCGAGCCGTCTGTCAGAATTTGGACAGATCTGATCACGCCTCTGGTGGTTTCAGTACCATCAGCATTCGGCACTTCTATTGTGGCGCCAATCAGATTATTGGCCTGATTGATGGAGTTTTGCTGAAGCATAGCTGTAAGGTGCGTGTTCGTCAGGGTGGACTGTTCCACTGCCGAGAACTGCGCCAGCTGCCCCATATATTCTGCCGTATCCAGCGGGTCTGTTGGATCCTGACTCTGAAGAGATTCCATGAACAGCATCAAAAAGGCATTATAATCCAGATAAGCCTGTTCGCTGCCCTGCGGCTTGAAGACAGGTTCATTGCTCTGTGAGTTATTCGTAGATGCAACAGGTGCAACGGTCATGTTTTTGTCCTCTAATACTCGCCAACTGCACGCGCGAACGGAACCACTTCAGTTTCAGGACGCTCATCCTCCTGGTTTTCGGACCAGATAGTCATCTCTATCCTGAACAGTTTTTTCAAAGTACGAAGGGCATCAAAGTAGCGCCTCTTCTTGATTTGTGCCTCGACAGTCGCTAGGCCCTCAAGAAGGTCAGCATTTTCAATAGCCATGTGTATAGATGCAAGCATCAGGAGAGCCCGCTGAAGGCTTTCTGACTCTGTTTTCGGATCAATGAGTGCATTTTGAATGTAAAAATACAACTGACGCAAAGGTGTAGTCGTATCTTCTGCTTGCATGACATAAGCCTCAAGAAGAAAACTCGCGTCATTTAAGAGCTTCACCGAAGTCTTCTGCTCGAATGACAGAACAGCACCATTGATAAAGACTTTCTCACCCGCTTTCAGGTGCAAACGCATTGGATATCCTCTCGCTCAACATAAGCCATCACGAACAAGCCCGTTGATTTCAATAAGGCTATGAAAATCATCAGAATTTCCTGACCTGATTAAATCGGCCTGCTTCATACACCAAATTCCGATTGAAATCAGATCAGCCCTTAATTCCGTAGGAAGCGCGTTTTCGGGCTTACCCAAATCATCAATCAGAATATTCCACAGTCGATGGACTGAAGTCAGAGCCCGAACTGCCTCATTTGAACTGGTTCCGGCATCGCTGGCTGCTTGCAGTTGCGCAACTACCAACGAAAATAGCTCACGCTCCTGCCCTCTTCTGTCTTCAGAGGAATCTTCAAGCGTTTCAGCATACGACATTTGATACATTCAGCACTCCCAGCGCACTATCAAAATTTTTATAGAACCTACAAATACTTCAATATATTCAGGTCATTGATTTTCGCTGTGATTGCGTAGGTTGCCTCTAATTGTGTCTGAGCGAGGCTCAGTTCAACAGCGGCACGGTTTTCGTCAACATTTTCCAGATCATTGATGCGTAAATTCAAAACGTCCTTCTTGGCAATAATATCGGAATTTGTACGCTCAACATTCGTTTTTATTGCACCATTTTGCGCCTGGATCTCAATTGTCTTGTCGACACCACCGTTCAAAGTGTTAACCGCATAATCAGTCAGAAACTTCTCTGCCTCAATATCAAGGTCCAGCTTTCCGAATACCGCAACAATTGAGAGCCCCTCAGCCAACTCGCGAAAAGCCTTGTCATTTGCCGACCCTGAGCTTGTTGTGGTCACTCCGTTTTCAATAGTCGATGTCATTTTCTCATCAGTTGCGGAAGACCAATGAATTGTCCAGGCGTCGCCGAATATGTCTTTGAAATCTGAGCTTCCCAGGAAATTTTCCCAGTCCTTGCCTCCTGGACCGCCGGTAGCAGGAACAGAAGCCGCATCAGGATCATCAATTCCATAACCAAAATAATTTTCAAACGCCAGTTCTATCTGTTCTTCAGGCCCTGAAGGGACAGGTGTACCTGGTGACTGAAACTGAAAATCCGTAGCTGGTGCGGTTCCGGTATTAATTCCGCCAAAAACATAGACACCACTCACATTCGTATTAAGCAAATTGATGAATTTATCTAACTCAATATATGCCAGATCAGACGCTGTTTTAAGGTTATCTGAATTACTTTCCAGCGCGACAAGATCGGATCGGAACGCCGAAGCACTACTATGCATGTTATCCAACGCAGTATCCGTCACATCCAATCGCGTAACCAGTTGCCTGTTTGTGTCCAACCGACTCTCAAGCAAACCATATTCGGAGCGAAACGAGGTTGCCATTCCAGTCTGCGCACCTAGTGTCAGACCCATATCGGCATGTTTCTTGGATGCATTTTCAATAACAGATCTATCTAACTGCGCTCGCTGATCGATCAAAAAATCTGACAAACGAAGTGAACTGGATAATGTAGAAACTGAATAAACCATACTTATCTCACTGCCCCCAACAATTCCTCGAACATTTTATCGACCGCGCTCATCAAACGGGCCGAAGCTGAATAAGCTGTCTCAATCGTCATCAGGCGTTGCATTTCCGTATCAATGTTGACACCTGTTTTATTAGACAACATCTGCACGTTCGAATTAAACGCAGACGCATCCAGCGTGGAGTTTTCAGTGGCCATTTTACGTTCAGCACTGAACCAGCTTACGGTGTTGGCCGCAAAATCCTGGAGAGTTGAGGTTGAATTTACAGCTGCGGCAGACTCAAAGGCACGTTCTTCATTTAAAGCTGCTTCATAACCCTTCAGCAGCGCCGAATATCCGGCGTTATCTGCCATGTTATGTTTGAATGAGACACCATTAATTCCGCCATCACGCAGAAGTTTAACATCTCCGTCTTTGGCTGGATCAACGGCACTATTGACCTCTAAACGACTGGCAGGGTCCCCTGGGCCAGAAGCAAATGCAAACAGACCATCACCGACCCCCGCAGCAGGATCAGGTTCATGCTCCTGGAAAATATCGACGAGCGCCTTTGCAGTTTCGTTAAGCTGAGTC
This sequence comes from uncultured Pseudovibrio sp., assembly GCA_947502585.1. GTDB lineage: Bacteria > Pseudomonadota > Alphaproteobacteria > Rhizobiales > Stappiaceae > Pseudovibrio. Next base: position 8,608 of record CANNAV010000028.1, read on the forward strand.
TGCATTGTTACAAGCGTGTCGTCCCTAACTTTTGCATACCCGGCGATTGCTCCGCCGGTAACAGGTGCAGTAGCACCTGGCCCTGCGACTGCAATACCGTCTACAAGCACATTCTTGCCGACTTCTTCTGATCCCAGAGAAAGAGAAGTATCAAACGAGACGTCACGAGGACTTTTTTCAAAGAGAGTGACACCGCTGTCTGTGTAGACAGCCACTCCGTTATTGTCCTGCTCAAGAACCTCAATGCCAATTTCCTCAGAGAGCACCTTGAGCATTTCATCCCGTTGATCCATCAACGCATTTACATCACTATCGGCAGCAGTTCCCGATACAATTTTGTTATTAACCCCCTCAAGATCCGAGAGAATATAATTAATGTTATCAACCGCCCGGCCCATCGCAGCATCAGCTTCAAGTCGTGTGTTCTTCAAGCTCTCCGCTGACTGCTTGATATCATTAACCACCCCATTTGCAGAATTAACCACCGACTGGCCAAGAACCTGATTCGATGGATCGTTGCCGTAAACAATCAGTGCTTCATTCAAGGATCCTATGCCTGAAGCTGTACTCGTACCAAATGGCTCCTGCCCCGACGGATTGAGCTGATCAAGCATATTTGCATATGACCCCGAAGCTGTAGCAGCACTTCCGCTCTTCAAGGTCGCCTTAAACGCCGCCTGATTTACCATGCGCGAAGCATGGGATACATAAACAACCGAGCCATTATCGGTTGCAAAATTGCGGACGTCGGCTTCTTGTCGCGCATAGCCTGGATTGTTGACATTTGCGACATTGCGGGAGGCAATTTCCATCTCAGCAGAACGTGCTGCCAGGGAAGATTGCGCCGTAAGCATTGCGGAGGTAAGAGACATATCAGCGCCCCTAGCGTAAGTTGTTCAGTTCCTGGAGCAACTCAGAACTCGCATTGAACACTTTTGTGTTGGCACTGTAAGCACGCTGCGACTGAACCATCTTTGTCAGCTCAGATGCAAGATCAACGTTTGATCCTTCAACTGCACCTGAAAAGAGAGAACCGAAACCATTATCACCAGGGAAGCCCACAGCAGGATCGCCGGATGCGTCTGTTGCAGCGTAAATATTACCACTCTTTGCCTGAAGTCCGTCAGGGTTTGAAAAGTTTACAATCTGAATTTGATCTAGTAATTTTTCTTTACTACTCCCATAAATACCAAACACCCGACCATCAGATTCAATGCGAACGTTTTGTATCTTTGAAGGTCTATATCCATCAACATCAACTTCACTGACACTAAACTTCTGACCTGCGGTTACCGTATTACTAAGGTCGAGCGTAACATTGCCACCGTTCGGCACCTTAAAGACAAAATCAGTATCAGAGGTTGGAGCCAGTTTGCCGTCGCCCGTAAACTCCAACTCGAATCTGGTAGCTGGTGGAGTGAGCACAGTCTTATCAAGACCTTCTGCGTCAGCAGCCTGCACCATCCACTTCGACCCGTTCACATTACCTGCCTCATCAGCACCCTGCTCAACTTTTGTATAAAACACATCAATCTTCACAGGATTTCCGTTCTGATCAAAAGTGCTGATCGATGTTTTATGGTCGTAATTATCAGGAAGACCCGGAGCTGGTACAGGCGGATTTGCGTTGGAATCTTCTGATGGATGGGCTGCCGTACCGGAGGCCAGATTGACACCCAGTTCCCCCTGAGAGCTTGCTTGCCAGACCGGCGTGCTGAGATCAACTGTGACAGGCGTCCCTCCTTCAGAAAGTAGTTTGTACCCGCTGGAATTTACCATCTGCCCATTTTTGTCGAGCACAAAATCGCCAGCACGAGTGTAATATGTACCGCCTTGCGAATCTTCCACCTGAAAGAAACCGTTCCCGTTAATGGCAAGATCTGTCCCACTGGAGGTAAAGTTGAAGGCACCCTGCTGGCGGACTGACTGCACAACGGTTGTGTTCACGATGCCGGATTGATAGGATGAGTTACCACCGGAACCGACAAGAGACGAAAATGCTGTTTCGTAGCGTTTGTAGCCTACGGTATCCGCGTTGGAGATATTGTCTGCGACAGTTGAGAGTTTGTTAGACTGCGCATCCATCCCTGAGACGCTGGTGTTCATGATTCCGTAGAGGCCCATGGTGTGCTCCTGGCTACATCAATTGCAAAAATTACCATCGGCAGTAAAGCTTGTTAATCTTGTCCGAGCCTGACCGCAAACCCGTTGGATTATTTACAAAATTCTAATGAGTTCGGGGTCCATCGCCCATAACCGGATGCGACGATATTTTTGATCACCCGGCAAACATAACGTTTTTGTGCAGGGTTATTGTCCGGGCCGGCATGGTACCTGGCAACCGCCATCGTCCAGCTTTTTTCGTTCTGCTTCAGCTCTGACAGAAATTTTGCTGCATAAGCAACATTCTGCCTGGGATCGAGCATGGCTCTGAGATCAGAAAAATTAGTGCTGTGGTAAAAGATGTTAATCTGCATACAGCCAACATCAATCAGCTTTACCCCACGATTTCTCGATCTCATGATTGCAGCGAGCGCTTCTGTCGCGCTGTCAGCAAAATACGACTTGCCAGCAATATTAAGAGCATAAGGATGTAAAGAGTTTCTGCGCCCTGTCTCGGTCAGGCCAACCGCATAAAGGATACCAAGAGGCACGTTGTATTGGCGTGCCGCTTCCTGCATATAACGCTCACACACGCGGGCCGCCTTCTTATTACCAGCCGCCTGCGCACCGATTGCGATCAAACTACAAATAGATGCCGCTGCGAATATCCTGAACCTCCGCTTCATTTAGTCCTGCCCCGGTATACTGCGCATGTGGCTGGTCATCCCGGCTTTGCTGAGCGCCACTTTCGCTGCCATTTCCCCCACCGAACCGCTCCTGACTTTGGCCGGGTTGACGCATTTGGTCTGAAACCCCCTCTTTGAAGTTGACAGTAATGTTTTGTGTCTCAGTTCTGTAACCTCCATCCTGCAGCACACGTGCCAATGTGCGCAGATCACCCTTCAGCAAATCCGCCGCCTCCCGGGTGCTTGTGACAAGCGAGATTTCCAACTCACCTCCGCGCATTTGCATATTTGCACGAACAACACCAAGATTGTCCGGGCGGAGCTGGATTTCGAGTGACTTAACTGGCTTTGCAGCTTTTGCATCAGCTGCCTGAGCCGCTAACTCCTGAGCGGTATTTGCTGCCGATGGCGTTTGAGAGAGCTGTCTGGACAGAGCATTGGCTACCTGTTGAGCAGGACGACCCAGTTCAGCAGGCGGAAGGTGGGTCTCCAGGCTCACAACTTTAACTTCACCTCCAGCAGGCTTACCACCGGGCTGGCTTACTGAAGCGTCCGGTTGCGGCTTGCCTTGTTTCGACAGGAAGTCAGTTGATACCTGCCTGGTTCCGGTTGCGTGTCCTTCTGCCTGAGGCAAGTTGATTGCACCATTACCCTCAGGCTTAGGCCCTGCATTGGGAGACTTAACACGACCTGCTTCAGAGCCACTCAGTGCCTCGCCATTCACCGCCTTTAACTCTTTTGAGCTTAACGCGTTCAAAACCTGAGCCATCGTCCCTTCCCGGCCCAAAGCGGTGGATCCTGTCATATTAGCGAGGCCTGTCACTGAACTCAGCTCTGATCCAGCTTTTTGCTCAGCCGTCATTGCTGCGTTTACAACAATTGGCATGGCCAGCAATTCATCCGCAAGCAGCTCTGCTGCACCTGAAACCCTTTGACCAGCACCGGCATCAGCCGCCCCGTCACTCTTGACTGCAGAATCTTCAGAGCCCGCGGCAACTGACGCCCCTGCGCCAGCCTTTTCCAAAAGGTCCCTGAGAGCATCTGAAGCTTTGCTATCGCTCTTATCAGACTGGCTCTCCGATGACGCCGGGTTTGCATCTTTTCTCTGGTCAGTAGCCTCGCTGTTTTCCCGAACTTTTTTTTCATCCCTGACTTTATCGATGACCTTTTCAAACCCGCTCGCGCGTTCCTCTTTTTCTGAAAGAGCTACGCTTTTCCGAACAACTGTTCCATCTTTGCCAGGAGCACTACGCTCTACATTTGGAAGAGTGGCATTCATCAAAACTCAGCCTCTTTCATTGCTCTGTCTGCATCGTACAGTGCGTTTTTAAATGGGACTAACACTTTTGTGTTGTAAAGCTTCTCTTCCAGCCCGACTTGCGGCAAATAAGGAACGAACTCTGAAGCAGCGGGTGTTTCCGGCTGCGGCCACTCCCGAACAGTGTTTGCCATCGCGATTGCGGCAGCCTGGATCAGTTGATTGCCCTCACTCAGGTCCGCGGTCTTCACCTCAACCAGACCAGAGATTGCCTGCTCCCATTCCTCACCAGGTGCTTTGGCAGCTGAAAGGTAGAGTTTAGCTTCACTCTCACGCTCTGCGCCATCTGGACTCAGGTCAAGAAACGCGGCACTTCCTTTGAGTGCAAACGCGGTGTTACCGCTGATCAGAGCAGCTTTTGCAAGACGAAGGAGAAGAATACCTTGAGATTCCTCATCAAACTCTGACACCAGCTGAAACACACGGTCCCACTCATCCTCTTTCTTCAGATAATCAGAACCGCTGATCACATCAGCTACAGTGTCACGAAACTCAGAAGCAAATACTGAGGTGTTGTATTGGAATAAATAGCGACGGGAAAGTCTCTCAAACTTTTCCGTGTCGCCCAGTTCTGCCACCATTGGCGCCTGCCTGCGCAGTGCGCTTTCTTCCACAAGCGTTCCGGGCATCATCAAACGTGCAAGGTCAAAGTAACGCTGCGCTCCGGCCGGATCATCATTGGAGATCAAGATCGCCTGGGCCAGAGCTACCTGACCGGCAATCGCAACCGGGAGCGTTATCGGGTCGACCTTTAACAACAAGTTCAACGCCGCCTGGCGGTTACCTTGTGAATAGGCCATGGCCCCCGCAAACAAATTCGGATCACCAGTGAACTCAACGCCCTGAACTGCCAGCTCCTGAAAAACAGAGCCAGCCCCGCCGCTGAGCATAAATGAAATGGCGGCACGCGAATTCTTCTCAATCTTCCAACTCTCCGGATCCTGCCGCAGGAAACGACGGCCAATCACGATGAGAGATGGCTGTAGTAAGTTGTAAGCTTCCAGATTTCCTTTGATGATCTCATCCTGAAGGATCTGAAGTTCCAAAACCATCAGATCAGGATCAGCTGTTGATATCATCTGAGCCGATGCAGGCTGAAGGTTCATCGCACCAGGGCCCGCGCCTACAATCGAGCCTGTGCTCAGCAGCACATACATCAGGAATAAGGCCCGGGCTCTCTTTGCAGTGCGAACCAGCATCAGGCCTTCCCTTTCATCAGCATAATTTCGATACGACGATTCTGAGGCGCATAAGGATCCTGATCATTCTTCAGCCGACGGTCTGCATATCCTTCGATACCAACAATGCGGTTCTCATCCAATCCGCCCCGGGTGAGCATGAAATAAGCCATGTGCGCACGGGCTGTTGATAAACGCCAGTTGTCGTTACTCCCGGACCTGAACGGCCGCGCATCCGTATGACCACGAATAACGATCTCACCGTCTTCTTTTTCAAGAACCTTCGCAATCTGCTCCATAGCCCTCACAACATCCGGATGAGGCTCGGAGGACCCGACGGCGAACATTCCAAAATCATCATTGTCCATGATACGGATCAGCACACCATCCTGAGAGCGGGTGAACTCGATACTCGCCCCGGTTTTCATTCCCTCCAGTGCCTCTCCAACGGAGTTCGCCAGAGAGACCAGATGCCTGTTGCCCTCATCACCACCGATTTCAGACTTCTGAGCAACGTTTGCTACGGCCTCAGATTCATTATCTGCGATTTCGACGGGCTTTATAACGAACTCAGGCTGCGTTTCATCACCCTTCATACCCCCGTTTTCCGGTGTTTCCTGGGCATCCTCAGGTGCAGGGTCAGGAGCTTGCGCTTCTGCAAAAACAAGCCGCGTAATTACGGCGTCTTTTCCCTCTGTCTCTGACCGGCTCAGCGCAAGCTGTTTCCGGTTTTCTCCTGCAGCAACATCCTCACCTGCGCCATCAGGCTCATCGCCAATCACAATCACGGAGCTGTTTGCAGAGTTCTCGCCTGAAACAGCAGGAAGGTTCTTGCCGCCACGCGCCAGATCAGAAGCTTCTTCCAGAACCTCGATTTGCTCTTTGGTCAACTCATTCACGGGAATACCCTCTTCACTTTCATGAAAAATCGGGATTCGAGTGAGCAAGGGCGCATTTCCGGGCAGTTCATCTTTTTGCCAGCCGGAAGGATCGAATGGATCGCGGAAGCTTGTTCCATCAGCCAGACCCTGCCCATCCGGATCCCGGTTAGGAAGCGCAAAGAGAACCGGGGTTTTCGCCATTTTGAGTGCGCCTGGACCACCGGTTCCAGGAGAACCATCTGTCTTAACAGCAGATTCTGCTTCTGAAGCAAGCGCGGCGAGGATTGCATAAGGATTATCGAAAAGCTGCAGTTCGGTATAGCGGGCATCACGTTCATAGTCACGGCTAATGACACTGATGGGTTTTGCACCACCATCATCAGCGTTTGCACCGGCAAGCTTTGAATTTTCACCAGTATCGCGCACAGAAACAGGCTCAGCTCTGTTTGCTCCACCGCCAGAAGCAGGGCCTTTCTTTTCGAAGCCACCGGCACCGACCGGCTTGCCGCCTTTAACACCTTCGCCACTCTCAACAGGAGCCGGGGCATCTTCAGGATCCCGGATGCCCTTCGGTCTCGAAGTGGAATCCACCAGCCTGATCGGATTGAAGTAGCTTGCAATGCCACGTTGAGAGGATTCATCAGATGCATTAACCAACCACATGAGAAGGAAGAATGCCATCATCGCCGTTGCAAAGTCTGCATAGGCAATCTTCCATACACCTGACTTAGGTACGGTGACTATGTCGCTGTAACGCCTGCGAACGATAATCAGTTCTTGTGGTTCCAACGCCATGGCTACTACTCTCCCAGCGTATTGCGAAGCTCCCTGCACCATTCCGACAGGCCGGTTGAAAGTGCCATGTCAGACACCTTCACCACGAGGTCAGTGCTGGAGTTTTCCGAAAATTTAATTGTGCCTGAAAGCTCACCGGCTTTCTTCCCGAACAAATCAAAAAGATGTTGAGGCCCGGATACTTCAAGAACGGCTTCAGGTGCTTCAGAGAGCTGGTGACGTACCACCTGCACCAATGAGGATACCGCGCGATCCCGTGCGCGTTCTTCAACAAAAGGAACCAGTATTTCACAAACAGCCTCAGACACCCTGTCTTCAATTTCCACAAGAGACTGCTGAAAAGCCTCCTTCAGCCTCTCACCCTCCCCCTTTTTGAAAGCTTTTTCCCGCGAAGCCAGCTCTACTTCCAAATCTTCACGCATTTTCCTGATGCGCTCATCCGCACCTGACTTTGCAGCTTCCTCACCTTCCGAAAACCCGTTTTCATAGGCTTCAAAGACGCGATTAACCCAGTCTCCACCTTCGCCATACCCTTTCGGGAGCATGGATATAACTTCCTGCATATCCTGAAGATCTTTAGTGGTAACGTCTGTATCTGTCGTAAAATCAGTTAAATAGTCGTTGATACCGCGCTTCATCCAGCACGCTCCTGATCATACATCCATTGTTTCAGAATGATTGCCGCCTGCATATCATCCACCTCAACGGCACGCTCAAGCTTGCGAAGATTATCACGGTTCACGAGAGTTGCATCGACACCATCACCAGACAGCGCATCACCATTTGTGTAGTCTGGCAACTTCCCGTCTTCGCCTTCAACTTCCCCATCGCGAACTGCATTTAAGCTGGCACCAGCCGACAACGCATCCTGCCCCCCTTCAGATTTCGGAATAAGGAAGGCAACGGCTGGCCGCAAACCGAACCAGATAATCATCAGCGTTACAATCAGGATCGCGCCTGCGTTGACCACGGAGCCCATATTACGCATCATCACATCCTGCCAGGTCCGCTCAGGAATAGCTGCGAGCTGCTGCCCTGTGAGAAGGAAGTTTACTGCAGAGACGGAAACCTCATCACCGCGCTCGGTATCAACACCGGCAGCGGTCGAAATAATCTCCTCAATCTCCACTATCTTTTCGCTCAGATCAATTTCCGCACCATCGACAACAGCGTCACCCTTTTGCCCTTCGACACGGCGCGCCATTTCTTCAACAAGGCGATCCCGATTGACCAGCACCGCGATACTCATGCGATTTATGCGATAATCATCAAAGATAGTTTCGACGGTACGCGAGGAGATCTCGTAGTTTGTCAGCTCCTCGCGGCGCTCGTTCTCTTCCGAGGAGCGCTCACCGGACTGTGACGACACCGCTTCTTCAGGCAGATTTTGCTCAACAGTGGTCGGATTTTCCAGGCTCGCATTTTGAGAGCTGCCATTTTCGCGCACAACGCGGAAAGATCGCTCTACACGGGTCTCAGGATCATAGGAGGTTTCAGAAACACGCTGATTATCTGTATTCACCGATGCAGAAACACTGACTTCAAAATTATTAACACCAAGATAAGGCGCCAGCGCCTTGCGGATGGCATTTTCCTTGCGAGAAGCCAGGTCAGTTTCCAACATCGCCTTACGACCGGTGGACGCACTCTGCGCATCTTCACCCGCTGCAAGAAGCTGACCATCGGTATCAAGAACTGTCACGGCTTCAGCCGTCAGACCCGGAACGGCCGCAGCGACAAGATAACGAATAGATTGCGCGACTGAGTTCGCCTGGATACCTTCCGTGCGAATAAGAACTGATGCAGTTGGCTTTTGGTTCTCACGCCGAAATGTTGCCTTTTCCGAAAGGACCAGATGTACACGCGCAGCTTTAACGCCCTGCATACTTTGGATTGAGCGAGCAACCTCCCCCTCAAGCGCACGGACTTTCGTTACGCTCTGCATGAAGGACGTAAGACCCAGGGAACCCATTTCATCAAAAAGTTCATAGCCAGCACCTGACCCGCGAGGCAGCCCCTTTTCGGCCAGCAACATACGAGCGCGGGCAGTTGCACCAACACCAACTGAAACAGACGTACCCTCTGCATTTACATCAAACGGAACACCGCTGGCCTGCAACGCCATACCGATCTGAGTGACGTCGTCCCTTTCCAGATTAGCGTAGAGAACCTCCTGCTCCGGAAGAGACAGGAGGTATGCTGCCGCGCCAATCGCAACAAACGTAAATAGTCCAATGAAAGCTAGCACCATCAGGCGCTTAGCACCTAACTCAGCCAGATTACTGTAGATTTTCTCGGCGTTTTTACGAGCTGCCATTGCGACCTCTGCGGGTGTTTCAATGACGCAACCTTCGCTTTTCAACCTTGCGCGAACGTGATCAGGATTAACATTGGACGAAAATCCACGGTTTCTCCCGGGAAACACAGGCTATTTCTGAAAAATCAAGGTGTTTCAGGTATATGCGACCAGGTGTGTGATGCGTTGAATACCTGGCAAACCATTCACAGACAGCCCGCAGGCCTGCCCTTTCAGGCACTGACTTACACGGCCTGCCATTGCATTGATTGCTACAATCGTATTTGCACCGCACCCGGTCGGAGGAAGCTGTTCTTCCCGCTCAGAAAGCTTGCTTCTGGCAAGTGAATCTGCACAGCTCCAAAAACGTTCATTCTCACACAATACAATCGTCAGCCTCCCAGGTTTCTGCCTGGAGGCAAGCTCAGAGAGGGTGATCTGACCAGTTCCCTGATCCCCTGACCTTGAGATATTTATCTGGCTAATTAACATCAAGCACCGCACATTTCAAAATGTCTAACGAGAAAAAGCACGGGAAGCCCTATCTCTAATACCAGTCTATTTTGTCGAACTTGCCCAGACCTGACTTATAACAATTTTATCTAAAATTACATCATAATACAATCAAAGGCCCCGGCAATCGACCGGGGCCTTAAAGCTTCCAGGGTTCCCAGAGAGGCCCGGTTTAACGGAACAGGCTAAGGATGTTCTGAGAACTAGAGTTTGCGATGGAAAGCGCCTGAATACCGAGCTGCTGCTGGGTCTGAAGAGCCTGCAGACGAGTGGATTCAGCGTTCATGTCCGCATCAACCAGCTGACCGATACCACGATCGATCGCATCAGACAGGCTGGTTGCAAACTCTTTCTGCATATCAACACGAGCCTTAGCAGAACCAAGGTCAGTTGCACCATCTGTCATTGCGGAGTGCTGGTTAGAAATAGCAGAAACCAGACCCTTAACAACAGAAACATCTTCCAACTCACTACCCAGTGCGGAAATATCAAAATCCAGAACTGATGTACCTGTTACTTTAGCAAGCGCATCATCCACTTTCTTAGTGATAGCGTCTGCGGCTGATTGATCAAAATTAGATTTTCCAGTATTATCAAGTTTGTTGTACTCGCCCATAACAGCAGCTTCATAAGCTGCAAGTTTGACACCAGCAAAATCACCTGCTGCAGCAACATCAAATGTTATCAGACCAGAAACACTATCTACTTCAACCTTTGCGGTACCAATAATATCCCGGGACAAGATGCCAGTGTTGTCAAGAGCTGTTGTACGCGTATCAATTAGAACAGCGGAACTAGTGTCAACACTAATGTTCTGGATTTCAGTTGCACCATCAGCATTACGAGTGAAACCACCTGCAATTTCTTTGGAAAGCGTAGCAGTTTCCATGTCCTGCTGCAGCCAGTTCTCGCCAGAGAAACTCGCAGAACTTGCAATGGTTTTCAACTGCTCCTGAAGCTGACTAATGTCAGACTGAATTTTACCCGGATCAAGAGCACCATTGGTTGCCGCTGTCAGTTTTGATTTGATCTGATCAACGATACCCTCAGCCTGATCCATCGCGGTAAACGCAACATCAACAGTTGCAGCACCAAGACCTAAGGAATCCTGAACAGCAGACAAAGCTGAGTTATCAGATTCCATTGTTGTTGCAATGGACCAATACGCTGCGTTATCCGATGCATCTGACACACGCTTACCGGTAGAAATACGGCTCTGCGTCGTTGCCAGATCATCGTTAATGTTGCGCAAAGTGGTTAAGGCAACCATTGCGGAGGAGTTGGTTAAAAGAGAAGACATTTGTTTGTCCCTTAATAAGAAGAACTGGGACATTCCGGATCAAATTGCCGGAGCTACAGAATTGCATCATGCACTTTGGGGCTCAAAGCCTGTAACAGAACTTAAAGATGACTCACAAAACTTACGCCAGGCTGACCTGGTGACTTGGGCAGGAAAAACCCCGACCCATGGCTTTTCATGGTTAAGTTCAGGTGAATGATCTTATCAGGCCACCCGTTAACAGGTACCACCCGTCAATCAGGACAAAGAACAACACCTTGAAGGGGAGTGATATGACTGTTGGGGGGAGCATCATCATACCCATGGACATTGTAATTGTTGCGACAATCAAATCTATGACAACAAAGGGTAATGCGATGAGAAAACCGATTTCAAAACCACGTCGCAGTTCCGATATCATGAAGGCCGGAATGAGGACACGAAGATCAAGCTCTTCGATGGGCGCATCTTTTTCGTAATTGAATGCACTCACTGCAAGATCATCAAAAAGAACCAGGTCTTTTTCGCGGACGTTGTCCAGCATGAACTGCCGGAACGGCTTTGTCATTTCGGCGTAAGCGACCTCTTCTGTAATCTCTTCCTTTATCAATGGCCGAAGACCATTTTTCCACGCAGTATCGAAGGTTGGCGCCATGACATAGAAGGTCATGAACAAAGCGAGGGAAATGAGGATAATGTTTGCCGGTGTCGTTTGCAGACCGATACCCGAACGCAGGAACGATAAAGCAACAACGAACCGCGTGAAACTTGTTACCATGATCAGGATACCCGGCGCTAACGAGAGCACGGTCAGGATCATGACATATTGGATAATCCGACCACTCGCAGACGCCTGCCCTGCCGGAAGCAAGTCACTCAGACTGACATCCTGAGCAGAGGCCGGAACGGCCCATAACAACGCAAATAAACCCACAAAAAGCGCAAGAAACGCAAGAAACGCAAGAAACGCAAAATAACGCATTATTGAATCACCACAGATTCCAGGACGAGTTCCTTGACAAATTTGCCACCACGCATCTTTGCCCGCTCGTTGAGATCATCACGTAAACGCAGCAAGCCGCGGGTGCCTTCGAGCTGACGCGGCCCTAAGGTTCGGGCATAGAGCAGCAAATCCTGCCCGATCTGCCTGACCAGAAGGGAATGATCCAGCCCCTCTCTCCCACGCTGCATCAAAACGATGGAGGCTTCGATGCGGATCCAGTTTTCAGAGGAGGACAGCAGATTGGTTACGATTGGTTTCAATGGCACAATCTGGCTGTTTTCTGTATATTCCGGATTGATAAGTGCGCCGCTGTTGGCTTTTTGTTCTTCCAGGTATTTGTCATGCACCTGATCGACCAGCGCAGAGCCGATCCCCATTCCACCGGCACCGGCAACAGCGGTCACGATAATGGCTGCAATTGCAATGCCCGCCCAGGAACTTTCGGAGGTCAGCAACTGTGGTTTCGGCAACAGTGGTTTAAGAGCCATAGAAGCCTCCCTTAGAACGGACTAATGATATCAATAACTTGCTGACCAACACCTGGTTGCTGCACTTCTGTGACACGGCCACGCCCACCATAGGACACCCGCGCTTCTGCGATCTTGTCATACTCTATGGTGTTTCGACCGGTAATGTCTTCAGGGCGTACGATGCCGGCAACGGATAGAACACGAACTTCATAGTTTACGCGAACTTCCTGCTGCCCGGATATAATCAGGTTGCCATTGGCAAGTACTCTGGTCACAACAGCTGCAATGGACAGTTTGATCTCTTCACTGCGGTCAATTGCACCCTCACCTTTGGTGCTGGTTGCGCCTGTGCCTGAAATGCTCACCTCGGCTTCACCAGAGTCAACGTCAGCCCAGGAAAACGCACCCTTTAACCCGGTAGATCGGGAAGAATCCCGCGTCCTTTCGCTGGAATTATCCAGCTTGGCCTTATCGTTGATTTTGATTGCAACAGTCAGAACATCTCCAATTTGTTTAGCGCGCGGATCACGGAAGAAATCTTGCTCACCGTCAGCCCAAAGCCCATGATAAGCTCGATTTGAACGGCCGCCACTTTTTGCCGGTGTTACCGGCAAATGCGCAACATTTGGCTGAAGCCCCTGCCCCAGCGGGGTCAGAAGCGGCTCCTTGCCAACGTTATTCATAGAATTACAACCTGTGAGCGTAATTGCGGCGAGAATGCATACCAAATTGCGCTTCACTGTGAAACTCCCATACTTCGCTTCGCGGATTTTCGAGCTGTAAGTTCTGCCATCAAATCTGTAAGATACGCTGCGCGCTCAGAGGCCAGCTCAGCGAGTACCGAGCTGGCTTTACGCGCTTTCATCTGCAGGAGAATTGAAACAGCGGTTTCATCATCGAGCGACGTCAGCTGCTGTGCTGCTGCATCCGGGCGCATGTTGGCATAGATATTAACGACATGGCCCTCTGCTCTTTGCAGTATCTCATCGCGACGCTTTACCCAGCCGCGCAACTCGGCGATTTTGGCCTCGAGCTCCGTAATCCTGGTTTTCATCTGATGTTCAACATCAAACAGAGCACGCATCTGCCAGGCAATCCGAGCATCTTTTGCCTGATCGGCAATTGCTTCGCAGTAGTTCCTGGCCTGCTCAATTGCGGCATTCAGTTCTTCCGCCCCGGTATCGTTTGTCTGGGCAACAGCGTTTACAAACGACATGCACAAACCGAGATATACCGCTGCACACTTAAGGGGAAAAAATTTCTTCTCAGAGAGTTTTAGGGGAGGCATTACAACTCAGTTCCAATAGATTTAGCGGTACATTGAAGCCACAAGCTTGCCCGTGGCTTATCCAATTGCCGGGAGGTCTTATTTGACCACGAGAGTTGCCTGGAGAGCCCCTGCCTGCTTAATCGCCTGAAGGATAGCAATGATGCCACTCGGCTTCAGACCTATACGGTTCAGCCCTCTGACCAGAGTTTGCAAATCCGTCCCTCCAATCAGCTGCAACTGACCGTCTTCCTGCTGCACATCAATATCTGTGCGCGGCACTACAGCCGTTTCGCCCTGTTGTGCGAATGGAGATGGCTGTGAAACCTCAGGTCGCTCAGAAACGCGAACCGTCAGATTGCCGTGGGTCACAGCAACTGTCGAAATTCGCACATTCTGGCCAATAACGACGGTTCCGGTTCGCTCATCCACAACCACCGTTGCAGGCGTGTCTGGCTGAACCATCAAACCTTCTATCTGAGATATGAAACGAACTGAACTGATGCCCGCAGGACGCCGGACCTGCACTGATCTATAGTCAAGTTCACTCGCAAGCTTAAGGCCATAGCGGTTCAGAGAAAAAGCATTAATTGCATCTGTCATACGCACAGCAGTTTTAAAATCCGGATTTTTAAGTTCCAGAACCAGTTGCGGCAGAGAAGAAAAGTAGTCAGGCAGCGTTTTTTCAATGAGCGCACCATTCGGGACGTTACCGGCCGTAGGGACGCCCTGAGTCAAACTGCCAGCATCCCCTGCGGCTGCAAAACCAGACACAGAAACAGATCCCTGAGCCACCGCATAAACGTTACCATCAGCTCCCATCAACGGCGTCACAAGAAGCATTCCGCCTTGCAACGATGCAGCATCGCCGAGCGAACCGACTGAAACATCAATGCGTGCTCCATTCCCAATAAAAGGGGGCAACTCGGCAATTACAACCACCGCTGCTACATTTCTTGATCTCAGGCTGGATTCCCGAACATTCACCCCCATGCGCTCAAGCATGGATTGCAAGGATTGCTCAGTGAATGGAGAGTTCCTCATGGTATCGCCTGATCCATTCAGACCTATCACAATACCATAGCCGACAAGCTGATTAGATCGCATTCCGCGCAGATCAGCTATATCCTTGATACGGACAAGTGCAGACGCACTGTCAAAGGATAAAAACAAAACAAAAAAAGCAAGATAAATTGCCCCCAGAGAACGGCTTACAAAACGCACAGTATTATTCCCCTTCAGCCAGCAAAGATCCGTTTTCCTGCACCTTGCCTAAAACACTTATACCTGTATCAGGGTTTCTGGCTCTGATATTTACCCCGACTGCCCCAGATTCCTGCGCCTCAACAATGGTGCGGATTTCCAAACCCTCTTCTTTAAAAACCAACTGAACAGAGGTGCCGCGTTGCACTACAACAGGATCCTGAATTGCATTTTTTGGAATAGGCTTTCCCGGAAGAAGGGTACGGCGCGCTTCCAGCCCAACTACATCCTGCATTCGACTTACAATCGAAAGCCGGACAACCGACTTCCTTAAAAACCCGTGCTCACGAAGCATACCCTCTTCGATCTTATCACCCGGATATATCATCATGGCTGGCACCGGAAGTTTTATAACTTCGCGCCGACCTGCAGCTGATGCAGCTGTCAGGAGCAACGGCACACAACACACCAGCAATGCCAGATTATGTAGGCGCTTCAAAGCACTCATCACCGTGCCCTAGCGAATGCCCTTGGATACAGTTCCAGCCATATCATCTGCTGCCTGTATCACTTTGGAGTTCATTTCGTACCCGCGCTGCGCGCTGATCAAGTTTGTGATCTCTTTAACGGGATCGACATTCGCGCCCTCAAGATATCCTTGACGAATAACACCAAGAGCACCTTCGCCCGCAATACCAGTATTAGGAGCGCCAGACGCCTCCGTTTCGCGGAACAAATTGCCACCAATCGCCTTCAGACCGGCGTCATTAACAAAGTTATTCAGATTCAACTGACCAATACTGGTGTCTGGATCTCCGTCTGCATAAGTAGCAAATACTTCGCCGCTTTCATTGACAGTGATCTTCACAGCTTCAAGCGGGACAGTGATGCCAGGCTGAACCTCATAACCATCAAGTGTTACAAGAGTTCCTTCCCCGTTTACATTGAATGCACCGGCCCGTGTAAAGAGCGCTTCACCATCAGGACCGACGATCTCAAACCAACCTTGCCCATCAATTGCCAAATCAAACGCGTTGCTGGTTTGCTGCAGCGCTCCTTGGGTGTGCAACTTACGTACTGCCGCAGTCTTCACACCAAGTCCTTGCTGAATTCCTTCAGGAACAGGCGCAGCCCCACCGCGATTGGACACGCCGGCAGCCCGATCAGTCTGATAAAGCAGAGCAGAGAACTCAGCGCGTGACGCCTTAAAGGCTGTCGTATTCATATTCGCGATGTTGTTGGAGATAACTTCAAGATTTTTCTGCTGAGCAGACATGCCCGTCGCAGCAATAGCAAGAGCCTTCATAAGGAAAACCTTTTCTCAAACACTTAAATACTCATACGGGAGAATTCCTGATAGGCCTCAACCACCTTGTCACGCACAGCGACAGCGCTCTTCAGGGAAAGCTCCGCCTTCATAACAGCCTCAACAACTTTCTGAGCGGAGACCTCGCCACGCACAGCAGCAACAGATGTTGCTTCAGCGGCCTTCAAATCGCCTGCAGTTTCACGAACCACGTCAGCCATAGTGTCAGCAAAGCTACCCTGCACATTACGGGTTGCCTGTGTGTTCTGCGCTCCGCCAACCAGGTACTGACGAGTACGGGCTGCGGATGAAACGTCATTTACCCCACCGGTAAATGTTGAGACACGCGACACTGAGCTCAACGACGAAAGATCCGCCATCACCTACTCCTTAACAAATCGATTGTACGGGTAATCATTTCTCTGGTTTTGACCATCATCTGCAAACCAGCCTCATAAGAACGCGAAGCCTCTCGCATATCTGCCAACTCAATCAGAGTATTTACGTTTGGATATTTTACGTTGCCATTTTCATCTGCCGCCGGATGCGACGGATCAAACTCAATACGGTATTCACCTTTATCCGTGCCAATATTCCTGACCTCTACGAGATTTGCATCGAGCGCACGATCAACCTCACTTTTAAAGGTAATCGTCTTACGCTGATAAGGGTCTGCTCCCGGAACATCACCTGTAGACTGAACGTTTGCCAGATTCTCAGAGACGACCCGCATACGTTGCGACTGAACACTCAGACCCGAGGAGGCAATTTTTAATGAAGCGACGAGTGGATCAATCATAATTTCTATCCTCCCAGGCTGCTTTTCATCATGCCATAGAAGGACCCGATCAGCTGAGTATTAAGTGAGTGCTGACGCGCAACCTCACCTGACTTGATCAACTCCTGCTCCAGGGAAACGGAATTCCCTGAAACCGAAACTTCCCACGCTTCCCCGTCACTCACCCGCACACGGCGGGAGTTCGCTCCACCGCCCCCGACATGCCCTGACTGGGTAGCAGCCATCTGAATGCTGGTTTTATCCAGAATGTCCTTAAAAGGCTCAACATCCTTACTTGCGAAACCGGGGGTATCAACGTTGGCGATATTTTCGGAAATTGTTGATTGTCGCATTGACAACCAAAAATTTTGCCGCGAAACCAAACTAAAAAGATATACGGGCTCCAAAAAATCCACTCCGCTACAAAAACCATTTCAGGTGGATAGCAGCACAATCTTGTCCGTAGCTGGCGGAATCAATATTTCCAAAAAAAGCAAAGAGTATATATTCGCTTAGTCAGGTATATCTTTTCATCATAAAATTTTAGGTAATAAATAATTAGTGAAACAGCTAAGAATGAACAGATGCATTCACAAGTGCTGCTTCCAGCCTTTTTGTATTTTCCTGCCAGTCCTGTGAAGGGTGATCAAAAGCAATAAACTTAACATCAACGGCTGAATTCAATGCCAGCAAAAACAATTGGAACATGACACTCACACCTTCATTTACAAATCTCATATGCAAACAAACCCTGACATCGCCGTTCCAGTTCAGGTCAATTGAGGACGTCCCAGCATAAGTGAGCGTGCCGGGCTTAAAATATAGCTCGGATGAAGACTCCAGCAAATCAGTCAGATTAGCTGCTTCATTAGAGAGAATATGACGCGCCAAGGAAGACAGATCGCACAACCGCAACTCGGCGGCGACAGGCCTCATAGCGCTTGCAATCAATGCCTCTCGCAAAACATCTTCAGTTTTTGTGTGCAGATCGAATTCCTCCAATTCAGTCTTTGTTAACAATATACCATCATAAGGCAGAATCGTATTTTGACAAAATCTTTAACGCTTTAAATAAACATATGAAATAATTTCTGCTACCGCTCGATAATATTCCTCTGGAATACTTTGATCTATCTCTACGGCGGCATAAAGTGAACGCGCCAGTTGTCGATCTTCCACAACCGGAACATCATGAATATAGGCCAGTTCTTTGATTTTCAGCGCAATCAGGTCTTGCCCTTTCGCAACAACACACGGCGCTTGTTCGCCCTCACGCTCATAATACAGCGCAACGGCAAAGTGGGTCGGGTTCGCCACAACAACAGTCGCATCCTGAACAGATGACATCATGCGCTTGCGTGCCCTGTCCCGAGCGAGAGAACGTAAACGCGCCTTGATCAGCGGATCACCCTCTGCCTGCTTAAATTCGTCCTTTAACTCCTGGTGAGACATGCGCAAATTCTTGCGCCACTGAAAGCGAGCCAGAACCAGATCAAAACCAACAAGGAAGATGGTTGCGACACAGATACCGGAAAGCAAAGTCATCGCAACGGACAAAATAAACTGAGGCAATTGACTTGGATCGCTGTACATCGCAGTCAAGGCAACCGCTTGCTGCGATTTTAAAACAAGCGCAGCAACAACGATTACAGTCACCAGTTTAAAGAGTGACTTCACAAACTCCATTGCACCATTGACGCTAAAAAGCCTGCCTAATCCCTTTTTCAAGGATATTTTGCTCAGCTTCGGCTCTATTCGATTCAACACAAGACGCGGCGTATTTTGCATAAAAGAGGAAGCCAGGCCGAAGAAAATCAGGATAGAGACGATAGGACCAAGAAACCAGACAAGCTGAAGGCTAACAGCTAACATCAGTTGCAAGGGCTCTGCAGCACTCACAAACTTAATTTCGCCGGGATTATCCAAAAACCATTTGAGAAAAGACACCAAGCCTTGTGCCTTGTCAACAGCAATGAAGGAAAGCACAAGGAGAAGCGCCAGCATTGAGGCGAGCACAGACACTTCCCTGGAGACAGGAATATTCCCTTTCTCCAGGGAATCACGAAGCTTCTTCTCCGTGGGTTCCTGGGTTTTACTGTCGGGATCCTGGTCTTCAGACATGAAACCTGCTGTTTATTAAGATGGTATGACAGACTTACAAAGTCATGCCGAAGCTCTAGACGTAGACTTCCTCTCCGCCACGTCCGATCTCAAGATCGATCTCCCCCGAATTTGCTTTTTCAAGAGCAAGGTCAGTGATCGCCCGACGTGCATCCATTACTTCGCGCTGCGTCATCGGCTCTCCGGACGCAAGATCGTTCTCCACAATCCTGCGGGCACGCGACGCCATACTTGCGAGAATAGCCTGACGGAACTCCGGATTTGTCCCTTTAAGTGCAGCAGTGACAACTTCACCGGTAACATCATCAAAGATAGCAGTTCTGGTGCGCAGATCCAGGTTCTGGATATCATCGAAGGTAAAGAGCAAGGCATCAAGCTGCTCTGCAGATTTTGGTAGAGCTTCACGCAGATTACCCAAGGTATCTTCAAGATCGTCACGTTCCATTTTGTTGAGAATATCTGCCATTCGAACATGGGAGTCAGTACCGACAGTTCTTGCAAAGTTTACCATGAAGTCTTCGTGCAACGTCTTTTGCACCTCCTCCATGACATCCTCAACTATTGGCTTGAGCGTCAGCATGCGACGAACGATCTGATTCCGCTTTCTACGCGGGATCTGCGAAATAACGCGCGCTGCTGCACTGGCGGAGATCTTTGACAAGATCACCGCTGCGGTTTGCGGATGTTCTTTCTGTAAATATGTAGAAAGAACATGCTCAGAGATCTGTGAAACCTTGTCCCAAATCGAACGTTTGGAATATCCCATCACGTCGGACATAATCTCGGCGACCTGATCTTCTGGAAGGATGCCCTTCAGAAGGCTCTCGGCACCTTCGGCTGTACCGAACAAGTTTACGCCGCCTGAAAAGAGCTCGATGAACTCTTCAATCAACTCATCGAGTTCACTTGCAGGAACCGTGCCCAAATCCGCAGCTGCCCGGATGATCATCCGCATTTCATCATTATCGAAATGCTTCAGAACACGGGTCGCCTTGTCACTCCCCATAGCCAACAGCAAGGCCGCAGCCTTTTGATGGCCATTTTTTCTGGAAACAATGCTTCCCATATCCGCTGGAACAATACTGTTCATTCTCTACGCGCCTCTGATACACATATAAAATCAAGCACAGTCCGTATATGCCTAAGCGTAACTGCCTTTTGCGCCTACAATCTCTGTCAGAGACACGCCAAACCGTGAGTTATCATCTTCAACAACTACGATTTCGCCACGTGCTACAGTTCGGCCATTTACGACGATGTCAACAGGCTCACCAACACGATGATCCAAAGGTATAACCGCGCCACGACCAAGCTTCAGCAAGCTGGCCACAGGCATCGTTGCGGACCCAAGAACAACCTGCATATCAACTGGAATACCAAGAACTGCATCCAGGTTTCGATCGACATTCTCGTCACTCACACCCTTTCCAGGCGCTGAAGCAGAAGGCTGGGAAGAAGCAGAAGGCGCAGCCATGTCCATATCCATCCCGGACTCAGAAGCAGCAGCTTCCCATTGCAACGCGAGAGCCTCATCACTCATCTCATTTGAGCTGCTCATTGCGGATCATTCTCCTTCTCAGAACGTTCATCGTCCTTTACATTTACAGATCTGAATGTGGCGCTCTGGCCAAAAGAAACTTTTCTAACTCTGACATTCTGGTTATTTATCGCAGATACTGCAGTATTTTCCTTATTGCCGACAGGCGCCGGGCTACCCATTCCACCAGCCAACAACAAGGCAGCCGTGTTGGCCGATGCGCTACTGACAGGCCTTTGCTTTGTTTTTGTTGCAACAGTCTTTGCAGTACGGCCGGAACGCCGCCCGCGGTCTCCGCCAGGCCTTGGCGGCGCATCATTCATACTGATGCCGACTTCATCGCTCTTCTTGCTTAACCATTCTATATGCTCCTGCAGCGACTTCATTTCGGTTTGCGCCTGAAGAATTACACCAGAAATATCGACAGTAGCTTCGCGTGCTTCATCAATCCGCTGACCAAGGTTACTCAGGATCTCTTCACCGCGCACCCGGATCTCCTGCAAAGACAAACCAATATTGTCCATTGCTTCCGAGGTTTGGTCAAAAATTCTTTGATATTCTTCATGGTAACCGGAGAGCCTTTTCAGCTGTCGGTACATCGCAACAACGCGCCATGTTGTGATCAAAAGCGCGAAAAGCAAAAATCCGTCAATTAGATAAGATACCATCGAGAAGCTCCCCTTCCTGCTCGATCAACTCTTCAACGCGCACTGTATATGACCCCGCAACCTGACCAAGACGACAGTTAAACAATGGCTGACTGTTACATTCGAGTTGAACGGCAGTTTTTGGAGTCGCATTCAACTCAAGAACAAGACCAACCTCGAATTGCGCAACTTCTTCCAGTGTCATGCGCTGCTCTTCAAGAATTGCGGTAAGCTTAACTTCGGTACGCTGAACTTCCTGTTGGAACTGTTTGGTCCAACGAGTGTCGCGACCTGCTACCTCGCCGGACAGCACCTGCGTCAGGTTTTCGCGTAGCGGGTTCAGAACCGACTGAGGAATAATGATAAAGATCTCGCCTTCGCGACCAATAATCTCGGCAGTCATTTTGGCAATTACGCACGGATTACTCTTTCGACCCGTTTGGGCGAATTCCATACGGTTCTCAAGACGCTCTACCTTCAACGATGTATCAGCAATCGCCTCAAATGCGGTTTCGAGCGCCGTCGCCGCCTCCTGGAACATTCTATAGGCAAGTCGCTGCTCAACATTGGTCAAAGCGCGGTCTTCAATAAACGCCTCTTCTTCGCCATCCCCGCCCAGAAGAACCTCAACCATGGAGAAAATGAAGGTCCGGTCAAAGCCAAGCAAGATGCGCGCATCCCACTCCTGAGCATGAAGAACTGCAACAACTGCACGGTCTTCATATTGCTCCAGAGCATCACCGATGCGCTCGTTGGAAACCGACTGGACTGCCAGGTAAGGCGCAGTTGCCGCCATCTGCCGAAGTGTATCGATGTACTGGCGCGCCATCCGGTCAAAGACCACGTGAAGCATCGGCAGACGATCAACACCAAGACCGGCTGCGTCCAGCAAACGAGAAGGCAAATCTACCTTCGCATTCTGAACGCTGATCACCTCATCACTCATTTCCAGCTCTTGAGGCTCCATCAGACTTCACCCCCGGTTACAGACACCGCAGGAGCAGCACTCATCGTCTCTGCCTCGACCTCATCAATTGTGGGACGATCATCTGCACCGATGGTTTTTCGACCATGCTCCAAAGCAATCTGAGGCGCAGCCCCGTTCATAAATGCGAGCAATGTCTGCTTCACTTCGATATAAAGGCGATAACGCTGCTCGCGTATGGACTTAATCTTGACTGCGATCGGACTGACAATCCCGTAGGACAAAAAGATACCAAGAAATGTACCTACGAGAGCAGCACCAATCAGACCCCCAAGAATTTCAGGCTCCTGATCAATTGCACCCATCGCCTTCACAATACCAAGTACTGCCGCAACAATACCAAGAGCAGGCAAAGTTTCAGCGACAATGCTAAGCGCATGATAAGGCTTCATCTCTTCGCGCCCAAGAGTATGCAACTCCTCATCCATCAATGCCTCAATTTCGTGTGGCCGGACGTTACCGATGATTATAAGACGAAAGTAATCGCAAATAAAATTCGTCAGAGATATATTTGCAAGGACCCGCGGAAAACGCTGAAATAACTCTGAATCATCAGGATTATCAATAATCTGTTCAACGTCATTACGCCCCTTTGCACGAAGAGTTCTCATAAGCCCGTAAAGCACACTCAGCGTATCCAGATGGTCACGCTTTTTGGGCTTTGCATTCAACAAAGCTTCGTGAATACCGCGCCCGGTATCCTTAATTGTCTTAAACGTATTAGCTACCACAAAGGTACCGAAGGCAGCTCCCCCAACAATCAGCAGCTCAAAAGGTTGCCATAGCACCTTCATATAGCCACCCATTGCAACATAACCACCAATTATGGATCCAATAACGATCACGAGGCCAACTAGAATATTCAATTTGCGCTCCACACACTTACCGGACAAGCACTTTTCCTGTTTGGTGGTAGCGAGACTTACTTGTCCGAAGCTGGCGTTGGGGAGTTGAAATCTCAACAAATACGGATACAGCTTCAGACAAGCCATCGAGAGCATTCTCCTGGAGCATTTGAGTGTAGACAGGTTGGCTATGATCAGCACATTAACGCAATATGCCATGCTAGCCTTGAGCATGGCGACGCCACTGAAGCGTGCAGCTATGGACATCATAGAGATACGCAAAGCAGGAAACGGCACAAAACACATCTACGATAATAGCTTAATGGGATCTGGAGTCTGAATAATGGTTGTCCCCTCTCTTTATGTCTCCCTATCCGGGCAGATGGCCCTTGAGCGCCGACTTGAGACAGTTGCGCGAAATGTGGCCAACATGGAAACTGCTGGCTATCGGGCAGATGAAATCAAATTTGATAGTCTTGTTAAGAGCCCGGGCAAAGACCCGATCACCTTCGCTTCTGCCGGAGAGAATTATATCTCAACACAGGCTGGTGCGATCAAGCAGACTGGCAGCTCCCTTGATGTCGCGATTAATGGTAATGGCTGGTTAGGTATTCAAACCGGCAACGGGGCTGCTTATACCCGAGATGGCCGCTTCCAGATTGGCGTTGACGGCATTCTCAGGAGCATCGAAGGCAACCCAATTCTTGATAGCGGAAATGCTCCAATTATTCTGGACCCACTCGGCGGAGCGCCGGAGATCGCCAAAGATGGCTCTATATATCAGGAAGGCCGCCAGGTTGGTGTGCTTGGCCTTTTCTCCATCCCTCAGGATGCCAAACTGAGCCGCGCGGGAAATTCTGCTGTGATACCTGATGCACTTGCTGAACCAGTTTTGGATTTTACAGAGAATGGATTTGTCCAGGGCTTCGTGGAAGGCTCGAACATTAATCCAATCTCAGAGATCACCAAGCTTATTACCATCACACGTGCCTTTGAAAGCACGAACTCGATGATACAGAGTGTGGAAAGCATTCGTCAGCAAACAATACAAAAACTCGGAGAGAGCTGATGGCTGTTAATCCAGTTCAGGCAGTTTTCAGCAGTTCGGATGAAGCTCATGTCACAAGTTCTCCTAATAGCACCAGGGCCTCATCTCCAGGGCCTTTCAGCCTTGGTGAACTGTTAGATATCATCAATCCGCTACAACACATACCTGGCGTAAACACTCTTTATCGAGAGATCACTGGTGATGAAGCCTCTGTTCGCTCTCGCGTTGCAGGCAGTTCTATGTACGGAATGATTGGTGGTCCACTGGGAATGGCAGGCCTTGTTGCCGGCAACATAGCTGAAATGAAAATTTCCGGAGTACTGGATACAGAGAATTCGACCACAGATAAGGCAACTGTTCTAAACACTATTGAGAAAAAACTAAGAGCAAGCCCGGCCTTACCAGCACCTGCAACAGATATGATGTCCTCATTGCAAAGAGGGACGCCAGTCCTGCCTGTCCAATTTAAAGCGATTCCGCCGCTTTTTGGTAACATCGCCTCCGCTGACGGCCTTTCTATGGTAAACGAAGGCAATCTGACTGAAGCGTTGGCTGCCACCCTGGAAAAAGAGAAACAAACTCCTTCTGATCTGGATACATCAACGCTTCCAACAATTGATAAACTAGCTCAGGATGCCCGGAACTTGCTGCCAGAAGATTTACTCAAGCAGTTACAAGAGCGGCACCGTAATACTATTGTACAAAGCTAACACTTCAAAAGGTTGTTTATGACCGCCCTTGCGCGCATTCAGGAACTTACCGCTCAAATTCCATCAAGCTCATGGAATATCGAGATAAGTGGAACCCTCTGTGAGGTTACCCCTAACCACCTTAGAGTTAAGGGGCTTTCAGGCGGCGTTAACCTGGGAGACCAGGTCTCCTATACGAGCAATAACGGCGAAGAATTTGGAGAAGTTATCCGAATTGAACCAGATAGTGTGCTTGTAAAACCCTATGCATCCAGATCTGATCTTGGGCTGGGGATCAAGGTAAAACGCTGCGGCGAGCTTAACTTCTATCCAGACAATAACTGGCGCGGGCGTATTATCAATGCGTTTGGACAACCCGTCGATGGTCTCGGTCCAATGACCGAAGGACCATCGTTGGCGTCATTCAATACCCTTCCCCCTCCACCAATTCACCGTGCGCGTGTGAAAGATGCCGCTTTGACTGGCGTACGGGTGCTCGATCTCTTTACACCAATTTGTCATGGGCAACGTTTGGGTATTTTTGCAGGCTCAGGCGTGGGTAAATCAACACTGCTCTCAATGATAGCACGAAGTAATTCTTTTGAAACAGTCGTTATCGGACTTATCGGCGAACGTGGCCGTGAAGTTCGTGAGTTTGTGGAAGAAACACTTGGTGATCAGCTCTCAAAATCCGTGGTGGTGGTTGCGACAGGTGATGAAAGCCCCATGATGCGGCGACTTGCTCCCAAAACAGCTATGACAGTTGCCGAGCACTTCAGAGATCAAGGGCACTCCGTTTTGCTGGTCGTTGATAGTGTTACCCGCTACGCACACGCTCTACGCGACGTTGCTTTGGCAGCTGGAGAACCGGCTCTTTCCCGTGGTTACCCTCCGAGCGTTTTCTCCGAGCTCCCTCTCCTGCTTGAGCGCGCAGGCCCTGGCATTGAAGGAAGCGGTATGATGACTGCAATTTTCTCCGTTCTCGTCGATGGTGATGATCATAATGATCCTGTTGCAGACAACATCAGGGGTCTTCTGGATGGTCACGTCGTTCTGGACCGGCATATTGCGGAGGAAGGCAGATATCCTGCCGTCAACGTCCTTGGCTCTATCTCCCGACTCGCACAAAGCTGCTGGTCTGCGCAAGAGCGTGAGCTCATCATAAAGCTGAAGGCAATGATTGCGAAATTTGAAGATACCAAAGATCTGCGCATGATGGGCGGCTACAAAGAGGGTGCAGATCCCTTACTTGATCAAGCTGTTGAGATTGCCCCAAAGGTCTATAATGCGCTTGTGCAGGGTTTAGACGCCCCTTCAAGCCAGAATGCCTTTGCTGAGCTGGCTCAGCTTTTATAAAATTAAAATGAGTTACCTGAACAACGGAAAAGACTGCTCAGACAGACTTTCCTGTTGTTATAGAGAATTAATTATGTAGCCAAGATAACGCTTTGAATCGATAGGATCATACCCCATCTGTGCACGCAGCTTCTTCCTTAGCTTACTTATGTGACTTTCGACCACATTCTCGTCTACTTCACTTTCAAAGATGCCATAGACAAAGTTGTAAATCTGAGTTTTCGTCAAACGTCGCCCGTTATTCTGAGCAAGGTACTCAAGAATACGACGTTCCCGGCGCGGCAATGCCAGCATCTTCCCTTTGATTTCAGGGTCTCGCCCATCAAAGTAAACCGTAAGATCGCCCAGTTCGACATTAAGGCTTTGGCTCGCTGTGCGGCGCTTGATTGCGTTAACACGCGCAAGTATTTCCTGTGGGTGTACAGGTTTGCGAACGACGTCGTCTACACCAGCAGCAAACAATTTCAGTGTTTGCTCCAAAATCGGACTGCTATTCAGAACCAATAACGGTTTTTGAGAGCATCTGAGGCGTATAATTTGTGGTAACTTTTCACCCCCTCCTATCTCGCCAATCAAAATAGCTTCGACGGCCTCGAACTCAGTATCAGGCGCAGTATTTAACCAATCCCGAAAATCCTCCGGACTAAAGCCACTTGCCGAAATACCTTCCCGTTCGAATCCAGATGCATACCCATCGGTTACAAGCTGTTGTTCATCAATAATTAAATACATAACCCCCACCCAATCATCCCAAGTGAATACATTGCTGGTAAATCAGAGAAAGACAGTCTGTCAATTTCTTCTAAAGTTTTTCTGCCTTCAATACCAAGTAATACCTAACAAGAAACTATAGCAATTAAAGTAGATAATAAGAATAAAATTAATATACATTTTTATTTAATTGATAAAATCAACTGTTGTTTTCCGCGATTTTTCGAAATCTCAGGAATTTCAATCAATATTTTCCATGCTTTTATTCTTTAAGAACTAAAATTATAAGACATGTTTTTGTCACATTATCTCCATATTTATGATCATGTTATACCCAAAATAATCTTGGGATAAACTAGTAACAATTTTAAATTAGCAACTCTTATGACAAGAAGTAGAATCAAAAGAAACATCAAAGACAGAATAAACCGTTGTAACTATATATATTGTAATAGTTATATATGACAATATAATTTTAAATAAATTAGAGCATTCCCTGCTCACTTTTAAGCAGGCAGATACTTCCTACTTAGAAAGGAAATGTTTCTTTTAGAATTTTAATCAATGAATGATATTTACTTTTTGTTCATCGCCACAATTAAACTGCATTTTCACCAGAATACATGTCTTTTTTCAGGCAAGAGTAAGCCACGTTCAATGTGGCCCGCCTTCAGGATCTGCCAGAGCAGCCTGATAAACCGCTTGTCCTGTACACGACGACG
>CANNAV010000029.1 GCA_947502585.1 uncultured Pseudovibrio sp.
GTAGTTATGAGACAACTGCGTTGGTTGGCGGGTATCTGGAGGGTCTTAAAGAAACCGGTGATCCTTTTGTGGTTCAGCGCATTCTTAAATCTGCGGAGGTGACGGGTAAAGAGATGGAAGAGGCACGCTCCAAGCGGGCGGAAGCAATTCGTGCCTTTAAAGAGATGGCGGGCAAGTATGATATTCTGATTGCACCGACAGTGCCGATTGTGGCGCCGCTGCTTGAGGATGCTGCCAGTAAGCCCGAAAAGTCTGGCTCTCAGCTTTCGCAGAATACGCGGGCGGTGAACTGGGTTGACGGGTGTGCTGCAACCATTCCCATGAACCTGCATGGCACACCGGGGACAGGGCTGATGCTGATCGGGCGGGCTGGACAGGACTGGCATGTGCTTGAAATGGCAAGCCTGATTGACAAGGTGGTCGCTCCTGCGCGACTAAAGGACTGATTTAAGCGTGTTCCTATCCGAAAACCGGAACCACTTTTCGGGAATGAGCTATAACTGAATCTGGTGTATGGGGCTTTTGAACCAGCAGCGTGTCGGGTTGATTGATGACTGACTCAACAACTCAACCACCTGGTGATATGCCACCATGGATAAGGATAATGTTCCTGAACCTGGCCGTCAAATTGCTGTTTTTGATGATCTGCTGACGCAGATGCTGCGCGAAGGGGCGATGAAGTTGTTGCAACAAGCTGTTGAAGTAGAACTCCACTCAGCCCTTGTGCCACCCTATGTACGTAAGGCCAAAAGTCTGGAAGCGGCCTTGCCGTGGCTTTACCTCAAAGGGGTTTCCAGCGGAGAAATGGAAGAGGTTCTGAAGGTTTTGGTTGGAGCGCAGGCGACAGGTCTTTCAGCAAGCACGGTCTCTCGACTGAAAAAGGAATGGAAGGGCGAGTATGAGGAATGGCGCCAGGCCGACCTCGACAAGGACGAGTGGGTCTATATCTGGGTGAATGGCATTTACAGTGGCTTACTGGCAGAAGATGTCAAGTTGTGCACACTGGTGGTGATTGGCGTTAATGCGCTGGGACAAAAGAAGTTTCTTGCTATCGAGGACGGCGTGCGCGAGAGCACACAGAGCTGGCGCGAAGTGCTGGTGAAGCTGAAGGAGCGTGGCATGAATGCGCCAAAGCTGGCGATTGGAGATGGGGCCATGGGGTTCTGGGGCGCCCTTGATGAGGTTTATAGCGCTACCCGTCACCAGCGCTGCTGGGTTCATAAGACAAACAACATCGTGGGCTACCTGCCAAAATCTGTGCAGGACAAGGCAAGAACTGCCGTCAAAGATATCTGGATGGCACCGACAAGAGCAGAGGCAGAAACAGCTTTTGATCTGTTTGTGGAACAGTTTGAAGGCAAGTATCCCAAAGCTGCGGAATGCCTGCTCAAAGATCAGCATGATCTTCTGAACTTCTATGACTTTCCGCAGATGCACTGGCAGTCTATTCGCACTTCTAACCCGATTGAATCCACGTTCGCCACCATCAGGCACCGTACAAAACGTTCAA
Organism: uncultured Pseudovibrio sp.; assembly: GCA_947502585.1. Taxonomy (GTDB): domain Bacteria; phylum Pseudomonadota; class Alphaproteobacteria; order Rhizobiales; family Stappiaceae; genus Pseudovibrio. The sequence goes on from CANNAV010000029.1 coordinate 1,511, forward strand.
AGGGATGTCTTAACAGAGACGGTATGCTGCACATGATGTTCAAACTCAGCCAGTGTGCACAAGGGAGCTGGCGAAAGCTGCGCGGATTCGCTGATCTTGGCAAAGTCATCGCTGGCATCAATTTCAAAGATGGTATCGAACAAGCTGAGCCCGATCAAAAAGCTGCTTAAGCAAAATCTCATACACCAGAATAGACAATAGCTCACGGTTCGCCGGGTACTAAAAAAACGCGCTCAAACCGCACAGGAACCGCTATTGGGTAATCCCGCCCAAAGCCAATGCAGCCTTTGTTGCTGCGATGGAAGACGTGCCGTAGGTCTGCACCCGCCCCTGTCATCCGGCCCGCCCTCTGGTCTGCCTGGACGAGACCCGCAGGCCGATCCCGATACGGCCTGGGCGAGAAGTGCGCTTCGACTATGAATACGAGCGCGCCGGTGTGGCCAGCTTGTTCATGCTGTTTGCCCCGCCTTAAGGCTGGTGCCATGTCCCCGTTCCCAGGCGTTTGGCCGCGATCGATTACGCTCTTATCCTCGAGGACCTTTCCGATACTGTTTTTCCCCCGCCGGGGCTCGCTGTATCGCCAACCGTTTTGAGTGGCACTACACACCCAAACATGGTTCATGGCTCAACATCGCAGAATGTGACCTGAGCACTCGCGCAGGACAGTGCCTCGACAGGCGCATCCCCGGTAACGACACCCTGGAAGCTGAAATCAAGGCATGGGAAATCGAATGAAACACCGCAGAGGGAAAGGTAAACCGGCGCTTCTCAACTAAGGATGTCCGTATCAAACTGGCTCATCTTTACCCCAAACAGACTGAAACAAAGGACTAGAGCCCTGTAAGAACCATATGCGGTTCACCATCAGAGGTCTTTTCACTGGTCATGCCATCTGCATTCACTGTGCAAGTCACTCGTTTGCGATAAGCGGAAAAGCTTTCAAAGCTCACCACATCGACGGGCTCATCAAAGTGCAATGTCAGGCGCACCCGGCACACTGCCGCTGAGCTTTGAACACCAATGACTTCTGCAGCGAACCTGCGTCCAAGATACTTGCCAGCGACCCGGTCTCCGGGCCGCAAGAACAACACTGGTGGGTGGTTACCAACGGCTGCATAAAGGGTATTCCAGTCCCTGTAACCTTGCTGGCGGGCAATAAGCTCAAGGGTTTGGGAGTGCGAAATAGCTTCACCGCGATTTTCCAGCGCAGTACGCAATTGCTTCGCTTGCGCTTTGAGCGCGGAAAGAGAAGGAAGAGATCCGTTCATTTAATAGCCTCAAACTATGCGGGATCAATTTGATGGAGCTCGCATTGCCATCAACCCGCTTATCTGGGCTGAAGTTGCATGTTTTGTTTCAGGCTTCACCATGAGCGGTGCTCTGCGAGCGGCAGGAACCTGTACCCTTACCGCTCAAGCTACAGAGGATGATAGTTGCAGTCAAGGGCAACACATCGCGGTCAGGGTGATTCAATGAAAGTGCAGGCTGTTTTCGTTTGTCAGGAATGATATAGCTGTATCCCGATTGTCCTTAACCCTTCGATTGCCCTTGTTGGTGATTTTCCGACTTTTTTTGAGCAGTGTGAGGGGGAGCGCTTATGGGTGTGAAAATATTTCCCGGGGCATGATCTGGCCGGTTTGTATAGCGATACTCACCAGGGGTAACATCCTTGTCGCGATGCATAATTTCGGTTGAGGCCTGAGATCTCTTCCGGTTCAGGATCTTTGAGGCTTGATATCAAATAGGTTATCCCGCCTCTGATGTGTTGGCGGTGGCGGGTGATCATTGCAACGTAGCGGACGGTGGCCAGTTTGCCTGCGTTGCTTCACTCATGGCAGCGGCCGGCAGCAGAGCGATACTTCGCTGGTCAGTCCGGCTGTGTCCGGCATGCGGATTTTCCATCCATCGAAAGGTGACCGAGGGATAATGAGTGATCCGATCTGATGCCTGGGTCGCTGGTCAGGTTTCCAAAAGCTTGTGCCATTGCATCAGGATCAGGAATGCGCAGGAGTTCGGTAAGCGTTGCATGGTGAGGGGATTTCAGATGACGTGGGAAGCTAGGGCGTGTGAGCTGGCTATGTGACAGGTTGCGTCCCAAATGAAACGCTGCCAGCATGCCATGACGACCACTGAAAAGAGATAGCAACATCAGGCCCGGCAAAGCTTCCAGCGGATGTTGAAGGCCCTGTTTGCCACATGGATCAGGGACTTCTCTCAATACAGCTCTCAGAGATTTTGTTGGTTTCTTGCAATAATTTGTCATGAAACCATAGATTCAGAATTCAAAGAAATATTCAATAGGTTAATGAAAATTAATAAATCGCTCTGTCCGCTAATTTCATGCAGGGCCTCTGATTTTAGTACGGTTCGTTTTTCGCTCCGGGTTTAACCAGACGGGTCCTGCTGGTAGCCGGTTCCGTGCTTTTCCTGACCATCGTTCTGGCTTTGGCTCCGGAGCCTTTTCATAGATCATGATGTGGTTGGCGAGAGATGCCTGGTCTTGCCCCGAATGACGCGTATCGGGAGTACGATGCGGATCGCGCTTTGCAAGTGCTCGCTGTTATACCACCTGACGAATGACTTCACCCAGGTCTGGGCTTCAGCTTGAGTAGCAAATCCGCCGGGGGGCAATCAGGTGTACCCACAAGTATGAGAAAGTCAGAAAGTGGCTGGAACGTTTTCCGCGCTGGACGTTTCACTTCATCCCGACGTCAGGTTCGTGGCTGTATGCTGTCGAGAGCTTCTTTGCCAAACTGACACGCCGGGCCCTCAAATACGGGGTCTTTCGATCCATCGTCGATTTACAGACTGCCATCAACGGTTTCATCGACGGCACAACCAAAACAATGCAAAGCCATTGATCTGGAGAGTAAAACCAGATGACATCATCGCGACCAGAAACCGAGGGTTCCAAATGTTGGATTCAATCCATTGGGAAACTTGCCCTGATTAGGAAGTTGAGGCATTGTGCGCTTCAGTTTTTTGAACGGATGGAGCACTTTGTGATCCCAGTAGACATACTGGCTGGTTTCTTTACTGTCACCGTTTTGCTGGCATTAGCACCGGGCCCTGATAATATTTTCGTACTGACACAGTCCGCAGTATGTGGTCGTATGGCAGGCATTGCTGTGACTTTTGGTCTGTGCACAGGCCTGATTTTTCATACAACGGCTGTAGCACTCGGTGTTTCTGCTATTTTTCAGGCGTCCGAACCGGCGTTTACCTTTGTCAAAGTACTCGGTGTTGGTTATCTGCTTTATCTCGCATGGGGTGCTTTCAGAGCGAAGCCAGAGCTCGTGCAACAAAATACGGTTGATCACTCTGCTTTGATCACTCTGTATCGCCGCGGGGTGATCATGAACATCACCAATCCAAAGGTCGCAATTTTCTTCCTTTCATTCTTCCCGCAGTTTGTTGATCCTGCTTACGGTCCTGTTATGGGGCAGTTCTTGCAGCTGGGTGCGGTATTTATGTTCTCGGCAATTCTGGTCTTTGGTTCAGTTGCCTTTGCAGCAGGCGCCATCGGTGATCGTTTGAGCAAGTCTGTAACTGCTCTGAAAGTTATGAATCGGATCGCATCCATTGTTTTTGTCGGAATGGCGCTGAAATTGGCAGCTGCTACCAGATAAACCGAATATAGACGCTTTAAAGCGTGTTCCGCCTGATTGGATTTAGGAATTTGCTCCTACAAAGATGTCAGAACACGCGGCGAAAATGCAAATGAACGCGGTGTGCTCCGGATATAAAACAACAGAACATTTTCGACGGTTTTTATACTGTATGTTTTTCTGTCTTACTCAGCAGGTACCATTGATGTGTCCCTGGAGAATCGGTTGTTGCCGCGTTTCAAGCGGAACGTATCAGCACTTGTCTTCGCAAGCATAATCACCGGAATAATACCCACCAGCACAATGCAGAGGGCTGGCAGAGCTGCATCTTCAAACGCTTCACGAGAAGCTGCATTGTAAACCGTTGTTGCGAGTGTCTCGAAGTTAAACGGACGCAGAAGCAACGTTGCAGGGAGCTCTTTCATGCATTCAACGAAAGAAAGCAGTGTCGCGGAGAGAATAACCGGCTTCATCAACGGCATATGAACCCGGCCAAGGGTGCCCCAGGCAGTCTGACCCAGACTACGAGAGGCCATATCATAGTGTGGGGTGATTTTACCAAATCCGCCATTAATCTGCCCGTATGACATTGCCAGAAAACGCACGACATAGGCGTAGATGAGCGCAGTGCCAGATCCAATCAGCAGCAGGCCGGTACCAAAACCAAACAATGTTTCAAAGCCCTCTGAAATCACATTGTCCAGCGAAGCAACGGGGAGCAGAATGCCAACGGCCAGAATAGTTCCGGGAACCGCGTAACCAATTGAGGCTACACGGCCCAGTGTCGTGGTTACGTTGCCCGGAAACAGACGGCGGCGATAGGCAAGGGTCAGGCTGATGCCGATAGAAACAGCAGCGGCCACAGCAGCTAGCCACAGAGTATTGCCAGCAGCAGCCCAGAGCGCCGGTTCAAACAGATCTTCTACACGGCGGCTCGCACGGTTGAGCAGAAGCAGGGAAGGAAAGACAAAACCAAGGATGACAGGGATGGCACAAACAGCCACAGCGATCCAGCGGCGCCACCCTCTCATTTCGTAGCTTGGTAACGCCCGATAGGTTCCGGTTGTCTGGTGAAAACGCTGCTTTCGGCGGCCATAATACTCGATGAACATCAGTGCCAGCACAAACACCAGCATGATTGTTGCGATCTGAGCCGCGCCCGTCAGGTTAGAGCGATTGAGCCATGTGTCATAAACGGAAAATGTTAAGGTGTGTACGCCAAAGAAGGAGACGGCACCAATGTCGTTCAGGCACTCCATCAATGCAAGGGTCACACCAACCACGATAGCAGGACGAGCCAGCGGCAAGGCGACCTTCCAGAACAAGCGAAATGGGCCTGCACCAAGAGTGCGGGACACATCCAGTGCGCAAGCAGATTGAATAAGGAATGAGGCGCGGGCACTCAGATAAACATAAGGGTAGAGCACAAACCCCATGACAAACATGGCACCACCCAGCGAACGGATCTCAGGGAACCAGTAGTCACGAGAGGTCCTGAAGCCAAAGATATCGCGGAGCAGGCTTTGCACCGGACCTGTATAGTCCAGCAGTTCAACATAAGAGAACGCAATAATGTAGGTCGGGACTGCGAATGGCAACAACAGCGCCAGATCAAACCAGCGCCGCCCGGGGAAACGGCACATGGTAACCAGCCAAGCGGTGCTAACCCCCACAACAAACACGATTACACCAACACCGACCATAAGCTGGAATGTGGTAGTAATTGAACGAGGCAGAATTGTTGATACAAGGTGCGGCCACAGATTACCCGAAGACCCCATAGCCATGACAACAATTGCAAAAACCGGCATCACAACGAGGCCGGTCAGAAAGTAGGTGCCAAACACAAGAAGCCGCTCCCCGTGAGTAGAGGGAGCGGCAGTTCTGTATTGTGGCGATCCACTATGTCCCTGTCTGGATGTCATGGAATGGCTTCATCTCAGTTTACCTGTTGGAATTCAGCTGGATGGACCGTTGTCAAAACCAACGATATCAACCAGTTCACTTGCTTTTGTACGCTGAGCAGCAATCTCGTTGAGAGAAACGTCATCAGCTTTAAAAGAACCCCAGGATGCAACCAGTTCAGATGGCGCAATACCAGGCTCCACTGGGTACTCAAAGTTCCTGGCAGCATAAATAGACTGGGCTTCATCGGAAGCGAGGAATTCCATCAGTTTTACAGCATTGTCTTTGTTTGGAGCGTTTTTGGCCAGAACCATGCCGGAGATGTTCACATGAGTACCGCGACCTTCGGTGTTCGGGAAGAGAATACGGGCCGACGCTGCCCAATCCTTCTGCTCAGGGTCTTTCTCGTTGGTCAGCATTTTGCCCATATAGTAGGTGTTGCCCAATGCGATGTCGCATTCGCCAGCAAATATGGATTTAACCTGTGCCCGGTCATTGCCGGTCGGCTTACGAGCTAGGTTATCACGAACATCTTCCAGCCATTTCTGTGTTTCAGCTTCACCCTTGTGAGCAATCATGGATGCAATCAGGCCGATGGAATAAACGTGCTGACCAGAGCGGGTGCAGAGACGGCCTTTCCACTTAGGATCAGCAAGCTCTTCATAGGTGATGCTATCTTGAGTAACGCGGTCTTTGGAAGCATAGATGACGCGGGCGCGAGTTGTTAGGCCGAACCAGTGGCCCTCAGAATCGCGCAAATTTGCCGGTATGTTGCCATTGATGTTGTCGCTAAACACTGGCTGAGTCACGCCCAGGTCTTTCGCACCCTGCAGACGGCCAATGTCGACAGAAAGAAGAACGTCAGCCGGAGAGTTCTCCCCCTCAGCCTTCATGCGCTCGCCAAGGCCTTTCTTAGCGAAAACAATGTTAGCTTTGATGCCAGTTTCAGCAGTGAATGCATCAAGAAGTGGTTTGATCAATTCTGGCTGGCGGTAAGAATAGATATTCACTTCGCTTTCTGCCTGAGCTGATGCGACCATACCGGCTGTACCAAGCGCAAAACCAGCTGCTGTCAGCCCAATTCCCTTAAACAACGACTTCATCGAAACATCTCCTGAGTGATCTGGTACGCGGTTGCAAACGCTTATCAGTTGCCGTTATATCGGAAACCTGACTTTCTCTGTCAACTATTAAACTGCGTGAAAACAATGAGATAGAACGATTCTAAACTGTGAAGTTCATCTTTTTAGGTGCTATCCGTCTGCAATTGCGAATAATTTTCAATTGCGGAATATCTAAATCTCACAGGAAGTTTACTGACAAACTCAGAGTTGTTGTAAACAAACAAGTCTGAATTGAGAGCAAAGGCGGGCATTGTATGCGGAGCTGATTCCGATTTTCAGGCAATCGGAGTGTCCCCCTGCAACACACGTGCCATCCAGACGCGGTTTATGTTCTGCCCGCAGAGAATAAAAGAAGCCCTTTTGCCTTGCAGGTTGGCGCGCTCTTTTGAAAGGGCGGCCAGGCCAGCTGCTGCTGCACCCTCACAGGCATTGTGTGTTGTGCGATAGAGCAGGCGGATTGCTTCTGCAATTTCGTCCTCGCTGACCCGAATAACGCGCTCAGCACCTGATCTGATTAAGGCAAAAGCTTCTCGGGCCGGCCCCCGCACACAAATTCCTTCAGCAAAGGTATTGGCGGAAGGAGTGAGTGTATACTCACCAGCTTCAATGGATCGTGCGCAACCATCCGCATTTTCTGCAACGACGCCGATGATTTTCGTCTTCAGGCCAAAAAAGTCGCGCACAGATATTAGTCCGCATATACCAGTGCCCAGGCCAACAGGCACATAGATAGCATCCAGATCTTTAATTGCCCGGAAAATCTCAAGAGCGTAAGTCGCAGCTCCAAGAACAAGGTCATAATCAAAGCCGGGAGAGAGCACCTGCCTAGAATCCTCGGCCATCTGGCATGCGAAACTATGTGCTTCCTCAAAGTCTTTGCCATGCTCAATCAGAAACGCGCCGTAGCTTTGGATGGCCCCTGTTATTTCACTGGATGTGCCTTGAGGAACGACGATAGCAGCTCGTTGGTGCAGCATCTTTGCTGCCCACGCCATGCCCAGCCCAAAGTTACCGCGTGTGGCTGCAACAAAACTTGTGGAGCTGATATGCCGCTGTGATTGGCGCAAGAGGTAAACTAGGGCGCACCGGGCTTTGAATGACCCGGTGGGCGCGTGGTTTTCGTGCTTGATGAAGACTTCGCAGCCCAGGGCCTCATTCAGCAAGGGCCAGCTGTAAAACGCCGTTGGGGCCATATGGCGCCGCAGCTCTTGCGAGGCATCTTCCAAAGCAGCCAGTGTGAGCATGTAATTCTCCAGCAATGGTCAAGCCGCCACAGGAGCGCGCTACTCGGCGAGAACTCGCTGAGGTGGGAAAGTCACTTCCGCCAGCGTACCTTCATCCTCTTCAGAATTTATGGAAAACGAAGCACGGTTCGCTTCCACCAGGGCTTTGGTTAATGGAAGACCAAGACCAGACCCTTCTGTTGAAGCAGAGGCATTAAGGCGGCGGAACGGTTGAAGTGCAGCTTCAAGATCAGCCTTCGACATGCCGTGGCCAGTATCCCGAAAACGCAAGTGTACTTCACCATTCGGATCAAGCACAAGTGAAATGATCACCTGACCGCCGGACCGGTTGAACTTGATGGCATTGGACAGCAGGTTCAGTGTGATCTGGCGCAGCGTTTTGGGATCCGCCACGATATTTGGAACAGAAAGAGGTGCACTTGCACGAATAATCACTCGCTGATCATTCGCCTGTGGTTGCAGCAGTGCCACGCATTCATTGATGATGTCGGCTGCGGAAACGGCCTCAAACGCCAGATCCACCTTGCCAGCTTCAATTTTGGCCAGATCAAGCAAGTCGTTGATCAGCGTCAGCATATGCGAGCAGGAACGATGTATATCACGCGCATACTCTTTGTAACGCATATTCCCCATCTCGCCAAAACGCTCTTCCTGCATCACTTCTGAAAACCCGATCACCGCATTGAGCGGTGTGCGGATTTCATGGCTGATTTTAGCCAAGTATTCGGACTTATAAGTGTTGGCTTTCTCTGCTTTATACCGGGCATTCACCAACTCTTCTTCAGCTTGTTTGAATTGAGTGATATCGCGCAGTACGGCGCAGAAAAGCTGTTCGTTTGCGTGGCTGACACGTCCCATGCTCAGGAAGGTTGGGAAGATATCACCGTCCAGCGTCTGGCAAATGACCTCACGCCCGTCATTGAGGACGCTGGAGATGCCATTGGCGACCAATCCGTCCAGATAATCCAGCGCTGCAATGTGGCTCTCACCCGCAAGGAAGGTTGTAAATGGAGCGCCAGGTAAATCATCTTTGCTGGCATTGAACAGAGCTTCTGCTGAGTGATTTGCGCTGCGGATGGTGCCGTGTTGATCCATCACAAGCACACCATCTGTCGCAGTCGCGAGAACGGTTTCCAATTCTTCTATGCGCGCGTGCAGATGTTTAACCTGAGTCTCAGCGCCAGTTGGAGCGTGAACTCGGGACGCAGCTGAAGTTTCGTCCGTTACAGCTTCACCCTGCATTTTCTCCACGACCGAAATCATGAGCGCCTGCGTGCCATTCCAGGGCACAGCATGCATTCGTGCATCAACGGAAAGCACACCACCTTCTGCAAGCCGCACATGGACCACTCGATCAACAGTCTGAGAGCTTGGAGTAGGGCACTCTTCCGGCTCTGCGAAAATCGCCTCGAGCCCGCCCGCTTCATTCAACCCCTCAAAGCGTTCGTAACCAAGCAGCTCAAGTAGGGTGTCGTTCGCATAAACAACGTCGCGGTCGCGAACAATGGCGACCCCAATCGGAAGACGATCCAGTAGACGCGGATCGATTGGAGCTACAATTGGCTTGTCAGGAATACGTCCTGTTTTTTCACGGGCGCGTTCCGCAGCTTCTTCGATATCTGGTGGAACACGTGGCAGAACCACATGGGTTACATTGTCCTGCTCTGGCTCAGCCTCAAGGGATTTATCGTGCACAACTGGTTCTGCGGGCAGCTGAATAATGTTGTCAGCTTTAGCCGCTGTTGCAGGCTTCGGTTCTTCGTGGACTTCCGCTTCAATCACATCAGTTTGAGCTACAGCGATGGCTGCAGTCTCATCGGGTGTAGCAGAAATTATTTTTACGGTTTCAACATGTGCGGGAATCGCGGATTGTTCATCCTTCTTCTCAGTGCTCAATGCCCGTGCGATCTTGTCGAAGGCGTCTTGCTCTGGTTTGGAAAGTCCTGCATTCTCTCTTGGAACAGGATGCTTATCTACCAGCCGGACAATACTGTTGGTCAACTCAGCAAGGCTGCGTGGTCCGGTTCTGACTTTCCTTTGTGGTGCGTCGGGTAAGTTTGCAATAGCGCGCTCAAAATCATCATTACTGGTTGGCCTGGGAGTTGATGGGTCAGCGCTTATCTGTTCTGCCGTCTCCGGAGTGATTTTCTCAGTAAACTTTCCTTCAAATGCCTGCAGATAAGCTTCTTTTTTCACGTGCTCAGGACCATCTGAAGCGGGCCTGGCCTGGTCAGCTAATTCTGGCTCAGATACATCTTCTTGCTGCGCCTCGACCTCAACAGGAGCGGCAAACTCAAGAGGAGCTGCCTGGTCGTGAAGGGCATCCGCATCCGTCACTTGATCGAAGCCCTCATTTTCCTCAACAGCAATTACTCCTTCCTCATGAAGGAAGTGCAAGCCATTCTCATCGCACTGTTTGTCTGGTGCAGATAAATCAGCTTCCGTCTCTACCTCAGGCTCAATGGCCTCTTCAGCCATCACCTCTTTACGCGGATCAGGCCCGGGAGAAGTTTCGGGCTCAGGGTGTTCGGCATCCCCAACTATCCCCTGTGAGTCTTCCTCTGCATCCTCACTGAAGTCAACAATCAGCTCCGGTATCTCAGGCTCACTCTGCAAAAAACCTGGAGCAGTAATGGCATGGACCAGCGACGCATCAGGAATTTCAGGAACCTGATGCGTTTCTGTCTCAATCGGCGCGTCTATTGCCGCGATATCTTCCTGCACAAATCCTTCAGGCTGATCATGCTCAAGCGTTAGTCCAATATCAGGCGCACTGCCAGAGAGTTCTGTCGGTGCCTGTGCGGAGGTAGCTTCAGTGCCTTCACTTTCCTCTCTCAAAGCGGCTTGCAATTTGGTCAGGACTGCAAGCGGATCGACCGGTTCCTCTGATTTCTTTGCATCGACGCTGCGGATAACCCCAAACCCGCGCAAGCCGTTATACTCACCTGATTTTGTTTCCACCGGTTGAGCGGACAAATCGAGAGGAACAACCTTGTTGGAATTGCAGGCAGGCCAAAGCAGTGTTACGCCGCTGAGGGCGCGTTGCTTTTTTATTGCCTTTGAAGCCGCCGGGACTCTGCCCATCCTCAGCTTCTTGCGGACAACATCAAACGGGAGGCCTATCAGCGCGGCATCCTGAGGGCCTAAAAGCTCGGCGAATTCCTTTGAGAAGCTACGAAAACAGCCGTTTCGGTCCAGCTCCCAAGTGAAGCGGATCGGCCGTTGTCGGCGTTTGAAGACAAAGTCAGCCACGAGCTCGGTCCCTACTCTTAAGGTTTCCCAAAAAGGGGTTAGTTGAGAAACGCACTCTACACTCTTTCACAGGCACCTGGACACATAATTGGCGGTGCTATCAAATGATATAGGGTTTGAAGCGGGCATGTAAGCGACTTCAGCGGTTTTGCTGTAGGCTTACTAAAGAAACCTGCCTCAATTTATAAGGGGTAGATTTTCCCAATTATAGCCCAACCCTACTTTATCTGTAAGCTTTGAAAAACCATAGCCTGCCATTTATGGTACCTGCCCACCGGCATTTTCAAAAGCTAAATCCTGATAAAAGCTTAGACTTTAACAGATGCGTGCCGATGTTCGCCTCTGTTAATTCCAACAGGTACGAGCCACTCAATTATCCCCCCGGTCTACGTATACTTAAAGGACCGTAAACCGCAATACTCGTCTAAGCTCCTATTTTCTTTCCCTATGGTTAAGTATAGCATTGCCATACCAGAGTAAATGAATTGCAAACAGGGGAGGGAGCAGGCCCTTCCACAATATGAATGAAACCTTAGTCAACAATGGTGGAGGCTTGAGCATGGTTGATACAAAAGTGCCTTTTGAAGTTTCAGATCAAATGCGCGAATTTGCTGATCGAAGCATTGATCAGGCACGTAAGGCTTTTGATAATTTCATGGGTGCAACCGAAAATGCGGTTAGCAGCATGGAAGATGTGTCAAGCACAATGCATGTGGGGTCTTCAGACATGCACCGTCAGGCTCTTTCATTTGCCGAACAAAATGTGAATTCTGCTTTTGAGTTGGCGCAGCGCATGTTTCAGGCGCGCGACATGGATGAACTCGTAAGCTTGCAGCAAGAGTACTTGCACAAACAGGTGGAGCAAAGTGGAGCACAAATGCGTGAGATGGGAGAAAAGGCTTCTCTCACTGTTAAAGACGCAGCCAAAAAAGTGGGAGATTTATGAGGAAGTCTGAATTCCAGGGAAGGACTGAATTCCTGCTCCCATAGAAGGTGAAATGAGGCGTAACAACGCCTTGTCGGGAGATGCTATTGAAACCCTCCGCTGCAAAGCTGTGATTTGCAACACCTGAATTAAAAAAGTTTTCTTCTACGTTTCAGGAGCTTAAACAGGGTCAGCGGTGCTGCGATGCAAAAAAATGTTGCAATGCACAAAATACCTTCTATATTAATCTCAGGTTGACTTAGGGAGAGGCAGTTCTCTCCCTCTTGATCCTTTATGTTTCTCCCAGGACGATAAGGAGCATTCCCAATGACTACCGCGAAAATGACTACTGCGAAATCAGAGAGGAAGACTGAAGAGGCTGCTCCCAAAGCTGCCAGGTCTGTAGAAAACGAGGTGTTTGCAATGAACAAGATGGAAGTGCCTGCTTTTATCCAGGAAATGACCGAAAAGAGCGTTGATAAAGCTCGTGAAGGTTATGCCAAAGTAAAGTCTGCTTCTGAAGATGCAAGTGCAATGATTGAAGCGACCCTGGAAGTGACCCGTGACAGCTTCATGGAAATCAATCTGAAAGCGGTCGACGCAGCGAAAGACAATTCCGAAGCTGCATTCTCTCACATTCGTGACATGTTCAGCGTGAAGAGCTTGTCTGAAGCGATCGAACTTCAGTCTGCATACAGCCGCAAACAGTACGATGCGATGAGCCAGCAGGTTAAAGAGATGCAGGAAACTGCAACGAAACTGGCAGCCACGATGTCTAAGCCTGCCAAAGATGCTTTCGATAAATCTATAAAAGAAATGAAACTGGCATAATTCAGGCTAAATTTTTCAGGAACATACATATCCTCCCGATTGGATTGCACCGCAATTTGTAACTCTTACGGGGGGATTTTGTCTTTAAGCCTCTGAAAAATAGAGTGAACCCCTGATAGAAGTGGTTAAAAGGCGATTTTCCATCAGTGCTGTGGATTTTTTCATTTTGATGTTTCAAGGGCCTTGCCAACCTCAAAAATTATACCTATGTTCCGCGCCACTGGCATGCAGACGTAGCTCAGTTGGTTAGAGCGTCGGATTGTGGCTCCGAAGGTCGGTGGTTCAAATCCACTCGTCTGTACCATCTCCCCTTGAGACACCATAGTGAGATAGAGGAGAACCTGTGCTTCGCCAGTTTTTCCTGATTTTCTGAAATGGTTTCTTATTCATCAGATAGCTGCCTGGGAATAAGAACGGCATTTGCATTCCTTTCAATAATTTCCCCAAGCCAGAACGCGCAATCGTATTGTTCAAAGGCATCCTCAAAGGTTGTCTCAATGCTTGCAGCCTGCAGGACGTTGAAATTTGATGGGTTCCCGATTTTTGGCCAGGTCCATAATTTCCAGTTTTCAGACGGCCCCTCTGCAGGTGTCTTTGCAAACTGAGCCCAAAGCGCATTCATCTTCACCGCAAGGTCTTTGTCTTCTTGTGTTGCATCAGGAGGCATATTGTTGAAAACAAAAGGTAATTCAGAGCCATGGCAGGCATTGTCCCACTGATTGTGTGGACCACAAACATTATTCACTTTCGGGTTTAATGGCGGTTTTTCCATGTTGCCGACAGATGTTTGCGCGAAGAAATAGAGCCACGTGTTATCACTCTGCTTTTCCCGTTCGATATTGGCTGACATTGTGGGGCAGGCGAAGACGGAGTTCCCAATCAGGTTGGAAAGAGCTGTTGCTGGCGTTTTTGGACGCAAACCATGTGCAGCAGGAGTTTGTGCGCTATACCCGCTGTGCCCTGCAATCAGCATCGGGTTCTCATAATCCCGCCCCAGAATCCCGTTGAAAGTCACTGCATTTAGTTTCCCGCCTGCGTCAATGAAGTTCGCAAGCAGAACGCCTTCGTTTTTGCTAAAGCCCAACATCAACGGCTTTTCGTTGCCCTTCTCCATCTGCACATTGGGCTGCTCTTTAAGAAAACTGCCATCGATGATGGGAGAAAAAGTTATGCTGCCAGGCAGGGCGCTCAGGAACGCTCCTTTCTTGAAAAGCGTATCCTGCAGCAGAGCTTGTGCCAGAAGAATTTGTCGTGTGTTTGCTTTTTCCAGATCATCATGCTGCGCCGTCAACGCACATTCATCCGAATCTGGATTGCGAATGACAGCTCTCAGGCATTTTAGGTAGAAGTAGAAGAGGTCACGCCCTTCCTCTTTACTGCGATACTTATAGGAGGCTGCGCTGCTTTGCATAATGCCGGCACGGAACAGATCCTTAGAGCTGTCAGTACTAAACATATGCAGACCAACAGCCATCGCACCGGAACTTGCACCAAAGATCGTGACCTGTTCAGGATCCCCGCCAAACGATGAAATGTGCTTTTGCACCCATTTCAGCGCGGTCTGCTGATCCTGTATGCCATAATTACCACCGTTGGAAGGCTCTTTTCCGGTGATGCCGTCTGTTGCCAGTGTACCAAGAATACCAAGGCGGAAGTTGACGGTTACAAGCACAATATTCTGATCTGCCGCAAACGAGTTGCCGGAATAAAGCTCGATAGTCTCTTTATCCGCAGAATGATAGGCCTTGTCTGCTCCTCCACCTATAAACCCTCCGCCATGGAAAAACACCATGACAGGTAGTTTGCTGAGGTTCCTGATAGCATCAGCTGGTGCCCAGATGTTCATGTAAAGGCAGTCTTCCTCACCACGCAGCGGATCTTTCGGATTCCAGATCGGCTGGGGGCAGCGAGGGCCGTATTGCAACGCCTCATAGCCGTTGGGCTCATATTCATCAAACACAATGGAGGGCTGCCAACGTGTCGCTTGCCCATACTGGACGCCCCTGAACACGCTGAGAAGCTGGCTTCCTCCATCATCAGCTTTCCCGCAAATGATCTTCCTGTTGCTTAGCGTAATGCAGGGCTGCTCAGGCGGTGCTGGCTGGTCAGGGGCAAAAAGCAGCTGATCATAAGTGTTTGGCCTTTGTGCCAATGACCAGGTCATGCTGAGAAAGCTGAATGCAAGGACAAGCACCGTTTTCATAGAACCCCACTTTCCTATTTGATTTGGATTCCCTCCAGTTTTCATCCTTTAGGAAAAAACAGTGTTAAACAGTATGCTTTAAAATGGCTTTCGAAATTGTGGCAAATTCTTGCGTGTCAAAAGGCTTTGTTTAATTCATTGATGATTTGTGTGACCACTATCACAAATTAATAAAAATGGATGTTTTCTGCGACAAACCCGGTGGAATTCAGGGACACACTCCTATTGAGCACTTGTATTAGGCGCTCAGTCGCTTTTGATAGGGTTAATGTCCGATAGGAGGCGGTCTCATTGTGATTCATCTGCCCCCTAAAAATTACGTGTGAGAATTTTAATGAATAAACTGATGCAGGCCGTGTTCGCTATTGTTCTCGGTCTTTCCGTTGCAGCATGCACAACAACCAATCCATACACAGGCGAAAGCAGAATTTCAAAAACTGCAGGCGGTGCAGGTCTTGGTGCAGCCACTGGCGCAGTCATCGGTGCGATCGCCGGCGGTAAAAGTGCTCGCGTTGAAGGCGCGCTTGTTGGTGCTGCTGCTGGTGGCCTCATCGGCGGTGGTATCGGAAACTACATGGACCGTCAGGAAGCGCAACTTCGTTCACAGCTTCAGTCCTCTGGTGTTTCCGTAACCCGCAGCGGCAACCAGATCGTGCTGAACATGCCAAACGATGTGACCTTCGCTGTTGGTCAGGCGGCTCTGTCTTCCCGCGCGATGCAGGTCCTCAACAGTGTTGCTCTGGTGGCTAAAGAATTCCAGCAGACACGCCTTAATGTTTACGGTCACACCGACAACACTGGTTCTGCTCAGTTCAACTTGCAACTGTCTCAACGCCGCGCAGACTCCGTCAGCAACTACCTGTATAATCAGGGCGTAAACGGTGCACGTATCTCCGCTGCGGGTTACGGCCTGAGCAGCCCGATCGCGTCCAACGCAACAGAAGCCGGACGCGCGCAGAACCGCCGCGTAGAAATCATACTGTCTCCTCTGAACTAAGCTTTCAGTCCGCGAATGTTTCAAAACGCGGCCCCTTGATGGGGCCGCGTTTTTGTTAGATTCCTTACGGCAACTGGGAGGCTTGCAGATGGTACAGGACAATCTGGCCGCATCACATTTCCAAAATGCCGGAGAGAATTACGCCAGGTATCGCCCAACCTATCCTGCAGAGCTCGTTGAGTTCCTGGCCTCACAATGCCAGCAGCACAATCTGGCGTTGGATGTTGGTTGTGGGAATGGTCAGTTCAGTGGCATGGTTGCCCGGCACTTCAGACAGGTGCTTGCCACGGATGTCAGTGCCTCTCAAATCGAAAACGCAGCACCCGTTCCAAACATTCGCTTTGCAGTGGAGCCAGCAGAACACTGCTCAGCGGAAGACACTGCCTTTAACCTGATTGTCGCAGCACAGGCCGCCCATTGGTTCGATCTGGCAAGTTTTTATGGGGAAGTCAGGCGTGTTGCCGTACCAGCTTGTGTGCTCGCGCTCGTCAGCTATGGTGTTCTCTCCCTCAATCGTGCAGAATGCAACGCCCGTTTCCACCAGTTCTATTACGATGAAATCGGTCCTTATTGGCCACCAGAGCGTCAGCACGTTGTTAACGGTTATGCAAGTTTTGAATTCCCGTTTCAGGAGCTGGAGTATCCGGCCATGTCTATTGAGCGGGAGTGGACGCTGGGAGACCTCATTGGTTATGTGCGCACGTGGTCCTCTGTCAAAGCAGTGGCAAAGGCTGGCAAGCAGAACCTGATGGAAAGCTTTGCAGAAGAGATGGCCAGCCTTTGGGGAAATCGGCAGCAGCTCTGCAAGATCAGTTGGCCTATCTCAATGCGGCTTGGCCGTGTTTGAGTAGGAGCTGCCTTACAAGCTGCCTGGCATCGTGTGTGCAGATCGTCATGAGAATGCCGCAGCTTTTTGCATCTTTGCCCGTCTATAGCATCATCGCTGCGGAAACGCTGATCCGAGTGTGGGTCGCTATGGAGAGGAAGCTGACCGGAATGCCCGAGCGAGTGGCGATCCGGCCTGTAATGAGCTATGGGTTTGAATGTACGCTGGTTCTCAACGGGTTATGCTTTGGCGACCTGAAGAAACGACAAGAGCGGCAGGGGCGGCGAGGCTGATAACCATGCCACAAAACAGATTATGAAAATTGATCACCAGAAGCAATCCAGCTGCGATTGTCGGGCTGAGCTGGTTCTCAGGATCACCAACAAGGCAACTGAATACTGTAAAGGGGCAGGTAAATCATTTGAATAATTCTTCGTGGTATCTTCCGCCGGACAAGTATGACAGACGGACCACCTGAAGACCTGTGGTAACGAAGGCTTGCTCACAAACGCAGAATGCTGAAACTTAGCTTGTTTGATGGATATGCGCTGCCAGAAAGGCGTGCCAGGAGAGTGATGTGTCGGATAATTTTGTTTTTGCAGTGGACACGGATGGCGGTGTTGACGATGCCATCGCACTCATGATGCTCATCGGCTCTGGCAAGACGATAGACTTCATCACAACTACGTTTGGCAATGTGGATCTGGAACAGGCAACAAAGAACATCCTGGACACGCTCGCGATCTGCAATGCTGACATTCCCGTCCATAAAGGCGCTTCTGACCCGGTTTCCGGTGAACGTACCGATGCTGTTTATGTCCATGGAAAAGATGGTCTGGGCGGAGTGGAACGGCCCCGGCATCTCCTGAAGCATTCAGGCGAAACAGCATACAATGCTCTGCGGGATGTCCTGCGCAAAGCTGCGCTCGGTGGACCAAAACTTCAGATCCTGACCATCGGACCGCTCACAAATCTGGCAGAAGTTCTGCGCGAGGAGGCGGATCTTGTCGAAGGGGTTGACCGCATCTGGTCCATGGGCGGAACCTGTCATGGGCGCGGCAACGTTACTCCCGCCGCTGAGTTCAATATCTTCTGCGATCCGGAAGCGGCCCGGTTGGTGTTTTCTCAAGCCATCAACACAACGCTCATTCCATGGGAGCCTGGCCTACAGGATGCCCTCCCGGGTGATGTGGTCGATGGTATCTTTGACCGCCTGGGGGACACGATCCCCGCCAGGTTTGCAGAACATATGTGTGCGTTCATGCGGGAGCATGCCAGGACGTGGTACGACGAAGATCTCCTGATCCTGCCTGACCTGCTGGCTGCTGCTGCACTGCTGGACTCTGAGGTCATCGCCAGGGCCATTGTTTGCGGCGTACTCGTTGAGACAGGGGGAGAATTTGCCCGTGGGGCGACCATCCTGGATCATGAGGGCAAAACGAAGGCACCCATCATAGGCATCATGGAGCGGGCAGACCGCCCTAAAATGGAGCGTATATTGGAAGGAACACTGGCAGCGCTTGCATCACGCCACCAGTAAAATCATTAAAGCAGCAAGGACCATGCAGTTGTCGCAAGCATCGCGATAGCCATGGTTATTGTGATGCTGCGCATCAAAGCACCTTCGCCAATCACCTTAAGAATTGAAACCCCAACCATTGCCCATAGGCTGTGAGAGATCATCCCGCCGATTAGAAAACCGGCTGTCAGGATGATCGCATTCTCATAAAGCCCCATACCATTGGCTGCAAAGAAGCTGGTAAACGCCACCAGACTCATGGCCCATGTTTTGGGGCTAAGCGGGTGAATGAGCAGGCCTTCCCAAAATGTAGGCAGACTGACTTCGCCCTCCGGTTTGATGTTCAGCTGCACAATGCGCCAGGCCAGATACGTCATGTAAGCCATAGAGGCAAACTTGAATGCGTTGACCATCAGTCCTCCACGAGCCATCAACTGTCCCAGTCCGAAAGCCACACAGAGGTTAAGAAGAAGGCTGCCCAGCTCTGCCGCGATGATTACCGGAAAAGCAGTGCGATAACCTGCACTGGCACCAATCGCCATGAAGGTGAGGTTTCCCGGCCCCGGAGTACCGGTCATAATGGCTACAAAAATAACGAAGGCGCTGAGTGTTGCCCAATCCATATTGGTATTCCAGTCAATTGATACAATCTATAGAATGTACTAAATTATTGTATTGATCGTATCTATCAATCCCTTTATTGTTATGAATACAATGTGGAAGCCTGACCCAAACAAATTCACAAGCCCAAAATACCTCAGTATTGCAATGGCTTTGGAGCAAGACATTCAAACTGGACGCCTTGTGGAAGGTGACAGGCTTCCGCCTCAACGCGAGCTTGCCTATCAGCTCGGGGTAACGCTTGGTACAATCACGCGGGCTTATGCCGAGGCTGAACGCAGAAAGCTGGTGCGCGGGGAAACGGGCAGGGGTACATTCGTTACCAGGACCGCCAATGTGCATTCACCGTTGATGCTGACGCCCGGCACCGAAGGCATTCAAAGCTATGATTTGGCTCGCAATCCGGGCCTTACTCACCTGAATCCGGATCTGGGCCAAATGCTCAGGGAATTGAGCGATGATCCTCTGGTCAACTCCCTGAATGACTACGGCCCGTCTGTGGGGACCCGCTGTCATCGGGAGACAGGTGCACAGTTTCTCTCACAGTTTTATGGTGCTCCGGCGAATGCCAGTCAGACACTCGTTACATGTGGAGCGCAACACGGCATACAGATCGCCATGTTGGCCATGTTCAATCGCGGCGATGCCATCGCAGTAGACGAGATGATCTATCCGCCTGTTCTGTCAGTTCTCCCGGCTCTGGGTCTGCAAATTGTACCCATTGAAGCCGAGCGGGATAAGAACGGTCAAATGGGTGCTATGTCTGCTGATGCGCTGGAGGAGGCCTGCACCAAACGTGGTATCCGTGGCGTCTTTCTGATAGCGAACGCACAAAACCCCACTACTCACACTTTGAGTAATGCTGAGCGCCAGCGACTGGCAACTGTGATTGAAAAACACAATCTCACGATAATTGAGGACGATCCCTATACACCTTTCATTTCCCACAAGCAGAAGAGCTTCTTAGAGCTGGTGCCTGAAAATACTGTCCTGATCGGTTCTCCGTCCAAAGTCATGTCGGCTGGATTGCGTATCGGCTATATCCATGTTCCAGGGAATGTCAAAACGGCCTTTGCCAACGCGATTGGGGAAAGCACATGGATGGCAGCTCCGCTCAATGCAGAGATTGTGTCCAGATGGATTACTGGTGGGCAACTGAAGGAAACGCTGCACAGAAAGCGCAAAGTTCTCAGGCAGCGCTATCAGTACATCAAAGAGATGTTTCCCGACAACACGCTACAGGGCGGCGAGGAGAAACTCTTCACATGGCTGCAGCTGCCACAGCAGCAAAGTGCGGAACGGGTGGAGCAAGCAGCTCTTTTGAGAGGCGTGGAGGTGTTGTCACATCGCAATTTTCAGGCAATGTCGCGCACAGACATCAATGCATTGCGCGTCAGCCTGTCATCAATTGCACATCATAAGCACTTTGAAGAAGCAATATCTCTTTTGAAAGCGTCAATCGAACATCCGGAAGATATGCATACCCCAAGACCAATGGTGGGGTAGGACATAAAAAAGCCCCCGCCTGTGTTCAGGCAGGGGCTACCCTGTGGCCTAAGCCAGCAGGCTAAGCAAATTTTAGTATGGGCAAGCCATGTCGCTCATGTAGTCATGTACAGTAATTTTGCCGGAAATGATGTCTGCGCGGGCTGCTTCAACAGCTGCTTTCATCTCTTCGCTAATCAGTGGAGCATTGTTTTCGTCCATTGCGTAGCCAACACCGTCTTCAGCAAGGCCAAGAGACTGGATGCCGCTGGTGAAGTTGCCTTCTTTTGCATCCATGAATGCTTTGGCAACGGCCACGTCAACGCGCTTAACCATGGAGGTCAGTACTTTGCCCGGAGCCAGGTGGTTCTGGTTGGAGTCAACGCCGATGAACTTCTTGTCTTCGTCAACTGCAGCCTGAAGAACACCAAGGCCGGTACCGCCAGCAGCAGCGAAGATTACGTCTGCGCCACGTGCAAAGTGAGACTTGGCAAGCTCACCGCCTTTAACCGGATCATTCCATGCAGCTGGGGTAGTACCAGTCATGTTTTCAAAGACTTCACCGTCTTTGTTGGTGGCCAGTGCGCCCTGTTTGTAACCACAGGAAAACTTGGAGATAAGCGGAATGTCCATGCCGCCCACAAAACCGATTTTGCCGGTCTGGGAAGCTAGCATTGCCATCATACCAACAAGGTAAGAACCTTCCTGCTCTTTAAAGACAACAGAACGCACGTTTGGCAGATCTACAACAGAATCAATGATCGCAAAGCTTACATTGGGGAATTCTTTAGCAACTTTTTCAACTGGAGCAGCCTGTGCGAAGCCCATCGCCACGATCGGGTTCATGTCACGGCGGGCAAAGTTGCGAAGAACCTGCTCACGCTGGGAGGCGTTGGAGACCTCAAATTCGCGATACCCGATACCGGTCTCAGACTTGAAAGCCTCAGCACCATTATAGGCAGATTCGTTGAATGACTTGTCGAACTTGCCGCCCATGTCAAAGATAACTGCAGGCTTAAAGTCCGCGGCCATAGCAGTTGTACTCATAGCCGCTACCAATACTGCAGTTGCAGCGATGGTTTTGATGGATTTCATACCCATTCCTCCGTTATATCCCAATGGGAGACCTTTATGTCGCCCTGTCTGTCTTCACCACTAAATCCCAACCTGAAGACGTGCCTCACCTCATTGAGGTGAACGTCCAAGTACATAGTTCCCCCCGGCGTAAGTCCCGCTAAGTGTTAGCATGTCCTTAATTATGCGCCTGTAGGGTGTCCAGAATGATCAGGTATGTTAACAACAGTTATGTCTACAAGCTTTAGTTGGACACATGCCGATGTCAGGATCAAGGTTAAAATTCGAATAAATATATTAGCATTGCAAAAATTTTCAGTTACCCGCCAATTTGGCTAATATAATTCGTTAGAAAATCAAAGTTGCTTAGTAAGCATGCAGGAGTTTGGGGTGATCGAATCATTTATTGACAAGGTTAAGTTTAAAGCCGGCAAAGTCGGGCTATTACTTGGCGCTGGTCTGATCTTGCTAAGCGTATCATCTGCTCAGGGCGCGAGCTGTGGCAATACGGGGGCAGGCTTTGACCGCTGGCTGGCGTCCTACAAAAAGACGCTCCGGTCTCAGGGGATCTCAAAGGCAACGTTAAACAGGTCTTTGAAGGGCATAACATATAACCCAAAGGTGATCAGTTATGACCGGAACCAGAAATCTTTTAAGCTTAGCTTCGAGGAGTTTTACAAGCTCCGCGTCAACAATGCGCTCATCAATAAGGGCCGCAAGTTGATGAAAAAGCACAATACGCTTTTTACTCGGATTGAGAACGAATTTGGTGTGCCGCGTGAGATCATCACCGCCATCTGGGGCCTTGAGACCGGCTATGGCCGTGGTATCGGCAAGATGAACACCCTTCGTGCGCTGGCAACACTGGCCTACGACTGTCGCCGCGCCAGTTTCTTCCGCAACGAGCTATATTATGCGCTGCTCATCGTTCAGAAGGGTGACCTGAAGCCGGGCGAGATGAAGGGCGCCTGGGCAGGTGAGCTGGGACAGACCCAGTTCCTCGCATCCTCCTACATCAAGTTTGCGGTTGACTACAGTGGCGATGGCAAACGTGACCTGCTTTACAACACAGCCGATACACTGGCCTCGACTGCGCACTTCCTCATGTCCTACGGCTGGCGGCCGGGCCAACCCTGGGGACCGGGTACACCAAACTACGAGGTGATCCGCTCCTGGAACCGTGCAAGTGTGTACGTGAAGACAATCCAGATCATGGCTGAAAAACTTGGCAAGTAATTCAGCCTGAAAAATGCTGGTGCGTCCCGTTTAATTGAATTTAATCAAACGATAAGAATTCGCTTAAAATAAAGATTTCAGAGCGTGAAGCGTGAATATGAATGAACGCCACACGCTCTGCAAACACCACTGCAAATAAGAAAGCCTGTGAAGGGACTTCGGAGCCTTATCTGTGATACGATTTTAACGGAACTGGCGAACCTGAAAACAAAAACGTTTTTCTCTGGCTGGCAGAATGCTTTAGTCGTTCAGCGCTTCAAAGAGCGGCGGTTCTTCGCCCAGTCCCATCAGGCGGCGCGCGGCAGTCAGGGTATTGTTCATCAGCATCGCGATGGTCATTGGCCCGACACCACGTGGAACTGGCGTAATCGCAGCTGTATGCTCAAGTGCTTCATCAAATGCCACATCTCCCACCAGACGGGTCTTGCCTTCGCCCTTTTCAGGTGCAGGAATGCGATTGATGCCCACGTCAATGACAGTCGCCCCCGGCTTCAGCCAGTCGCCCTTGATCATCCGCGGACGGCCCACCGCAGCAATAACAATATCTGCAGCACGTACCACATCAGGAAGGTTTTTTGTGCGGGAGTGTGCAATCGTCACCGTGCAGTGCTCTTGCAGCAGCAGCTGGGCGATCGGCTTACCAACAATGTTGGAACGTCCGACGATCACAGCGGTTTTGCCGGAAAGGTTATCGCCAAGGGCTCTTTTTGCCAGCAATACACTGCCCGCAGGGGTACACGGCACAAGTGCACGGTCCGTATTCCCGCTGCCCAGAAGGCCAACATTGATCGGGTGAAACCCGTCCACGTCTTTCTCATGCTTGATAAGGTCAAGGACCTTATTCTCATTGATTTGCTTCGGCAGAGGCAACTGAACCAGAATACCGTGAATGGTTTCATCCAGGTTCAGTGATGTTACCAGAGCCAGAAGTTCTTCCTCACTTACATTTGCAGGCAGAGTGTGCGTGACGGAGTTGAAACCACATGCTTTTGCAGTTCGGCCCTTGTTGCGTACATAAACCTGACTGGCAGGGTCTTCCCCCACAATCACAACAGCCAGTCCCGGCTTTAACCCTGTCTCAGCTTCAAGGCGTGCAACGCGTGCAGCAATCTCATCGGTTACAGATGCGGCAATAGCTTTGCCGTCGATAATAAGAGCCTCACTCATGGTAAGTCCTATTTAAAGATTACGGTACGGTCACCGTTAAGAAGGATTCGGTGCTCCAGATGATAGCGGACAGCGCGGGCAAGAACCTGACTTTCCGTATCACGCCCCTGGGCGATGAGTTCGTTCACCGAATGGAAGTGTTCAACCCGGCTCACGTCTTGTTCGATGATCGGTCCTTCGTCAAGGTCTGCGGTCACATAGTGCGCAGTGGCACCAACCATCTTGACGCCGCGTGCATGGGCCCGGTGATACGGTTTTGCACCTATAAAGCTTGGCAGGAAAGAGTGGTGGATATTGATCACCTTGCCTGCAAGCTTTTCACAAAGCTCGTTGGAAAGAATCTGCATGTAACGTGCCAGCACCACCAGATCGATGTTTTCGCGTTCCACCAGATCAAGAATCTGCGCTTCCTGCTCAGCTCTGGCCTCTTTGGTCACCGGCAGATAACGGAAAGGAACCTGCTCATGCTCAACGCGGGACTGGTACTTGGTATGGTTGGAAGCAACTGCCACCAGGTTCATCGGCAGCTGACCGGTAGAGTTACGGTAGAGCAGATCGTTCAGACAATGACCCATCTGTGAGACCAGGACCAGAACACGTGGCTTTTTGGAAAGATCATGGACCCTCCAGTCAAAACCGTAGCCCGTTGCGACAGGGCCAAAGCCCTCTTCAAACTGTTCTTTGGTCATCTTGTCCGGTGCATTGAAAGAAATGCGCATAAAGAAGCGGTCGGTCTCTGCATCGCCGTACTGCGCGCTTTCACAGATGTTGCAGTTTTGAGAGGCGATTGAGTTCGCAACCGCTGCCACGATCCCTTTTCTGTCTCCGCAGGAAAGGGTGAGCACATAGTTGGCCTTGGTGTTCATAGGGGCTTATTCTACACGTTTGAACTAAATTTTCTGCCGCGCACAATAGGTGGGAGTATCTGATTTTTAAAGGGCAAATCAACATCGAAATGCGAAAAAGCGTTGTGCTGCGGCAATGCGATATATTTTCACAGCAACAACAGAAATCTCCAAACCTCTGGAACAATGGGAAACTGTTCCGAATACGCAGGAGACCGGGTGCAGGAGTTACCCTGATAATTGCATTGGGAGATAACCGGGTATCAAATCAAACAGATTGAGAACAACACCGTAGATTTCTAGATTAAGCTTTGATGCGTGCTCTTAAACCCAGATTTTAGAGTGTCTTGAGACGTATCTGTTCGACCGGTGGACCGGGAGCGCTTCATGAACCTCTTTATAGTACAGGAAAGCTTCCTTGATGAAGACATTGCTGAGATCACTGAGGTGGTCGCCAATGGACTTGCAGCGCGTCAACACAACATCGCTTTGATCACCCTGACGGGCAAACCAAAAGACCTTTCTCACACTTCACCGCGAATTACGCCGATCTTTATGGGAAAGGCCAGAGCCGCAGCCGCTGCAGCAGGTTTGGCCAGACTGGTCGAAAATGAGAAGCCGGATATCATTCTGTCCCATGGCACAGGCAGCAACATAGCCTGTTTGTCCGCCGTCAGGACACGCTCGCGGTTGAAGGTGCCCGTGGCGATCACGCTTCACTCGTCGGTTACCATTTCAGATAAACTGGCACTGCAAACCCAAAAGAGGGCAGCGACCATTGCAGTCCCGCTGATTTATCGCGAAGCCGAGCAGGTGATTTGTACGCTCAGGTCTATCCAGCATGTGATTGAGCTTTGCGAGCTGGTGCCCGAAGAAAAGGTCAGTGTCATCTACAATCCACTTGTTGAGATGAAGGTGTTTGAAACGGCTGCACAGCCGATTGAAGAGGAATGGTTCGAAACACACAGCGCCAGCAAGGTGATAAGCGTCGGCGCTCCGTGCAGTCGCAATGCTGATCACCAGTTGCTCCACGCCTTGGCGATCAGCCGTTACAAAGATAACCTGCGGGCGTATCTTCTGGGCCGGGGTGACGAGAAGGAAGAACTCCGCCTGCTGGCCTCTAATCTGGCGCTCAATGATATCGTTATTATGCCAGGACAAGTCACCAAACCGGAAAGGTTCATAAGGGCAGCCAACGTCTATATCTCAACCTCCCAACAAGATAATGTGTCCCGCGAGTTGGTGCGCGCTATGGCCTTGGGAACACCCATCATCGCGCTCGACAGCGGGGCGGGTGCGCGTGAAGTGCTGAGCGATGTCCGCAATGGCTGGCTTGTCCCGTCAGGTGATGCCGACAAACTGTCCGAAGCCATCCTTGCTGCAGTGAAGTGCGACAGATCAGACGATACATTGGCCACAAGAGCGCGTGACTTCTCTCAGGAACGCGTGATCGACGCCTATGAAAAACTTCTCCGCTCTATGATTTCTGAGCGTGTCGCGGATCTGAATTAAAAGCGGCATACACGATATTTACAGTCTAACCATCTAATATAACTAAGTAAAATAGGATGCCCCGCGCCATTAGCATGGGATAACCCATCCCATATAAGAAGCGAGTTTGACATTCAAAAACAGTATCAAATACGCTCGGGACAGCCGTGTTCTTGGCCAGTGTTTGAGTGTGTGTACAGCTTCGTCCTCCGCCAATAAAACCACAGGTCATTGGAGCACCACTGTTGAGTTTCTGGTTCGGGTTTTGCAGCAAGACGAGGAGTTCCCCAGCGCCTGCGGTGTGTCGGCGTTCCTCGCTTATGTCGTTTTTCCTCCTGACGGCGTGCATGGTCGGCCCGGATTTCAAAAGGCCAGAGCTCTCACCGGAAGCCAGGTTTGCCCGCAATGACCCCGGAGCGACCGTCTCCGCAGACATACAGGGTGGAGCCTCGCAAAACTTCTCTACACAAAGAGACCTGCCTGGAGAGTGGTGGGAGTTGTTCGGGTCAGAAGCACTCAACACGTATGTCAGCCTTGCAGTTGCCAACAGCCCCACAATTGCTCAGGCAGAAGCCAATCTCAGACAGGCGCAGGAAAATGCCTATGTGGCAGGGGCAGGGCTTTATCCAGTTGTCACTGGAAATGCGAGCCGCAATCGGCAAAAATACCCCATCGGTGGAGGAGGAGCAGGTGCGATTGTTGCCAGCCTGAACCCGTTCATTACGACCTACAGCCTGTCGCTGGCCCTCTCCTATACACTCGATGTCTGGGGGGGGACACGCCGTGACATTGAGTCTCAGGTCGCAAACATTCAGTACTCGCAGTTTCAGGTTGAGGCAGCCCACCTGACGCTTACATCCAACCTGTTGAATGCAGTAATTCTGGAAGCCTCGCTGCGAGCGCAGATCCGCGCAACTGAAGAAATTGTCAAAGTACAACAGCAGCAACTCTCCATTTTGCAAGCGCAGTTCAGGCTGGGGGGCGTGAATGAAAGTCAGGTCCTGCAACAGCTGGCAACACTGGAGCAAACCAAAGCGACCTTGCCACCAATCCAGCAACAGTTGGTAGTGCAGAAAAACCGGATCAAAACGCTGGGCGGCTTTTATCCCACCCAGGACATCGTGAAGGAGTTTGATCTCGCAGATCTGAAATTGCCAAGAAAGCTGCCGTTAAGCCTGCCTTCGGACCTGGTTGCGCAAAGGCCGGACGTCCGTTCTGCTGAAGCGCAACTCTGGCAAGCCAGCGCCGATATTGGTGTTGCATTGGCCAACCAGCTCCCAAGTTTCCAGATTACTGGGAGCATGGGTAACGAGGCCGACGTATTCAATCGCCTGTTCTTTTCCGGAACAGGCGCATGGCAAATCACAACGTCCGTGTCTCAAACCATTTTTGATGCCGGAGCACTCAACAGCGAGCGTAAAGCAGCCGTTGCAGCCTTCGAATCTTCTGCGGCCAGTTATCGTGAGGTCGTGTTGACCGCATTTGGCGACACCTCCAACGTTATCAGCGCTTTGAAGAATGATGCCCGTGCTCTGAAAGCCAGTCTGGCTGCTGAACGCTCTGCCGGAAAGAGCCTGCGTTTGACACAGCAGCAATACTATCTGGGCGCCGTCAACCTCACAACACTGCTGCTTGCAACACAAACCTACCAGCAGGCGAAAATAAATCTGGTGCAGGCACAAGCCGCACGGTTCACAGACACTGTCGCTCTGTTCTTTGCACTTGGCGGAGGATGGTGGAACCGCGCCGAGGCCGCACCAATAAGGGATGGAAGGCCTCTGGCCATCATTTCGGCTGTGCCGCCATTCAATCGCAAACAGATTCAGCCGGTGAACCAGCCATGAGTGAACGCAAAAAGCCCAATACCAAAAAGAACATGATCATTATGCTGATTTGCGTCGGTGTTGTATTTGGCGGTCTTTACGGATTTCAGCTCTTCAAATCCCAAATACTCAGTAAAGTTGTGTCAGGTATGCAAAACAAGGTCGAGACTGTCTCTTCCTACAAGTCCACCAGACAACTTTGGACAGAAAAAGTTTCGGCAGTTGGTACACTTGTGGCAATCATGGGAACAGATTTATCACCTGAACTTCCCGGCACAGTTACCCATATCAACTTTGCATCTGGTGAGGATGTTCAGAAAGGGGCGCTGCTGATTGAGCTTGATACCACGCAGGAGCTTGCGCAACTTAAGTCTTTGCAGGCTCAGGAAACTCTGGCGCGACAAACGCTGGACAGAGACCTGAAGCAGTACAAAGTCAAGGCAGTCAGCAAACAGCAGATTGATTCCGACTGGTCTAACCTGAGAGACTTTCAGGGACAGGTGCAGGACCAGCTTGCGATAATTGCTAAGAAAAACATCCGGGCACCGTTCTCAGGCCGCCTGGGCATCCGGCAGGTTAGCGTTGGCCAGTATCTCAATGTGGCCCAGCCATACGTCAATCTTCAGCAACTTGATGAGCTCTTTGTTGATTTTTACATCCCTCAGCGCTTTCTGGGCTCCATAAAACGTGAGCAGGAAATCGAGGTCTCGGTTGATACTTATCCGGGTCAGTCCATCAAAGGCAAAGTTGTTGCCATAAGTGCGCAGGTCGACAGCAGCAACGGCAACGCCAGAGTACGTGGCCGCTTTACAAATCCGAACAAAGAGCTGATCCCGGGCATGTTTGTCGATGTGCAAACGGTGATCTCTGCACCAAAAGAGCAAATCACAGTGCCGCAAACGGCTATCACCTACAACTCCTATGGCATCACCGTTTATGTGCTGACCAAATCCGACGAAAAACACATGGATAAACCTGTCTATACCGCCAGGGAGCGCTTTATCAGCACCGGGGCAAAACGAGGCGATCAGATCGTGATTTCGAAAGGCCTGAAGACGGATGAACTGGTGGTGAGTGCCGGACAGCTCAAACTGCGAAATGGCTCCAAAGTCATTATTAACAACTCCGTCTTGCCACTCAATGACCCTGACCCGAAACCCGTAGAGCAATAGGTGGGCCATGAACAGTTTCACAGAAATCTATGTTCGTCGTCCCGTTCTGGCCTCCACCATCAGCCTGATGATCCTTGCGCTGGGTGTGCGTGCGTTCTTCTTAATGAACGTGTTGGAATACCCAAAAACGGAAAATGCCGTCATCACAATCTCCACCTCCCTGTTCGGTGCCAGTGCTGAGACTGTCGCTGGTTTCATCACCACTCCGCTGGAAGAGGCCATCGCGCAGGCCAACGGCATTGACTATATGACTTCGACCAGTGCCAGCACGGTCAGCACCATCACAGTCAACCTGGTGCTCAACTACGATGCAGACAAAGCCCTCACGGAGATCAGTACCCAGATCAGCTCGGTTCGGGACCAGCTGCCTGAGGAAACGCAAAACCCGGTGCTTACTATTCAGATTGGAGAGACCGTCGATGCCATGTACATCGGCTTCACCTCTGACGTGATCAACAAAAACCAGCTTACGGACTACATCGTTCGTGTTGTGCAGCCACAAATTCAGGCAATCGACGGAGTACAGACCGCCGGGCTTCACGGTGAAAAGCGCTTTGCCATCCGCGCCTGGCTGTATCCGGATAAACTGGCAGCCTATGGCCTCACCGGAACCGACATTGCAAGTGCACTGGGCCGCAATGATTTTATTTCCGGCGTAGGCAACACCAAAGGCCAGATGGTTCAGGTGGAACTCACAGCCAACACCAACCTCACAGATGTTGAAGATTTCCGCCTGCTTGTTGTTGCTGAAAGAGACGGTGCGATAATTCGCTTGCGCGATGTGGCGAGAGTGGAGCTGGGCTCTGAAGATTATGATCTGGCTGTGCTCTATTCCGGCAAGGCCGCAGTGTATATCGGGGTTCAGGCCTCGCCATCTGCAAATGTGCTCGCCATGTTGGAGCAAATCCGTCAGGTCGTGCCCAAAGTCCAGAACGCCATGCCCCCGGGACTGGAAGTGCGGATTGTTTACGACTCCGGCCTCTTCATTAACGCTGCAATTGACGAGGTGATCAGCGCTCTTCTGGAAGCGCTGGTGATTGTGACTTTTGTTGTGTTCCTTTTCATCGGTTCCCTGCGTACGGTTGCCATTCCGGTCATCGCGATCCCGCTCTCGCTGATAGGTACCTTCTTCATCATGCTGGTTCTGGGCTACTCCATCAATTTGCTGACGCTCCTGGCCCTGGTTCTTGCCATCGGCCTTGTGGTGGATGACGCGATAATCGTGGTGGAGGATGTGGAGCGACACATCTCGGAGGGCAGCACCCCGTTTCAGGCTGCCATTCAGGCAGGGCAGGATCTGGGCAGACCCATTCTGGCGATGACTGTCGTTCTTGTTGCGGTGTATGCGCCCATCGGCTTTCAGGGTGGATTGACGGGCGCACTGTTTACAGAGTTTGCTTTCACAGTGGTGGGGGCCGTGACTATTTCAGCAATTGTCGCGCTCACCCTGACCCCCATGATGAGCTCCAAAATTCTTAAAGCCAGATCACAGGAGACCTCGGGCTGGGACGATGCCATGACCCGCACGGTTGATGATATCTATGACAAATTCCGCAATCGCTACTTGCGCGCCCTGGACGCGTCACTGGACAACAGGCTTGTCGTACTTACCTTTGCCTTTCTGATCCTTTGCAGTATTCCGGTACTCTATTCCACCTCGAAGCAGGAGCTTGCACCGCAGGAAGATCAGGGACTTGTGCTGGCTCAGTCAACGCCGGCGCCCTCAGCCACATTGCAACAAAAAATGCTTTACACAGAAGAGATCTATCGCATTGCCCGGGAATATTCTGAGGTTGAAGGGGTGTTCCAGTTGATTCTGTCCTCCAGTGCGCTGTCTGGCGTTCTGCTCACCCCGTGGGCTGAGCGCACAAGAACGGCTACAGAATTGCAATACGCTATGCAGCCTTTGATGGAAAGTGTTGCTGGCTTCAAAACCGTGATGTTCCAGGCCCCTTCCTTGCCGGGCAGCAGCGGTTTGCCTGTGCAATTTGTCATCAAAACCACCCAACCCGTAGACAAGCTTAATGTTGTTGGGTCCCAGCTGCTGGAAAAGGCACAGGCCACAGGCAAGTTTATCTTCATTGATAAAGATCTGAAGATCGACAAACCGCAAGGTAAGATCAACATCGACCGCGACCGCGTTGCTGAACTCGGCCTCACCCTGCAGGATGTTGGGCAATCTCTCACCTCGCTCATGAGTGGCGGTTACATCAACTACTTCGATTTTGATGGCCGCTCCTACAGAGTCATCCCGCAATTGATTCAGTATGATCGCCTTAATCCGGAACAGCTGCTGGACACCTATATCAAGGTGCCAAACAGTTCGGCAACTCAAGGCAGTACAGTCGTGCCGCTCTCCAGCGTGGCCAGGCTGGAAATGCAGGTCACGCCAGAATTCATCCCTCACTTCCAGCAGCAAAACTCCATGACGCTCTCCGGTGTACCCAGCTTTGGGGTGTCTCTGGCGGAGGCGTTGCAAGTGCTGCAGCAAATTGCAGCAGAAGAACTGCCAGATGGCTACGACATCGACTACGCCCAGCAGTCGCGTCAGTTCGCGCAGGAAAGCAGTGGTTTTGTTGTCACCTTCGCGTTTGCGCTGCTCATTATCTTTCTGACCCTTTCAGCCCAGTTTGAAAGCTTCCGTGACCCGATCATCATTCTCGTCTCGGTTCCAATGTCTATCGCGGGGGCGTTATTTTTCATCAACATCGGGTTGGGCGGGGCAAGCATTAACATTTATACGCAGGTCGGTATCATCACGCTCATGGGCCTGATCTCCAAGCACGGCATTCTGATTGTGGAAGTTGCCCGCGAACTTCAGGAAAATCAGGGCGCAACCAAACGCGAAGCTGTCGTCGGTGCTCTCCGAATACGCCTGCGCGCTATCCTTATGACCACTGCAGCAATGGTGCTTGGCGTGATCCCGCTGGTGCTGGCAAGCGGAGCAGGTGCAGCCTCTCGTTTCAATATGGGGCTGGTGATCGCAACTGGCTTGTCCATCGGAACACTCTTTACTTTGTTCGTCGTCCCCAACGTCTACATGCTTATCGCACAAGATCGCTCAAAACTGCTGCAACCTGATGATAAAGCGAAAGAATTGCCAAAGGGGAGCGGTGAGCCGGATCCAACCTCTTAGAGCGGTGAGATAGGTGAGACATTCACAGATGGCAGAATTCCATGAGGTTTCAGCAGGGTTGGGGAAAGAGATAAGCGGATTTCCGAAAAGAATTTCCATGGGCAAAACTCAGAGCAAAGGTCCGTACAGCACATGTGCAATCCGCTTTTATGCCCACTTGTGGAACACTTGTAAGTTTCTCACAGCAAAAAGAAATTGAGTGGTTGCCTATTTTAAATCATAAAGCTATAACCCGGCCCACACACAGCAATGGGGTGTAGCCAAGTGGTAAGGCAACGGTTTTTGGTATCGTGTACCGTAGGTTCGAATCCTACCACCCCAGCCATTTTTCTTCCTAAGTCATTGTTATTACTGATATAATTACGGCGATCTGGTCGGTGTTGTTGTGTCTATTCGTGTATTTGGTAACACACAGTGGTAACACACGACGCGTTCCTCGTTGGTTTTTGAGGGCGCAATGGCAAAGTATTTACTCTCCAAGAACAACCGCTGGTATTATCGGCGTAGAGTGCCCAAATCGGCCAGAGAGAGACTAGGTCCGAGTGATCTAATCCAGATTTTACCTCCCTGTTCTTATGTCCAGGCCTTAGAATTCGCTCGCCGGTTATCGGCTTGCTTTGATTGGGTTATCTCCACCGGCTTGCAAAAGATCAGTCGCTTGGAGTTGTGTTCACTGTTGAAGCGTGAGCTATCAGGGAGTGCATACAGAAGCTGTGAGCGCTGCATGGAGCTGAAGGTTTCCAAAGAGGGGCACGAACCGGCAGCTATGAGCACTGAAGTGCAACCTTCTCCCCCTCCAAATGCTAATCAGTTGCCGGCTACATCAAGTCGGTTGGCAGTAGTTGCAGCCTGTAATCAGTACATCAAAGAGCATGTCGAGGCCGGCCTGTGGCGTGAAGATGCTCAAAGCGAAGCTGCAAACTCTCTTGAGGTGTTTCAAGTCTTTATCGGGGAGCAGCAATTTGTTGCGGGGGTAGAGAAGCGTCAGATTGCAGCCTTTCTTGATTTTGTTAGATGCCTACCCAAGAAGCGAGGGCGATCCAACGCGCTTAGAAAGCTCTCTATCCCTGAGCTAGTAGACTTAGTGAAGGCCGGCGAACTAGAGCCGATTGGCGAATCTACAGTTTCTAAGCATATGCAGAACGTGGTTGGTCTCTTTACGTGGGCAGAGCGTCGAGGGGAGATAGCAAGTAATCCGGCTGCTGGCGTATACCGTGCTCCAAAGCGCTTGAAGCGCGTTAGTGATGAGCGTTCTGCATGGAGTCCTGAGCAGCGATTGTGTCCCTATAGTGCTGTAAATTATCTGATTTAGAAATTGAGATAGCCATCGTGGGATTTCTCTTTAGGTTT
>CANNAV010000030.1 GCA_947502585.1 uncultured Pseudovibrio sp.
ACCATCCTCCATAAAACTCAAGAGGAAAATACCCTATGAAAAACAATAAAGTAAGGCGGTCTTAAGCGGGCGCTTACCATCAACCCTGATCGACCTTCAGCTAGATGATGAGGCGGGCGGGAAATCGGACAAGGTGGCACTGAAACTGGTTCGGGATAACCAGATTGCGTTGCCGCCCAATGGAGCGCAGATCATTGTCAGCTTACCCAATTCGGCTGGTCTGTTGATGCCTATGGGGATCTATTACAGCGATGCTCCCAAAACCTCAGGAAGCAAGCAAGGCGGGCATTTGATGACACTGTGTGGAACCGCTGCTGATATGGGCGGGTCACTGAAGGAAAAGCGCACACAAAGTTACGACAGCACCACACTCAAGAAGGTTGTTGAAACGATAGCTGGCCGTCATTCCTTAGAGCCTGTTGTGAGCAAAAGTCTCGCATCTCTCTCAGTGCCTCA
Source organism: uncultured Pseudovibrio sp. (assembly GCA_947502585.1). Lineage (GTDB taxonomy): Bacteria > Pseudomonadota > Alphaproteobacteria > Rhizobiales > Stappiaceae > Pseudovibrio. The sequence continues at coordinate 457 of CANNAV010000030.1, forward strand.
TAAAGACCAGACCAATGTCAGCGATATGCACTTTCTGACTGAATGGGCCAAAGAGCTGGGAACCATCTTCAAGGTTGCTCATGACAAGCTGATGTTCGTTGAAAATGGAACCACAAAGAAAGCCTCTGGTGCTCAAATCCCGCCCCTACAGCCGCTTGCCTCCCAGATCATCAGCTATGAATGGACTGGTGCACAGCGCACCGAGTACAAAACCGTCAAAGCGGCGTACCACGACCAGGACAAAGCGACACGTCTTTATGCTGAGGCTGGAAGTGGGGAGCCTGTTCACACGCTCTGCAAAACCTTTGCAAACAAGGATGAGGCACAAAAGGCAGCGGATGCGGCTTTGAAGGATGGGATTGCTGGAGCGCAGACGGCCAGAGTCACAATCATAGGGGATGCCAGCGCACGGGCTGAAGGAGCGATCCTCTTGCCACCATTGCAACCGGAACTGGCAGGTTCGTGGAGTATTCGAAGAGCATCGCACAGCGTTCGAAAGAGTGTCGGATACACTTCGAAGCTGGAGTTGGAGAGGGTTCGAAGTTAGATCTTCGAAGGTGGGCATGAGGTGTGATGAGAATGGAAAATCGCGCTTCATGCCCTTAAAGGGCAAAAAGACCCCTAAAACTGGAGTGTTCCAGGTTCATGTGTCCCATACTCCAAATCGAAGCGTCCCGCTTCAGCCGAAAATACTTCGATATGGACGAGTTTCATGAGTGGATTGCGCTACGACAAGAGGAGAAAAAAGACAAAAACATCATCCAGATCTGACCAGCCCGCCAAACCTGAAATCAGAATTTACAGCAGACCTGGGACTTGACCGGCATCACTGTATCATCAGCTGGTACTGAAAAATAATCTGGTTGCCAGAATGAAAACCACCTGACCGGCGACAAGGCATCTACAGCTTGTATATGCCTTCTTTTCCTCCGCATGTCTCCAGGGCTTCTGCTGCGGTACGTCCGCCCGGCAGCGGCGCCTCAGGCCAGATCTCGGCAAGCGGAATAAGCACAAAGGCACGCTCACCCATACGCGGATGAGGCACTTGAAGCCCATCTTCCACAACGCGTGCATGGTCATAGATCAGCAGGTCAATATCAATGGTCCGTGGCCCCCAGCGTAGATCACGCACACGACCCAGCTGCCTCTCAACATCCAGGCTGGCATTCAATAGTGCACGTGGAGAAAGAATCGTCTCCACGGTAATGCAACAATTACGGTAATCATCCTGTGGAACAGGCCCCCATGGTGGGGTTCGGTAGTCAGCTGATTTCTGCAAAACCAATATTCCGAGGACAGCATTCAATGCGGCCACTGCACCGTCGATATTCGCTTTTGTATCGCCAAGATTTGAGCCCAGGCCCAGAGCTGCAACAATTTTTTCTTGTGTCATTATTGGCTGCTGCCTGCTATTCTTTGGTTATAGGCTGCTTTTATGGTTTCTGCATTTAGGCCCTCTTAAGAGAGGGCCTTGTTTATAGAAATTTCCTGCTCATAAACTTCTTGAGAAGCAACATCCCTCTCAGAAATCAAAGCTGCAACAAGTATAGCAAAATAACCCATCAGCTCAAATGTTTCCTCCCAAACAAGATTAGACTGTATGGGAAGTATTTTCTTTTCAAAAAAATCTCCTGCAAGGATCAGCATAAAGGAGGAAGTGGCCCAGAAAAAACCTGGCGTAGAAATAAAATCACGAAACGTATTCCAGGTACTGCGTGGCACACGAAGCCACTTTAAGAAAAGCAAACTCAGGATTGATACTGCAATAGCGGTGGTCAGGAGCATTAGTCCCAATTCAAGTTTCTCTCCTGCACCATAAACTCTCAGGAATGAGGTCTCTCTTCCAACCACAATAAAACTAAGCAATGCAAAAAACGCAGCTATCGTGTAGTGAATGCTATCGCCTTGCAAATTTTGCCTTTTTCCGATGATTGCCAATCTGCCCCAGATAATTGAACTGGCAACCATGATCAGGGCTTGAGCTAATTCAAAGGGCCCTATCTCCAGAAATAATTCCGGGTTTGGGTTAACTGTGAACACAACGCCAACTAGGAACAAAAGGAGTATCAGCGCAAAGCCTGTTTTATTATTCACCTGGACCCACCTCTTTTGATTGGTCCAATCATCGCCTTGCTGAGAGCAAGACTCCAAGTAGTTCTAAGTAAATATATAGCGCGAAACCGAGTGCGCTGATATTTACCTACAGATGATTCGACTCTGAATAAAACCTAATTAGTTATCAGTGGGTATAGCAGGGGAGAATAAATCAACCAAGTAATATTCAAGGGTTTGTGCCCAGATTTAGAAGTGCATGAGGCACACCAATCAGGTTTTACGTCAGAAAACGTTCTCAGCGCATTATAAATGGGTCTGATATATTCTGGATCCTGCCAATAACATTTTATGTTGAAACCGCGTCATTGGAATCACGATAGCACCTGGCTCCCGAACTTTACGCCCGATTCCTTCATCGCCTGGAAGATCCGTACTGCGTCCGCGTGCGGTTTCACATCATGAACCCGCAGGATCTGTGCTCCGTTTTGCAGAGCAAGCGTATGTATCGCAAGCGCCCCAGCCAGACGCTCCGGTGGTTCATTATTCAACACGTATCCAATCATCCGTTTACGAGAAGCTCCCGCAAGGACTGGCCGTCCGAATTTTCTAAGCTCTGACAGACGGTTCAGGATCTGATAGTTCTGTTGAAGGGTTTTGCCAAATCCAAAACCGGGATCAAGAATCTGTTTCTCTTCGGGAATACCTGCATCAGATGCGAGTTTGAGGGATCTTTCAAAAAAGCGATCGATATCACTCATGATATCCAGCTCTTCATCCACCTCATTGCGGTTATGCATCAAAATCACCGGCACACCAGCATACGCGACAACACCAGCCATTTCAGGGTCTTTCTGCAGGCCCCAGACATCATTCACGATGTGTGCCCCGGCCTTGCAAGCCTCGGCGGCAACTCTGGCCTTATAGGTATCAATGGAAATCAGCACTGGCAGTTCTTTGAGCAGCTCAAGAACCGGCAGAACACGCTTCATCTCGTCCTGTTCCTGAACAACCGTCGCCCCGGGCCGTGTGCTTTCACCACCAACATCAATGATATCGGCACCTTCAGCGACCATTTCAATCGCGTGCGCCAGCGCCACCGCTGGTGCATCAAACTGACCACCATCAGAAAAGCTGTCCGGAGTTACATTCAATATGCCCATGACGAGCGGGCGCTGAGAATTTTTCAGCAAACCATGATTAAACTCTGCCATAAGGGTTCCCTCCCAGTTTCTGGCCCCTCATAGCCTCCTATCGCCTTTGTTTCCAGCAAAAATCGAGTGATCTGGTAACAACAAATGTTTCTCAGATCACTCATTCGCAAACAACACTACAAAAACGCTTTATCCGTTATAACCAAGCGCGTTCATAATAAGTGACAGTCGGAGGGGCCTGCATGAAGGACAGCAACTGGCCCATCACGCCATTCTCAGAGATAAACTGAATGTAGGACTGATGCTGTTATCTGGACTACCACTCCTCAGACAACATCAAATCCCGAGCTCAGTATTGTAATAGACACTGACGTTTAACGCGCCGGAAAATCCACGTACATTGGGAAGATTAGCTTGTAAAAATTGTTTCAATCCCGCGTAACGAGCCTCTTTGATCTTCATTTGCAATGTAACCGTGATAGTCATAGCGTTCTCCTTTAAAAACAAGAAGAAACTAACCAGTCCTCACGTGTGGTTATACGCAGGAAACACCAGAAATGCCGATATTAACCCACAAATTAATCCAGTAAGCTATACATGTGCCCGAGCCGGGCGCGCTTTGGCGTTTCGGCATAGCTGTTTTTGAATGCTTTTATGAAATGATTAGTATTTGCATAGCCGGTGCGCATAGCAATTTCAGGTACAGTGAGCTTCCCCTCGAAGACAAGTTCCTTCGCTTTTTCCAGGCGAGCATCCATGAGCCACTTACGCGCGTCACACCATTCAGGTGTTTAAAGCCCCGGTTAAAACTGGAAACAGACCGGTCTGGCAGCTTGGCAAAGTCCTACACTGAAAGAACCAGGTATTTTCCGGTCGCATCAGGTGCCTGAGATTTCGCCTTTTCCCAGAGAGCTTTCACCAGTTAAAAAGCTAAGCAAACGCTTATCATGACCCGGCAGGTAACAACTCAGGTAACTTCATGCTGACCAGATATGATGGTATCTGCCTTAGATCCATACAGATTGCCTTTAAGCCTGAAACGTACTGACTAATTGATGGACTGGAGCTGATTTTAAACGGTTGGTGTACTTCATTTCTGCTGCCACCCCAACCCGCTTACGGCGCAAGAACTTTGCAATAACCACATCATCAATGAAGAAGCAGCGCCTGCAATCTTGGGAAACGGCTCCAGTCCCCGCATAGAAAGAGCTTGTAACCCCATTGAAGCATCAAAAGCAAACACACCTATTGGGGGCACTCAAAAAGCTCAGGTATTTAAGCTGCGTGCCAGTAAACAACGCCAGTCCACCCAGGTTGCTCAAACAAAACAAACGGCAGGACGGTTCAGAGCGTGTAGATTACGCCAATGATGAAGCTCAGGATTAACGGAGGCTGCATGAACTCAAAGGACCCCAGTAATGTCCAATAAAAAGAGGCCATCAACCCTGGGCGTATGAGCTTCACATCCAGGCACGAGTTGGTTTCCTGCACAATAGTGGGCGTAAGCAGCAGATGAACCCGGCAAATATCACCATCAGAATAAAGATCGCCTGGCACCCAAATGCGCTGAGCGTTAAAGCCCCTATTGTCGGAGCAATGGCTGGCCCAATCCCCGGAATAACAGCCAGCAGATTCATAATCCGCGCACCAGCCTCACCAGAAAGCTGATCCCGCACAATCGCACGCGCCACTGCAATTCCACTGGAAGCGCCAATTCCTTGTATCAGTCGGCCAGGCACCAGCATTTTAATATTCGGCACCAGCCACGCCAAAAGGCTGCCGAGCAAAAACAAGCGGAAGAACCCGGCAATAACAGGACGGCGCCAAAACCATCAGAAAAAGGGCCGCCTAACAACTGGGCCAGCGTAAAACCGGTTAAATATATACCGTCAGCGTAAGCTTAGCGACAGCAGTCGTCGTCCCAAACACCTCCGCTATTGTAGGCAGAGCAGGCGTATAAAGCGTCATGGAAAGTTGGCCAATTGTAATCAGTAATGCGCCAATTACAGCCGTGCGCCCAGCCGAGAGCTGAAGCTCTGTTTGTGTACCTTTTGCCATTTTCACTCCCGAACCCCGAGGCCAGGCACTGAGCTGCCCCCTATGCGCTTTACCAGTTTTATTGATCATCACCAGATGCGCAGCATCTCCAGGGAGATTGCGTAGAGCACACAACAAAAAATACGCATACTCCTTTCAGAGAGCATATGTCAAAAATCTCGAAGCGAATGAGTCATGCCTTACGCTAAAACGCGAAACTTCGCCGCTTCCTGAGTTGGAGAGCTGCCAAAGAACCGCTTGAACTCCCGACTGAACTGCGATGGACTCGCATAACCAACCCGATAAGCAGCCTGACTGGCGCTCATGTTCTGGCTGAGCATCATAGACCGCGCCTTATGCAGGCGGATTGACTTTACGTACTGCAGCGGAGAAAGACCGGTCGCGCCTTTAAATCCGGCATGGAAAGCAGAAATACTCATGCAGGCCATCTTTGCCATCTGATCCACACTGAGGTTCGTTGAGAAATCGTCGTGCAGAACTTGAAGAACCCGCGCAATTCCGTGAGACTTCTCACTGTTCTGTAACAGCACCCTCAGACTCGCACCGTACTCTGACTTTAGCACGTGATACATGAACTCGCGATAATATCCATCAGCAAGAATTATCGTTTTTTCTTCACTATTTAGCGTTTGAATCAGGCGACAGACAGAAAACAGAGCCTCTTCAGAGAGAGGCGCTGGCCTACCAGGTGTTTCACTATACCCGAACTCGGTGGTCTCCTCCCCGATAAGTAACAGCAGATCCGCCAATACATTGATATCTATAGCTAAATTGGCAACATAGAGAGGCTTCTCACTGGAGGCCTCTACAACCTCAATCTCAAGCGGGATCGGAGAAACGAGCGTGGCATAGCTCTGCTGGGAATAGAGGAAACTCTGGCTACCCAAATGGCCTCTGACCAGACCCTGAAAAACGATACGAATGCTTGGGGAATACATAACTGCGCGAGGCTTTGTCGCGGTTGTCATGCGAATCACTTCCACAAACTCATGTCTGGTTGCACTCACGCCCTCGCTCAGAGTGAGTGGGGCAAACCATTCTTTTAACCACTGCTGTGTTGCAAATTGCATTGGTTTTCCAACAATTTTTGGGATTACGTGCATAGGTGGTATTCTATTGTCTTCTGATCACCCACCATGAATAAGTTGGCGTAAATATTGGGGATTGCAATACCCAATATAGCGATATTGAATGGTCTCAGATTGTCATATTCCTTTTTATAGTCAAGCAACTGTCTTCGAATGGTGTTGACCCATAACCTATTAGTTAACCTAAACTCTGAATTGAAGGAGCATTGCTTGTTTTTAACTGAGCTGTCTCACCTTGAACAACAAAAACAGGAGCTGCAAGCAAGCTTTCGCGAACGTGGCTATTCATTTCACCACCAAATTGACTCTCCCGGCCGGATCTGGAGAAATTTGTTTGCTGAGGCAGAGGAGATCTTTGTCGCCCTGACCCCGGGTATGTCTTTAGGCATTAACGGTCAATTTATCAATCTGGAACCCTTTGAAGAGTTCTTCATCACCTCGGGTCAGAACTATGACATCGTCGGTCACTGCCCGGGTGAATGTCAATGGATGCATGCCTACGATCTTGCTGAGGTCGATGTGCGCTCCCGGTTAATGAGGAAGTCAGGGCTACTTTCGGTCGATGACTACAATTTCCTGAATGAAGAGTAAGGTGCCTGCAACTTACATCATTAAAAACTTCGCTTAACATTATTTTTCTTCGGGCACACTGCCACTTATCGGCTAAACAGATGCTGAATTGCGGTCTTCTTCCAGCATAGTTTATCCAAAAAACAATGCTCACCTGTAAAAAAAATGTTCTCGACTAGATACTTAGCAGTTTTTTAGCAAGATGCTTTGATTTGACACAAAAATAGGATAGAAGAGCGCATCTTTCATTAGAGAAAACCAGATTGAAGCAAAGGCGTGGATCGGGCACCTCACGATCCTCCCACACGCCGCGTCTTCCCATGGCCAGACGGAGCCACCATGAAACTTCGCAATATTGCGATCATCGCCCACGTTGACCACGGCAAAACAACCCTGATCGACGTCCTGTTGAAGCAGTCCGGCGTCTTCCGTGACAATCAGCGCACCGAAGAACGCATGATGGACTCCAATGACATCGAGCGTGAACGCGGCATCACCATCCTTGCCAAGAACACCTCTTTGGTCTGGAACAACACACGCATCAACATCGTTGACACGCCAGGTCACGCTGACTTTGGCGGTGAAGTAGAGCGTATTCTGCATATGGTAGATGGCGTTGTACTGCTCGTAGACGCAGCTGAAGGCCCAATGCCGCAAACTAAGTTCGTACTTGGTAAAGCGCTCAAGCTTGGCCTGAAGCCAATCGTCGCGATCAACAAAATCGACAAGCCAGAGCAGCGCGCTGACGAAGTACTGGACGAAGTGTTCGATCTGTTTGCAGCTCTTGATGCAAATGAAGAGCAGCTTGACTTCCCTGTCGTATACGGTTCTGCAAAGCAGGAGTGGATGTCTCTGGAGCCGGCAGGCCCCCAGAAATCCATGGCACCACTTTTCGACATGATCCTTGACCATGTAAAAGAGCCGGAATCCGACGATGGCGAATTTCGCCTCCTCGCAACAACAATCGAATCTGATCCGTTCCTTGGTCGCATTCTGACAGGCCGCATTGCCTCTGGCGTTGTGATCCCTAATATGCAGGTCAAAGCACTGACACATGACGGCAAGGTGATCGAAACCGGACGTATCTCCAAAGTTCTCGCGTTCCGCGGTCTTGAGCGTCAGGCAATTGCCGAAGGCGAAGCGGGCGATATCGTCTCCATTGCTGGTCTGACTAAAGCAACAGTGGCAGACACAGTCGTTGCCCCTCAGGTTACTGAGCCAATACAGGCGCAGCCAATCGACCCGCCAACACTGTCCATGATGTTCCGCGTCAACGACGGTCCTCTGGCAGGAACCGAAGGTTCCAAAGTTCAGTCCCGCGTTATCCGCGAGCGTCTGATGAAAGAAGCTGAAGGTAACGTTGCGCTTAAAATCGAAGAAACTGCTGAAGCAGATTCCTTCATCGTTTCCGGTCGTGGTGAATTGCTTCTCGCAATCCTGATAGAAAACATGCGCCGTGAAGGCTTCGAGCTTTGCGTAGGTCGCCCTCGCGTTGTTTATCAGGAAGACGATGCTGGTAAGCGTCTTGAGCCAATCGAAGAAGTTATCATCGACGTTGATGATGAGTTCCAGGGCGTTGTTGTTAAAAAGATCACCGAGCGTAAAGGTGAGCTTCTTGAAATGCGTCCCTCCGGTGGCGGTCGCACCCGTTTGGTATTCCACGCTCCAACCCGTGGCCTTATCGGTTATCAGGCTGAGCTGATGTCAGACACCCGCGGTTCAGCAATCTTCAACCGTGTATTCTACGAGTATGCACCTTACAAAGGCGCAATTCAGGGCCGAAACACCGGCGTTCTGCTCTCCAATGGGCAGGGTGATGCTGTTCCTTACGCATTGTTCAACCTGGAAGACCGTGGCCCAATGATGATTGATCCGGGAACAAAAGTGTACCAGGGCATGATCATTGGTGAACACACACGCGGCAACGACCTTGAAGTGAACGTTCTGAAAGGCAAGCAGCTCACCAACATCCGTTCTTCCGGTAAGGACGATGCTGTTAAGTTGACCACCCCAATCAAGCTGAGCCTCGAAGGCGCACTGTCTTACATCGCTGAGGATGAACTGGTGGAAGTAACCCCGGTATCCATTCGTCTGCGGAAAGCTCTGCTGTGCCCGCATGATCGCAAGCGGGCTGAACGTGCATCAAACAAAGCCTCTTAGAACGCGTTCTGTTTGATTTGATAAGTTTTATCTGAGGGAGGGCTTCGGCTCTCCCATTTTACCTGGTGACAGAACCTCCCCAAAGGCTTTTAGAAACGCCTCTCCTCCCCGGCTCATTGCAAACACCAGCTTTGCTACCTGCGGCAAGAGCTACGGAATTGAAACGTCCCAGGCAACGCCAGAAACAGGTAGTTCGGGTCCAGTTATGGCGCTATCCGTTCCTCATTCTGCAAGTCGGCCAACACAGCTTCAAACAGCATTTCTTTGTAGCCAAAATGCTTACAAACCAGCCCTTTATTATAGTCTGCCCGGACCGCAACATGCTCCATCCGGACGCCATCCACGCCAAGGTCAATAAAGTCCGGTAAAGCTGCTTTCAGGATATCCGAGCGGCTATTGCCCCGTTTGGTTGTAAGTAATGATTGGTCTGCTTCATACTCATTCCGACATGAACATTCCTGGTTTCACCATCAATTACAGAAACTTAGTTTCACGCAGATGGCTCCGCACCTTCCTTTAATCAGGCCCGCTAAGTTCGGCCGCCTTCACCGCCTGCTTCCGCTTCCAGTTTGCTTTTGCCTTCCTGGTCGTCATACGTGAACCGTCAGGCGTCCATCCCGGCGTACGGAACATATAGCCATAGACATCTCTCAGGGATCTTGCTGTCTTAAGATCCCTGACCATCGCCATCCATTCATGAAATGCCACTATCAGCAGATTGCTGGTCTCAAGGTTTTTGCCAATGCCGTATCGCGGCGGGTCCTCTGTAACTTCCGGGCTGAACGTCCCGAACATCCGATCCCAGATAATCAGCGTTCCCGCATAGTTTGAATCCAGGTATCTCGGGTTCGTTGCGTGATGGACACGATGATGGCTCGGCGTATTAAAGACCCTCTCCAACGGCCCCATACGATCAACCAGCTCAGTATGAATCCAGAACTGGTAAAGCAAATTCCAGGCTGCAACGAAGAATATCATCTCCGGTTGAAAGCCAAGTAACGCTATGGGCAAACCAAAAATAAACGCCAGTGTGATTGTCCCGGTCCACGTCTGGCGCAGTGCTGTTGAAAGATTATATCGCTGGGAAGAATGGTGATTTACATGGCTCGCCCAAAACCACCGATATTCGTGGCCAAAGCGGTGCTTCCAGTAATAGGCGAAGTCGTAGAGCAAAAAACAAATCAGGATAGTCCACCAGTTGGTAGGGATTGTCTCAATAAGACGATAGCCATAAACCCAGCTGTGCGCCGCATAAGACATTGATGTGCCAAATGCGACCCCGGCAACGAGACTGCCGATCCCCATTGCCAGACTGAAGAACGTGTCTTTAACATCATAACCATCAATACCCCGCAGCTTTAAAGTCACCCCTTCTGCAATCATGAGAATGATAAAAATCGGCACCGCATACGATATAGGGTCAAAAAATTCCATTGAAATGGCCCTCCCAAACCAAACTCCACACCCAAAGTGCATCCAGCACCCATGAGCAAGTTACCCATATGGTAACACACCGTGAGCTCTATAGTTAAGTGCAACGCCTCCTGGCCACGTAATATTGGCCATGGTGTTCAATCCAAGTATGGGACGTAGCAATGGCACACTACAAATATTTGAGTTGTGATGATAGAGACCAGACCGGGTCAATGAGGGCAGCGGGGGCTTCGCTCAGCGCTATAACGCAATCCCCGAAGCGGATGAAAAACTACAGGTCTTTGCCCTGAGACCATCTACAGGTTCATATACAGGATCAGTCAGAAAACGCGTCCGTTATGGCTATATCTGCACCCCGGCGCCAGCACCGAAGCCCCTTCAATTCCCGGTCCTCGCGCTACAAAATCAAAGACCGGAAGTCTATACATGACAGGTCCCAGGATATTGAAACAAGAGAAGAACCGGGTCATTGGGAAGGCGATCTGATCATCTGTAACCGGACACGGCCGGTTCTTGTACTGCATGAGCGAAAATCGCGGGTCACCCTGGTGACACGGTTGCAAACCAAATCGGCTGAAAAGACAGCCGGGGCCATGCTTAGTATCCTGTCCCGCCTGGACAAGGGATGTCGCAGGTCCATCACCTTTGATAACGGCACAGAGTTTGCCCTCCTTACGCTCCTCAAAACAAGTCGGGTATGAGCACCTGGTTCTGTGATGCCTACGCCTCCCGCAAAAGGCGGGTTGAAAATGCTAATGGACGATTGCGGCTCTGGTTGCCGCGAAACTGTGATCCTGATGAAATGTCAAAGGGGTAGATACAGGATATTGTTATGAGCTATAATCTGACACCGGGAAAGTGTCCCGCTTCAGGGGCCAGGCTGTTCCATCTGATCGGAAAACTTTACGAGACCACTTCCATCATATGTAAAACCAGTCTTGCCTTTAACGAAGGGGTGAGCGTCTTTGGCGATGCCAAAATGACAACAGCATTGCCGGACCGCATTACCCATCATTGCACTCTCCCTGAAACCCGCAATGATTCATACCGCTTTGCCCGGTCAAAAGCGTCCTCATAATACCATAGAAAACGAAAGGGCCTGGTCTGCAAGCGCCCGCAAACCGGGCCTTTTACACCAGCAGGGTGGGTCAGTTCCGAATGCAAAAGGTGGGTCAATTTTCAATGCTGATTGACAGAGCAGATTGAAGAAAAGACAGAACAGGCCGCAGCCAGGACAAAAATGGCAAAGCAATTTGCGGCACAGACTGCTGTACCACGCCGTTTGCTGATAATTCCTGCCACAAGAGCTATCATTCCGGTTTTCTGAGTGTTTATTAAAACATCCGGGAATTGTTGATCAGAACCGCTTCATCAGCCGTTCCAGATATTCCAGCTCAAGCTGTGGGCGGTCTGGATCGGAAAGCCGGCGCCGCAACTCTTCCAAAATACGCCGCGCTCGCTGAACCTCAATCTCATCAGGCACTTTTACCTGACTGCCAAACTCCGGCCCCTCAATACGGCGCATCCGGCCAAGCGGGTCTTCGTTAAGCGGAGAATTGTTTACCTGGCCTTGCCCGCCAGTTTGTCCGGCAAGCTGCTCTGCGAGCTGCAGAGCACCTTTGCGAAGGGATTCCAGAGCCTGACTTTGCTCGGAGACAGCCTCATCCGCCTGTTGAGCTCCAAGCGCCTCACCAGCATCCTCCATAGAGCTGGCGGCGCTATCCAGATCTTTACTCGGGCTGGCACCATTGTTTGCCATGCTATCAAGCAGTTTCTGCAGTTCATCAGAAAGATTTCGCTGCTGCTTCTGCAACTGACGGAAGGCCTGTTGCGCCTCCTCATCACCCGTCTCACCGCCTTGACCAAGTTTGTTTTGCTGGTCATTGTGCTGATTTGGATTGCGCTGCTGGCTGTTCTGATCGTATTTATGTGTCTCATCCAACAGATTGCGCTGCTTCTGAATCATCTCGCCCAGGTCTTCCAAAGCCTGCAACATCTCTTGCTGCTGCTTGCTCGGCGCCTGTTGCTGCTGCGCGTTCTGCATGTTCTCCAGCATCTGCTGCATTTGCGCCAGAAGCTCCCGTGCAGCTTCCAGAGAACCGATTTTCGCCAACTCCTCCATACGGCGAAGCATGTCATCCAGATCGCGAGGAGTGATCTGCTGCGAATTCTCATCCATCGGCATCTGCCCAGGCAGCTGTGGGTTCTCACGCATATGTTGCGCCATGGATTTCAGGTAATCATCCAGTGCCTTACGAAGATCACTCATCAGCTCAGCGATTTCCTGCTCTGATGCCCCCTGCTCCAGAGCCCGCCGCAAAGCTTCCTGCGCTTCACGCAAGGCCCGCTCAGCGGCAGATAAGCCACCATCCTCAATCGTCAGCGCCACATTCCACAGCACATCCAACATGGCCGTCAGCTGCTCATCCGTATCAGCTGCCACCAGCTCGCCGTAAGCAAAGCGCAGAGGCAGATAGGACCCCGCATCGTTGATGTAGCGTTCCGGCGCGATCATAAGCATATCCAGCGCATCAACCACCTGCGGATGGCTCTCAGCGTTCACCGCCAGTTTGCGCCGCTGCTCAACAACCGCACGCGCCAAAGGTTTATTGAACTGACGTTCCGGGAGCTCGATATAGACAGGTTGAGAGCGCCCTTCCTGCTCTGCTTCATCACGAGCAACAAGCACAAGGGCAACCTCAGACCCAGCCCACGGATGGGCCGTCAGATCCTGAAAGGTTTGCCCGACAGCCATTCTGGAATCTTTGGGCGGCAAGCTCAGGTTAAACCGTGGCGGCTCCACCAGTGACCGGCCCTTTTTTTCCTCACCCTCACGCTGAACTTTCTCCATAATGGCTTCGGCAGAAATCACGCGGTAATCATCCTGCACCAGATAAGTAAGCTTGAGACTGCCCGAAAGCTGCTCTTCCGGATCATCAAACAAACGAATGCGCGGCGGCAGGTCTGGTCTTATCGCAATCTTCCAGGAATATTTGGGAGAGTCATTTTGAAGGACCTGCAAACGCCCGCTTGAGTTCAACGGAAAGCGCCATTCGGTGGTCTTCAGCTTATCAGAACTTTCCCCTGCTCTCGGCTGCACACGTTCCGGTTCCAAAGTTTCCTGCCCACGGCGTGAAAAATATACAACAGAGAACTCACCCGCCCCCTGAGCCCGTACCAACACCTCACTGCCACTGGCAATGAAAAGTGCATCACGCGCATCACGCAGCTTATTGGCATCTCCGCTCAGGAAAACAGGTGCCTCTCCCGTGTAAGCAGGTGGCGTCACCCACGCATCAATACGCGCCGGGAACACACTGCCAGCACTTTGCACCAGAAAGGGAGTTAAAAGGCTGGACCACCGGTTCGAATCCGAAACGGAGTAGCCCACCACAAGCATCATAGCTGCAACAACCCGCAGAGCATAAGGGTCCCTGGTAAAGCCACGCGGATTAACACCGCCAACCCGCAGGTTCTGAAGCAGCTCACGCAACCGTTGCTGGTGTGCAGACCAAAGCGCCAGCGCTTCTTCGTCATCCATCCCCGTCGCCTGCTCATCCCTGTAGGAAAGCAAAGGTCGGTGCGGCAGATCACTGGCAACCTCAACCTTGCGCAAACCTTCCGCCTCATCAGGAAACCTCAGATGTAAAAGCGGGTAACAGCACCAGATGAAAACTGTAAGAAACAGAATGGAAGCAAATGCAGAGCCATAGAACCCAAGCAGCTGCCACAACCCAAGAAAACTGACGGCAACATACAGGCAGGCCACAATAAGCGGTACCTGAATGGCAGGCCAGAACCGCTCCCAAAACAAATAGAGCTGCGCTTTAAAAGCCAGCCTTTTCAATCGGTAGGATAATCTTTGAGAAAACAGGGATTGCCACAGACCCGATAGCCCGGTTTTTTCACCATAAGGCTTCTTATGCGCTCGCAATTCACTTGCAGGGGCTATGGCATTCTTCAGGTTTTTATTGCCGCCATTTTTATTTTGATGCGTCACAAAGGCCTCGCTAATCGCCGCCCGCTTTTTCTTTTGAGCATACGGCTATTAACGTACATCAGCAATCTGGCAAACCTAAGGGGCTTTCAAACAGAGTTAAGTCTTTTCAACCCAGTTCGGCACAATGTCCTGATTTAGTAACTCATCGTAGCTCGGACGTTGACGGATAATTGCAAATTTCTGGCCATCAACCAAAACTTCAGGCACCAGAAGACGCGTGTTGTAGGTACCGGATTGAGTCGCCCCATAAGCACCAGCAGAATAAACAGCCAGCAGATCGCCTTCCTCAAATTTCGGCATTTCGCGGTCCCGCGCCAGATAATCACCCGTCTCGCAAACAGGACCAACAATGTCCGCTATCACCTGCTCACCGTTCTGGCGCTCTTCACTCACCGCACCAATGTCATGGTGTGCTTCATAAAGAGTCGGCCGGATCAGATCGTTCATCGCAGCATCCACGATCACGAAGTTCTTGGCCTCACCCTCTTTGCGGTAAATTGTTTCGGTAACGAGAATACCTGCATTTCCGGCAATCAGACGACCCGGCTCAGTGATCAGCTTCACACCAAGACGCTCTATATGCTTTCGAACAATCTTTGCGTATTCTGTTGGCAGCGGCGCTTCGATACCGCCACCGTAAGGAATACCAAGACCGCCGCCCACATCAAGGTGCTCAATCTCAATGCCATCATCTTTTAGCAAACCAATAAGTTCACCCAGACGTTCCAGAGCGCGATCGAACGGTTCAAGCTGTGTAATCTGTGATCCGATATGCGCATCCATACCGGTAATCTTCAATCCCGGTATCTGTGCGGCTTCATTGTAAACGATACGCGCACGTTCCAGAGAAACACCAAATTTACTACCAGCCATACCAGTAGAGATTTTGGCGTGTGTTTTCGGATCAATATCCGGGTTGATGCGCAGAGAAACCGGCGCAACTTTGCCCATCCCGGAAGCAACGGCAGAAAGCCGCTTCAGCTCAGGCTCAGATTCCACGTTAAAGCACAGGATGCCGGTATTCAGCGCAAAGCGCATTTCCTTGCGGGTCTTGCCAACGCCGGAAAACACGATCTTATCGGCAGGAATGCCCGCTTTCAGCGCACGGCGCAGTTCCCCTTCAGAAACAACGTCCGCGCCAGCACCCAGTTTAGCCAGCACTGTCAGAATAGCGATGTTGGAATTCGCCTTCATAGCATAACAGGTCAGGTGGTCTGTTCCATCAAACGCGCCGTCAAAAACCTTGAAGTGACGCTCAAATGTTGCGCGGGAATAGCAGTAAAATGGCGTTCCAACTTCCGCTGCAATTTCAGTCAGCGCAACATCTTCGGCGTGAAGCACACCATCCTTAAATTCAAAGTAATGCAATGTAAGCCCTCTGCGCCATCCCTCTCTCTCAGGTCTGGCAAACTGGTCTAGAAATTAAAGTCGGGATCATCCTCATCCGCACCGATTAATGGATCCAGGAACAGACTTTCATCTTTTTCATCTGGAATTTCCGGTGCAGGTGCATCCTTCAGGGATGGCGGTGTACCGTCTGCAGTCGCCCGGGCATGGCTTGGCGTTTCCAAAGGTCCTTTACGCCCGCAAGCGGAAACACTCAGACCGAGTGAAACAATTATGAGGCCAATCAAAAGCCTGGAACTATGGCTTTTTGTAATGTCTTTCATGCCTTGCGAGCTCATGTTTTTCTGCTCCAGTCTGGATGATCTTTCAAAATCAGAATTTCAACCTAAGGACTGACTCGGGCGAAGCCGAGCCTACTCTCAGTTTTATTTCTGCACCGTAACAACGGTGACTGCAAGATCATCCGTAGAACAGACTTACTTTTCCGTCTTCTGCTCAAGCTCGAGCTGCTTGAGCCAACGGCGGGATTGCCTGCGCACATTCACCGGGCTGGTGCCACCATAAGAGACACGACTACGAACAGATTTATCAACAGAAAGAACGCTGTAGATATCATCCGTGATCATCGGCTCAACGCTCTGCATCTCTTCCAGAGTCAGGCGATGCAGGTCTACACGTTTATCTACAGCCATCTTAACAAGTGCACCTGTTACATGGTGAGCATCGCGGAATGGCATTCCAGTCACGCGTACACACCAGTCCGCCAGATCAGTCGCCGTGGAGTAGCCGGAACCTGCTGCTTTTTTCAGCACCTTCACATTTGGCTCAAGGTCACGCATCATCCCGGTCATCGCTGCCAGAGCCAGAGACAGGTTCGGTAAAGCATCAAACGCCTGCTCTTTGTCTTCCTGCATGTCCTTGGAGTAAGTCAGTGGCAAACCCTTCATCATTACGAGAAGAGAATTCAGCGCACCATAGATACGGCCAGTTTTCGCACGGATCAGTTCAGCAGCATCCGGGTTCTTCTTTTGCGGCATGATGGAAGAACCTGTCGAAAACCTGTCGGATAGCCTGATGAAACCAAACTGAGCAGAACACCAGATCACGATCTCTTCTGCCAGACGAGACAGGTGCATCGCGCAGATGGACGCATCCGCCAGCGCTTCAATCGCAAAGTCACGATCAGACACACCATCCAGAGAGTTTGCCGTCGGGCGGGAAAACCCAAGCGCTGCCGCCGTCATCTCACGGTCAATCGGGAAAGACGTACCAGCAAGCGCCGCACAACCCAGTGGGCTCTCATTCATGCGCACACGCGCATCCCGCAGGCGAGAGCGGTCGCGGGAGAACATTTCAACATAAGCCATCAGATGATGGCCGAAAGTCACTGGTTGCGCGGACTGAAGGTGGGTAAAGCCCGGCATTACAACTGCGGCATGCACCTCCGCTTTTTCAGCAAGAGCCTGCATCAGGTCGCTCACCTGTGCCTCAAGATCCTCCAAAGAGTCGCGTACCCAAAGACGAAAATCTGTGGCAACCTGATCATTACGTGAACGAGCAGTATGAAGACGGCCAGCGGTCGGACCTATCAGTTCTGCCAGACGCGCTTCGATATTCATGTGAATGTCTTCAAGCGCACGAGAGAAGGTAAAGGTGCCCTCTTCGATCTCTGACAGAATTGTGTCTAGACCCTGAGCTATCTTTTCGGCATCTTCTGCGCTAACGATGCCCTGTGCAGCCAACATGCTAACATGAGCCCTGGACCCGGCTATATCTTGTCGGTAGAGCTTGCGATCAAAATCAATGGAAGCATTGATCTCTTCCATGATTGCATCCGGCCCTTCCGCAAAACGGCCTCCCCACATGCGGTTACTCATGTCTAGCCTCATTATGATTTGGGTTTAATATGAAGAAACTGACAGTTACCGGAAAGTTCAGCCCTGGAAAAGGGCTTATTGCAGTATTCGCGGGATTTGTCGTCATAGGCGGAGCTGTATTGGCGCTTAATCTGCAAAAAAGTGAGGACCCTCAAGCCCTCGCCTGCTCTTCTTCAATGAATACAGCAAAAAAACTCAAGAGTTTTACCACAGGCGAAGTAGCCGCTTTCCTGCCTTCAGAGAAGCCTTTGAATCTTTCTCAGCTGAAATTTAATGATGCTGACGGCAATCTGATCACCATGGCAAACCTGAAAGGCACCAAACTGCTCAATCTCTGGGCCACATGGTGCGCCCCATGCCGCAAAGAAATGCCTCATCTGGACAAACTCCAGCGTGAAGCCGGCAGCGAAGAGTTCAGCGTCGTCGCTGTTAACATGGACCGCGGCGAAAACAACCCAAAGCCCCTGAAGTTCCTGAGTGATATCGGTGTAAAGGATCTGACGTACTTCTCAGACCACACCATGAAGACCTTCAACGACCTGCGCACAAAAGGCAAAGCTCCAGGCCTGCCGAGCACAATCATGATTGGTGCAGACGGCTGCGAAATCGGCACCATGTTCGGGCCCGCCGACTGGGCAGCCCCTGAAGCCTTTGCATTGGTAAATGCAGCGCTGGCCGGGCAGAAAGGTACCCCTTAGCACTCACCGGCAACAAATTCCGGACCAATCCCGAATTACACTTGAGATAGTTGCTTAATATATTATAACTTTATTGGCTTTTAGTTAAATTACTATGTTATGTACTTTGCAATTTGGAGGATGGAAAATGCGCTACGCCGGTAATGCAATTTGGTTCGTTTTTGGGGGCTGGTTACTAGCCCTTATGTGGCTATTTTACGGCGCTCTGTTTGCGATCACAATTATCGGTTTGCCTTATACAAAGGCAGCAATCGAAATGGCTAAGTTGTCAGCCTGGCCATTTGGCAAGGACGTCGTTCACATTCGTGATCTGGACAATAAAGAAGCGACAACAACTACTGTTTTGACAGGTACTATTGGCCTCATATTTAACATTCTTTGGCTCCCGTTCGGTATTTCGCTATCCCTCGCTTATCTGATAGCTGGTCTGCTAAACTGCATCACGCTTATTGGCATTCCATTTGGGGTCCAGGCCTTCAAGCTGGCCGCAATTTCACTTTGGCCTGTCGGACGGCGTGTCGTGACCACCGAGCTGGCTGATTTGGTGCGTCAAGATAAGGCTAAAGCCGCACTCGAAAGCTACAGATCATAAAATTTTACCAGGAAAAGAGAGGCGAATTACCGCCTCTTTTCTTAGTCTTTACCCGGAACAGGACGCTCTCGCATCCGCATGAGACCCTCCTGAACGGCAGAGGCAACCAGCACACCCTCGCGCGTATAAAGACTGCCACGGCTAAAGCCACGGCCACGAGCTGAGCGCGGACTGTCCTGTGTGTAAAGCAGCCACTCATCAAAACGGAAGTCACTGTGGAACCACATTGCGTGGTCCAGACTTGCCACCTGAAGATTTGGTACAAACACGTTGATGCCATGCGGGAACAGCGCCGTATCCAGAAGCGTCATATCAGAGGCATATGCCAGCACACACTGGTGGATACGTGGATCATCCGGCAACTTTGATGCCGCCCGTACCCATACATGCTGAACCGGCTCTTGCTTTTTCCGGGAAAAATATTGCCCCAAATCCAATGGACGCAGCTCAATCGGTCGCTCGCGCTTCCAGTATTGCTGAACGGCCTCCGGTGCTTTTGAGATCAGTTCCCCGGAGATTTCAGAGATCGGCATCAGGTCTTCCGGCATCGGCACATCCGGCATATCGATCTGATGTTCCATCCCATTTTCAACGCGCTGGAAGGAAGCGGACATGGAGAAGATTGCCTGCCCGTGCTGGATCGCCACAACCCGTCGTGTTGTAAAGCTGCCACCATCACGAATACGATCTGCTTCATAAATGATTGGCAATTTCGGATCGCCCGGCCGCAGAAAATATCCATGCAGCGAATTGACCTGACGTTCCGCGCCAACCGTACGGGAGGCTGCAACAAGGGCCTGACCAATCACCTGTCCACCAAACACACGCTGCCACCCGCTTTGCGGACTAACGCCACGAAACAGATTTTCCTCTAATTTCTCAAGATCCAGAAGGTCCAGCAGATTTTCAACAGCCTTCGCCATTACAGACAAACCTATTTATTAGTGATTTCGATTGCATGTGAGTAGTGTGGCGCTATATCGGTAGTGTCAACGGTTAATTGGGCTAACTGAGCGATTACAGGGACGAATTCTATGAGCAAGAAACAGACTGCCACGGAAGATCTTTATGACGTCACTATTGGCGGCGGCGGGTATGTTGGACTATCGCTCGCGCTTGCTTTGAAGCAGTCAGAACCTTCCATGAAAATTGCACTCGTAGACCTGCGCCCACGCTCAGCAATCGGGAACGACCCCCGGTCTTCAGCCATCGCTGCAGGTGCCGTTCGCATGCTTGATCAGCTCGGCATCTGGTACAAACTCGAAGATGAAACCCAGCCGATTACCCAAATGATCGTCACAGACAGCAAACTGCATGACAGTGTGCGTCCTGTCTTTCTGACATTTTCCGGGGATGTTGATGAGGGTGAACCATTTGCCCACATGGTTCAGAACAATCATATGGTCGGCGCATTGCATGATGCAGCCACAGATGCAGGCGTTCATATTTTCGCGCCCGACAATGTCAAAGACTTCACTTTCGAGCCGGCCCACGTCAACATCACACTCGGCAGCGGCAAAACGATCCAGTCGCGTCTGATCGTGGCGGCTGACGGCGTGCGCTCCAAACTCCGCGACCTTGCAGGCATCCAATGCAACCGCTGGAACTACAATCAAAGCGGCATCGTCACAACCGTTGCGCATGAGCGCCCACATAATGGCCGCGCAGAAGAACACTTCCTGCCATCCGGTCCATTCGCTGTCCTGCCTTTGAAAGGTAACCGTTCCTCCATCGTCTGGACTGAAAAGACAGCCGATGCCAACCGTCTGGTCAATGGCGATGCATTCACCTTCGAAATCGAACTGGAACGCCGCTTCGGTCATCATCTGGGTAAGCTTAAACTGGATGGTCCGCGTCAGGCTTTCCCGCTCAACCTTGTTTTGGCGCGCTCATTCGTCTCCAACCGTTTTGCACTGGCAGGCGATGCCGCTCACGGCATCCACCCAATCGCTGGTCAGGGTCTCAACTTCGGCTTCAAAGATGTTGCTGCCCTTTCAGAGGTGCTTGTAGACGCCCATCGCCTTGGCCTTGATATTGGTGCAGAACACATTCTGGAGCGCTACCAGAGCTGGCGCCGCTTCGACACATGGCAGATGGGCATGACCACTGATGTGTTAAACCGCCTGTTCTCCAACAACATCGATCCGGTCCGCGCAGTCCGCGACCTTGGCCTGGGTCTTGTCGAGCGCATGCCATTCCTGAAAAAGCACTTCATTGGCGAAGCAGCCGGCCTTGCCGGTCCCTCCCCAAAACTGCTCCTTGGTAATCCGCTCTAAGCCCGTTCAGGTACTCTTGTGAAAGACAAGCGCTCCATTCTCATCACCGGATGTTCCAGCGGCATTGGTTACTCTGCTGCACACATATTAAAAGACAGGGGTTGGCAGGTCTTTCCCACCTGTCGCAAGCCGGAGGATGCAGAACGCCTGCGCTCAGAAGGTTTTGATGCCTTCCATCTGGATTACTGCGATGCCGGATCTATACAGTCCGCCGTAGAGTCAGTTCTGGTCCTCACAGGCGGACGCCTGTATGCGCTCTTCAACAACGGCGCTTATGGTCTTCCCGGTGCCATCGAAGATCTTCCCACCGATGCTCTGCGCCGCCTGTTTGATACCAACTTCTTCGGCTGGCACGAACTGACCCGCCTTGTCATTCCGATCATGCGCAAACAAGGCCATGGCCGTATCGTGCAATGCTCTTCAATCCTCGGCCTCGTCGCCATGGACTACCGCGGCGCCTACAACGCCTCCAAGTTCGCACTGGAGGGTTACACCGACACCCTGCGGCTGGAACTGCATGGCTCAGGCATACAGGTTTCTTTGATCGAACCGGGTCCGATTCAATCCGAGTTCTCAAAAACCGCCGTCAAAATGTTCTATGAGGAGATCGGGGAGGACGTTAAAAATGCCTCCCATTTCCACGAAAGCTACAATCGCCGCCTCTCAATACTCTCAAAAGGCGGCACCACAAAATTCAAGCTCCAACCCGACGCTGTCGTCAGCAAACTAACCCACGCCATAGAAGCTCCTAAGGCCAGGGCACGTTATTACGTAACCGGTCCAACCCACATAATGGGCTTCTTGCGTCGCGTCCTGCCAACGTCACTGGTGGATGTGATCCTGAGGAGATCAGCGAAGTCAGAGGAGCGCTGAACACCCCTTTGAGCAAGCAGTATCACTTGCCAATGCCAGCAAGAAACACCAGTGTTTCTTCGGCAATCATCTCATGTTTTGCCCGGCGCTCATCCTGGCCGTTAACGCACACAAACACATCATCTGGCTCTTCTTCTTTCAGAAGATCAAGCGCACGGTCTGTACATACACCCAGAAAATCGAAATGTGCGAGTGTCTTGGGTTCCATATAACGAACAACCCCTTTAGCAGTCGCATCACGCAGTGCACGCGACTCAACATCCAGATTTAACCCATGAATGTCCATAGGTGCCCCGATCACAAACATGGGGCGATCTATCGCCTTTAAACTCTCTGGAGAAAATGTCTGGGTTCCACCCAAATCAAACACCACGAAACCAGCGATACGCGGATCGGAAAGGTCTTTCGCCATTTCAATTCTGTCTTCAGGCGTTTTTGCAACATCCCAATCATTAAGCATGTCGCAAACCACCTCTTCCGGCTGCACTTTACAAGAAGCATCAACTCGTTGCGGATCAAAACGCCCACCGGCAAGGGCTACTGCCGTAAAACCGCCAAGCGAATGCCCGGCCATAAAAATCCGATCAGGATTAACCTGCTTTCCAATACCTTCCAGAGCCATCACATGTCCAATCGTGCGTGAGATATCCTTTTGCCTTTGCCAAAGCTCTCGCCGGTGTGTTGGATCACGTTGAAAAGTCGACATCCCCGGATGGTTAATCGCAGCAACGATATAGCCCGCCTGAGTAAGCTTCCTTGCAAGCCAGGCCTGATTGCGCGCATTACCAAACATCCCGTGGGACAAAACAACCAGCGGCCTTTTGCATGCTGCCGGCGCCGCATGAGGAATAACCGTAACAGGCTCCCAAACCACATTCCCATGCGCCCGCACTTTTCCCTCACGCTCATTGGTTGGATACCAAAGAAAACCATCAATATGACGGTCTCCCTTCAAATCCAGAATATTCAGTTGCCTCTGCCCCGTTTCATAAGAGCCTGCAACGGCTCCGGCGGCAGTCATAATCATTGCCATCATCATGCCGATGGTTGTAAAAAACTTCATTTGAAAACTCCGGTTTGCAGATTTATGCTTTCCAACTTAAAAATCGCTCTCTACAAAGCAAGAGTCGGGCACTTCCAGAGCTGTCCTCAAAACTGTTTCAGGACAAACCAAACGGAAAACAGGACACAAAACGCACCTATGTATAGTTTGCCTCTGCCAATTTTAGCCTTCGCACTCTCTGTAACTGCCTGCATTGTGGTGTCGCAAGCCTGCAGAGAAAACGCTATGGCACGTATTTTCTTCACCGTGACATTTGCAGTAATTGCACTGGGAACACTCCTGACAGGGCTGCGGTTCGGCTATGGATTTGAGCAGTTCACAGTACTTCAAAGAGCTATTCCCATATTTGCCGGACCCGTTGTATTTTTAGGATTCTCTGCATTCTTTTACACTGCAAAGCGAGTCATGCAGATGGCCTCAGTTCATCTGGGAGCAGCTACTCTTATAGTTTTTGCATTTCAGGTCTGGTCTGAAAATCTGATGCTGATCGACCTGCTAATCAGCGCAAGTTACCTGTTCTATTCTGTGTCATTGCTGGTTTACCGAAGACGCGGTGAAGACCAGATCGCACTGGCACCAATCGGAACGGCAACTCAGGTTCAGGTCTGGATTGCATGGGCGGCAGGCGTACTCTTCCTCATGTCAGTTGTTGACCTGATTATCGCAGTCTATTTCGCCATGGGACGCCAAGAGGAAGCCATTTTACTCATATCTGCAGGTTCAGTGGCTGTTCTCGCTGGACTCGTAACAGTAATTTTTATGTTCTTTAAGAACATCCGGCAAACTGCACCATTGTCAAAGCCGGTAGTCCCTGAACTTGAGCAAAATTTTGTAGCGCTGGAAAAAGAAACTCGCTCGCTCCTTACGGAAAAGCAACTCTACCTTGATACAGAGCTAACACTGGACCGCCTCGCCCGCCGCCTTCATGTCCCGGCACGCACACTCTCTGAAGCGATCAACCAAACTCAGGGCCTGAACGTCTCACAATACGTCAATAACATGCGCCTCGCCCATGCAGCAAAACTACTTCAGTCAACGAACTTGAGCGTGAAAAGTATTTTGGAGCAGTCAGGCTTTCTCACGCGCTCCAATTTTTACCGTGAGTTCGAACGCCTGTACACCTGCTCCCCAAACCAGTTCCGTAAGCAAGAACGCAATGTTGGTTAAACATCATAAAGAGACAAATCCTGCCAGAACTCCGGAGAAACCCAGGCTTTTAACTATCGCCCCCGCTTAATCAGTGACCTGCTCATCATTAAACTCAACACAAGGGCCGGGATCATCAGCATAAAGCCGCCCTGGATGCCGAGGTGATCAGCAGCGTAGCCGATGACGAGAGGGCCAACGAGGAAACCGCCAAGTGCGATCTGGGTCATCAGGCCTACATTGATTGCCGCAGAGCGACCCGGTTTTTCAGCAGCAGCGGTAACAGCCAGTGGAAAGCCACCGGAAACGCCCAGCCCGACCAGCCCGAAACCAAGCAATGACACCGCATAGTTTGGCGAAATCACCAGAATACCGACGCCAATGAGAGCGATGATAACAATTCCGGCAGCTGCGATCTGGACGTCAATACGAGATCGCAACCAGTCTCCGGTCAAGCGTCCGAATGTCACCATCAGAGCAAAAGCGCTATAGGCAATACCGGCGTAACCAGCTGACAGATCAAACAGATCAGTCACATAAATTGCAGACCAGTCCGCAATTGCACCCTCTGTCATCGTGATGCCAAACGCAAAGAAGCAAACAGCAATCAGCGCACCGCCCGGCATCTGGAAGCGACTCTCGGACTTCTCTGCTATATCCGGCTCCCGTCCTTCTGCAAGGCTGTAAGAAGTAAGCAATGCTGGCAACAACGCCATGCCACTTGCCATCAGGATACTCTCTGACGGACCATAGCCAACCCAGGAAAAGCCGGAGCTGATCAGACTTCCCACCAGCACACCAAGGCTCCACAAGCCATGACAACCCGACATGATCAGCTGCCCACTCTTCCGCTCGGTCTTATCCGCAATCACGTTCATACAAAGTTCTGCAAACGCCAGCGAACTGCCGACAACAGCCAGATAGATAAACAGCTGCAAAACAGATTCTGCATATGTCGGTAAGGGCATCAAACAGATGAACGCAAACAGCCCCGTAACCAAAAGCTGGCGTGCACCAAACTTCTCCGTCAGCCGACCTGCAAACATCAGCATGAAAAGCAACCCAGCCGGCATGCCAACCAGTGCAAGTGCGAACTCCCCTTCGCCCACCTGCAGTCTTTGCTGAATTTCTGCGATGCGTGGAAACCAGGCTCCAAGCGCTATAGGTTGTAGAAAGAAGACGCCGCGAATAAGATTCACATCGTACGCACCAGGGACAGTTTGCTGTGTCATGGAAAAAGCTTTGAAGAGAGAAAAACGACCTATTAAATATCTAGCGTGATATTTTAGAAAAATGCAAGCTGTGTAGAGCGCCTGATACATCGTTACACGGCCAGCTGACGTAACAACGCAAACCAACGCGGAATATGCGCAAAAAACGCATTTTTACGCAAAACTGTTCAAAAAAGGAATTTCTGTGCCTTTAAGCGACACCACAAAAGCCAGGTTAAAGAACAGAGTTGTCTGGAGTCGTCTCGTTGGATGGGGGCTTTTGTGTTATGCAACAGCAGCTTACGGCGGCATTGTCACCGCGCCGGCAATCCCGGAATGGTACGCTTCTCTTAACAAACCGTCCTTCAATCCACCTGATTGGATTTTTGCCCCAGTATGGTGCGTTCTCTACACACTCCTGGCCGTTAGCATCTGGCTGGCCACTGAGTTTCAACAGGTTTGCACTAAAGACTCAGCCAAACCGCCCGCAAAAACCAGCATTCAACTGACCTTTGTCATAGTGCTGTTTTTAAACGGAATCTGGTCCTGGGCGTTCTTTGGACAGCAAAACCCAACGCTCGGCCTTATTGTCGTTATCTCGTTACTTTCGCTAAGTTATTTCACATTCCGTCTGTTTTTTAGAGCACAGATCTTTGCAGCATGGTTATATTTGCCCTATCTCCTGTGGGTTAGCTTTGCAACCATACTGAATGCCTCTATTGTAGTTCTGAATTAGTCCAACACCTCAATTGAGGCATTTAATTATTGGAGATTTTGATGAGCGGTATTGTTGCCACTCTAGTTCCTATTGCTCTTTTCGCCGTCGCTCTGGTCCTCGCGCTCGGTCTCTGGAACATGATGCGCGGTGGAGATCCAAACCGCTCGCAAAAGCTGATGAGATATCGCGTTTTACTGCAGTTTGCGGCTATCATATTGATTATGCTATCTGTTTACTTTGCAAGCACATCCTGATTTTGGTTTGGGACGGTACACTATGGTCACCTTGAATAAGATCTATACAAAGACTGGCGATGACGGCACCACTGCCCTTGGTAGTGGAGAGCGCAGACACAAGCACGATCTGCGCATCGAGTCCTACGGAACCGTTGATGAAACCAACTCAGTCGTTGGCATAGTCCGCCTGCACGCATCCAAGGAAATGCCGGTGCTGGACGAACTACTTGGTCGCATCCAGAACGACCTGTTTGATCTTGGAGCAGATCTGGCAACACCAGACACTGGCGAAGGCCTCGGATATGAACCACTGCGCATTACAGACAATCAGGTAAGCGCTCTGGAAGACGCTATAGACCAGATGAATGTAGAGCTTACACCTTTGAAATCGTTTGTATTACCAGGTGGATCACCGCTGGCAACGCACTTACATCAAGCCAGAACAGTCTCTCGCCGCGCTGAGCGTCTCGTTGCTGCACTCTCTCAAAAAGAGAAGGTCAACAAACAAGCTCTGCAGTACCTCAACCGCCTCTCCGACCTCTTCTTCGTTGCGTCGCGCTATGCAAACCTGAAAGGCGAAGGCGACGTTTTGTGGGTAGCGGGTAAAAACAGATAGTATTTTCTAATGTGAAAACTGATCATTACCTCTTGACGAATAGGTAAACTATCAACACTTTTGGATAACTATCTACACCATAAGGCCACTGGCCTTATACATTGGTTGAAACCCAATACTTATTTACCCTAGGCGATCGTTGACAGCCCAAAATTTGCTCAGTACGGTCACCGCAATTGTAATGCAAATTGCATTCCCTTTTGGCTCTGGTAGCCCGGCGGAAGCTGTGTCTTATCAACTTGGTGGCGATGCAAAATCCCCTGCATTTCTAGTGGAGGTTCTAGGAATATGAAAATTCTCGTGCCCGTAAAACGGGTCGTTGACTATAACGTAAAAGTTCGCGTGAAAGCGGATGGCTCCGGCGTTGAACTGGCAAACGTCAAAATGTCCATGAACCCATTCGACGAAATCGCCGTTGAAGAGGCTCTTCGCCTGAAAGAAGCTGGCAAAGCAACTGAAATTATTGTCGTTTCCATCGGCCCTAAACAAGCGACAGAAACGATCCGCACCGGCCTCGCAATGGGCGCTGACCGCGGTATCCTCATTCAGACCGACGACATCGTCGAGCCCCTTGCAGTTGCTAAGGTTCTCAAAGGCATTGTTGAGGAAGAAGAGCCGGGTCTCGTTATCCTCGGCAAACAGGCGATAGATGACGACTGCAACCAGACTGGTCAGATGCTTGCTGCACTTCTGGGCTGGGCACAGGGCACATTCGCTTCCAGGGTTGACCTTGGCGAAAACACTGTAGACGTTACCCGTGAAATCGACGGTGGTCTGCAGACTGTTAAGTTGAGCATGCCGGCAATCGTCACCACTGACCTGCGTTTGAACGAGCCACGCTACGCTTCTCTGCCAAACATCATGAAGGCTAAGAAAAAGCCGATTGCTGAGAAAACACTCGCAGACTTTGGTGTAGACGCATCCCCTCGTCTCAAGGTTCTCAATACTGCTGAGCCCGATGCCCGCAAACCAGGCGTTAAGGTAGCTTCTGTTGAAGAGCTGGTAGACAAGCTCAAAAACGAAGCTGGTGTTCTTTAAGACAGGTCAAGAGGAGTTAGCATTATGACCACGCTTCTTGTGGCTGAACATTCCAATTCTGCTTTGAACGAAGCAACAGCTAAAGCACTGACGGCAGCTATAGAAATGGGCGGCGACGTTCATGTCCTCGTTGCCGGTAAAGACTGTGGCGCGGCAGCTGAAGCTGCTTCCAGACTGTCAGGTGTTGCTAAAGTTCTTGTTGCAGACGACGCAGCCTATGAGCACCAGATTGCTGAGCCGGTTGGAGATCTGATCGTTTCACTTGCAGCTGATTATGACGCTGTTGTTGCTGCTGCGACAACCAATGGTAAAAACACACTGCCACGCGTTGCAGCTAAGCTGGACGTCATGCAGATCTCTGAAATTATTGCCGTTGAATCTGCGGACACCTTTAAGCGTCCAATTTATGCAGGCAACGCAATTCAGACTGTGCAATCTGCTGATGCAAAGAAGGTGCTGACTGTTCGTACAGCATCCTTCGCTGCAACTGTTGAAGGCGGTTCCGCTCCGGTTGAATCTGCCGCAATTTCTGCCGATCCGGCAATCTCCTCCTTCGTTAGTGAGGAAATCGCTGCTTCTGATCGTCCGGAACTCGCTGGTGCTAAGATCATCATCTCCGGTGGCCGTGCGCTCGGTTCCGCAGAAAAGTTCACTGAAGTCATCACCCCAGTTGCTGACAAGCTCGGCGCAGCAATCGGGGCATCCCGTGCAGCTGTTGATGCCGGTTACGCGCCAAACGATTGGCAGGTTGGACAGACCGGTAAAGTTGTTGCACCTGATCTTTACATCGCCTGCGGCATTTCCGGTGCAATTCAGCACCTTGCAGGCATGAAAGATTCCAAGGTCATCATCGCGATCAACAAAGACGAAGAAGCGCCAATCTTCCAGGTTGCTGACTACGGACTTGTCGCGGACTTGTTCAAGGCTCTTCCTGAACTGGAAAAAGCGCTCTAATCATAATTGATTAGCTTTTCAGGAACCCCGGGATGTTAATATTTCATTCCGGGGTTCTTGCTGTTTTATGCAAGAATTGCGATGTATGTTGTAACGAGAACGTCAAAGCGCGTTTAACCGATGCTTTTAAGAATTTGGATCTGACAATGGTGGTCGAAGTAAAGAAAGTCGGTGTTATTGGCGCCGGTCAAATGGGCAGTGGCATCGCACACGTAAGTGCTTTGGCAGGATACGACGTCGTACTTCACGATATAGATCAGGATCGTATCGACAGAGGCCTAGCCAGCATCAATGGCAATATGGCACGCCAGATCTCAAAGGGAACGATCACTGAAGAAGATCGTGATCTTGCTCTTACCCGCATCAAAACATCTGAGAATGTTAATTCCTTAAGCGATGCAGACCTCGTTGTAGAAGCTGTGAGTGAAAACGAGCAGATCAAACGCAAGGTTTATCAAAGTGTTTGCCCAATTCTGAAGCCAGAGGCCATTCTTGGTACAAACACATCGTCTATTTCCATCACACGTCTTGCATCCGCTACAGACCGTCCGGAAAAATTCATCGGTATCCACTTCATGAATCCGGTTCCGCTTATGGAGCTCGTTGAGCTTGTTCGTGGCATTGCGACCAGCGATGAAACCTTTGAACTGTCTAGGGGTTTTACCCTCGGTTTGCATAAGACGATTGCGGTTTCAGAAGACTTCCCAGCCTTTATGGTGAACCGTATTTTGCTACCGATGATCAACGAAGCAATCTACACTCTCTACGAAGGCGTGGGCTCCGTTGAAGCAATCGATACCGCAATGCGCCTGGGTGCAAACCATCCGATGGGCCCGCTGCAGCTGGCCGATTTCATCGGTCTGGATATCTGCTTGTCCATCATGCAGGTGCTGTATGAGGGCCTGGCAGACAGCAAATACCGCCCATGCCCACTGCTGGTGAAGTACGTTGAGGCGGGCTGGCTTGGGCGAAAAACCCAGCGCGGTTTCTACGACTACCGCGGTGAGGTTCCTGTTCCTACTCGCTAAAGCGCTCATAAGACAGACAAAAGCCCGCCATTTGAGCGGGCTTTTTTAGTCCTTCTGTTCAGCGGGTTACTTAAACGTGCCGCTAAACCCGCCAATGAAAAGTGGATTGTCCATCATTGCGGTGTGGTCAGGCGTGTCAACTGCAACACTGCCGGTAAATGCATCAAACATCTTCTTCACAAAGCCCTCAGACAGACCTTTGGTTATGAAGACGAGCCGCGTTCTCTGATCAGCGTCAGGCCATCCTGCAAGCCGCGCTGGTGGGTGAAAGACATGCTGCACACCATGGATCACCAGGGGTTGATCCGGATGCTCAACGGTCTTTATAATTCCTTTAACACGCAGTAACTTAGGTCCATGTGCGGAGCGCAGTAGATCTAGAAACATCTCTAGTGCAGCATTTGGGATTGCCATGTCGGTCTCAAGCGTAAAGGCGCGCACATCCCTGCCATGGCGGTTCGGGTCGTGATGGTGGTCATGTCCGGCACCGTGATGGTCATGCGATGCCTGTTCATCTTTGTATGCCCCTTCACGCAACCACCTCTGAACATCCGGAATTTTGCTCTCAGGACTGTAAAGACCGCAGTTGATGAGTGCGGCAGTCGTTGCAGAGCCATCCTGGGCACTGAGGAAAGTTGCACCAGGGTTCAGGTGCTTCACCTCAGCGAGCAGCTCATCAGAAGGCTCCTGCAAATCCGCCTTCGTCAAAACGATCCGGTCAGCAACAGCAATTTGCTTCACCGCTTCCTCGTGCGAATGGATTGTATCCAGACCATTGACTGAATCTACCAATGTCACCACACCGTCAAGCCGATATCGCATAACCAAATACGGATGCAGCATCACAGTGTGTAACACAGGAGCAGGATCAGCTAAGCCTGTTGTCTCGATGATCACACGGTCAATCTTCTTCATGCGGCCATTATCTATACGGCGCAGAATATCTTCGAGTGTGATCACGAGGTCGCCACGAATGGTACAGCACAAACAGCCAGATGAAAGCTCTATAATTCCATCTTCAATGGTATCTACGAGCAAATGGTCCAGACCGATCTCACCAAATTCATTGATGATGACTGCTGTATTTTCCAACACAGGCTCTTTGAGAATCCGGTTAAGAAGCGTTGTTTTACCTGCTCCCAGAAAGCCAGTAATGACGCTCATAGGGATAGGGGTTGGCGGATTTCGCCTATCTTGGGTGTTAGCCATAATTGTGCACTGCCTGTAGCTACGGTTACTGCGTTTTACCGAAGGCAGACATATTAGCATAGAGCCCATCCGGGCCGCCAAAATAATCCCGTTTAGAATTTGATTTCAGCGGCTTTAAAAAAGCCCCCTTACCCACTGGGACGTTGAGCTGCTGAATACCTCCAGTCGGCGGCACTTCCGAACCCTTTTGTGACCCTGGTTTAGGCGTTGGTAATGGTACTGCATTTCCAAGCTTTTTGAGCGCGACAACAGGGTGCTCATTGCCGATACGTACGGTCACTGGTGCATACGATTTCAGCTGTGGGCCAAGAATTTCTTCATAGACCAGGCCCCAGTTCACCTTCTTCTTCGAAAGACGAATAGATTTTCCATGCGGGCTAGGGCTTGCGGCATCAGCATAGGCCATCATGTTAGCAGAACCGCGTTTTGTCCCAAAGCGATCAACAAGTTGCTGAGCCGTTGGTTTGGCATTGCGCTTACAGTAATTGTCTTTCGGTGGGTTGATATTCCCAGTTCCGCGGAAAGCAGTAATTCTGGTTCCCGCCGTTTTCCTAAAACCGCTATCAATGAGTTTCTTAGCAAAGGCTGAGCGTTCCAGACTGGAAGCTGCCCCCAGAACAACAGCAATAACTGTTCTTCCATTTCGCGTTGCAGACGTCGCAACATTGAAACCAGAATTACATATATACCCGGTTTTCAGACCGTTTGCACCAGCAGTACGCAGAAGAAAGTCTCTGTTTCCAGACCGAAATGTTCTCTGGCCAAATCGAATACCCGGATGGCTCATGTAAGAGCGATACTGAGGAAACTGGTTCCACAAAGCACTTGCAAGCAGCGCCATGTCACGCGCGGATGAAATCTGACGATTGTCCGGGAGCCCATGGGGATTAACAAAATTGGTATGCGTCATCCCCAGCCGACGCGCAGTTGTATTCATCAGGCCGATAAAGTTTTCTTCAGTGCCGCCTACCCGTTCGGCAACAGCCACCGCAATATCGTTAGCCGACTTCACAAGGATCATTTTCAAGGCATTGTCGAGCGTGATTGTCGTCCCGACTTTAAAACCCATTTTGCTTGGCGGTTGATTGAGTGCGTTTTGAGAAACCACCACCATATCGCTCATAGCCACCTCACCCCGTGAGATGTTTTGAAAGGCAATATAAGCGGTCATCATCTTTGTAAGGGACGCAGGATACCATCGGTCAAAAGCACCATTTTGCTCCAAAACGCGACCATTATCGGCATCTAACAACAGCCATGCAGCAACATCTGCACGGGCATTGGTCAGAGCAGAGGCTAAAGCTATTGCAAAAACAGCAAAATATCGAAGTTTCTGGCCAATCCAATAAACCGAAAAATTCACGACCCTATCGCTCCACGCCTACCAGTTTTTGTAGCAAACAACTTTTGCATAGCTGTCTTTGATAGCTCCGTTGCTACTTTTGCTTTATGAACAGCCCAAGCTACCGTGGGTAATACAGTAGGGGGTAAACAATAAAAACTATGTCACCAGGCACCGGGAATTAAGATTGGTGCCTCTCCTGAAAAATTAGGGTGACAATATCAGCAAAGACTGCCATTTTCAAAATTTAAGGCATTTTCTTTTGGTGATTACTTTGTGAAATCAGGATACCAAAGAGACACTGTCGGAATCACCCCTTCAGTTGTAAGGGGCTCTTCTTTTCACTCGCTTCGGCATCGACCAACTTTTCCTATATAAAAGGTGTGCGCCTTGAAATAGGCGAAGCTTGTCCTGAAGTTACAGTCATTATTACATTTCATTCACCATCAACGCGATGATCAGATCCAGGAGAGGGATTTTATGTACAAAGTTATTGGCCACCCGCAATCAAGAACCAGGCGGGTACTCTGGGTATTGGAAGAATTGAGTTTACCTTATGAGGTCGTACCCAGCAAACCTCATCAGGAAGATGTTTATGCCGTAAACCCATCAGGCAAGATCCCTGCCCTGATCGTAGATGGAGAGGCGATTTTCGATTCAACCGCAATCTGCACCTATTTGGCAGACAAACATTCCAGCCTGTCGTACCCGTCAGGAACCTTAAATCGCGCCCGGCAGGATAGTTTTACAAATTTTGCGCTTGATGAAATGGACTCCACCCTTTGGATGGCTGCAAAACACTCCTTTATTCATCCGGCAGACCAACGCGTCCCAGACATCAAAGCTGCTTGCCGATTTGAATGGAACAAATCGATGAAACAGCTTGAAAAACGCCTTGGAGAAAACACCTGGGCAATGGGAGATACTTTCACAATTGCTGATATTATTATCGGCCATTGTGCAAGCTGGGCCAAAACCTCCAGATTTGAATGGCCAGAAGGACCTGTTAGAGAATATTTCGCAAGGATTTTAAGCCGGCCTGCTTTTGCAAAGGCCAATGAAAAAGCTGCGGCAATGCAATAACCTGCCGATGCACCAGGGTGGTCTTATCCACCCTTTCTCACTGGTTCGGCACTATTCGAAAACAGATGGCGCTTGCTACCGTAATCACTTCATAAATTTTTGGTTCTGTTTGGCATTATGTGCTTTCATATACCAGAATGAAAGCTGTCGGAATCTTATGCAGAAACGTTCAAATGTCTCCGTCAACTTACATCATTACCTTTCAGGGCGATTTATTAATGTTAATTAACATATTGATTTTTTGTTTGAATTCTGAATCTATGGTTTCATGACAAATTA
>CANNAV010000031.1 GCA_947502585.1 uncultured Pseudovibrio sp.
CTGATCATTTCCCATCAGTCCATCTCCTGTTTGGCTGTAGTTAAGCCGATTGAGATGTCTCAGAAAACCCTAGGGCGGTGTAGGTCCCATGATGCGATTTGCGATGTTGTCAGAGACAGAACTGGCATCCAGCTCCTCATGTCAACGCATCCTCAGACAGGGCAATGCCGCGGGACCGATTTGGCACCTGCGGCATTGGCCTGTCTGGTCAGGTCCTGAAGCATGTTGCGTAAATATGCATCCACGCATCGTGCCATAGTTCCATATTTTCGTGCTTATTCTTATTCAAAACCATAAGTCACCTTTAGGGAGCACGCACTACAAGTCCAT
Source organism: uncultured Pseudovibrio sp. (assembly GCA_947502585.1). GTDB lineage: Bacteria > Pseudomonadota > Alphaproteobacteria > Rhizobiales > Stappiaceae > Pseudovibrio. The sequence continues at coordinate 331 of CANNAV010000031.1, forward strand.
CACGATACGACCTTCGATCTTGCCGTTACGCATACGATCAAAAATGTTATTGATATTGTCGAGCGGCTCTGTGGTGTAATGCGCAGCCACTTGGCCTTCACCAGCAAACTCCAATGACTCCCGCAGATCATTTCGTGTGCCCACAATGGAGCCACGCAGCGTTTTGCCGTTAAGCACCATATCAAAGATGTTGAGGGGGAAATCCTCTGGTGGTAAACCGATAAGACTCATAGTGCCACCACGTGCCAGCATGCCAACACCTTGCTGGAAGCTTTTGCCGGCAACTGCGGTGACCAATACCCCCTCAGCGCCGCCGCCAGCCTGCACTTCAGCCACCGGATCACACTTGGTGGCGTTGAGCGTCATATCCGCACCAAGTGACTTGGCAAGCTCCAGTTTGTCCTCCGCAATATCAACCGCAATCACATGAAAACCCATGGCTTTGGCGTACTGCACAGCCAAGTGCCCGAGCCCGCCAACGCCGGAAATCACGACAGTTTGCCCAGGTTTTGTCTCTGTTTCCTTCAATCCTTTATAAACGGTCACCCCCGCACACAGAATTGGCGCAGCTGGCGCAAATTCAAGCTCCCTGGGCAAATGAGCTACGAAATTCGGGTCTGCCAAAGCATATTCTGCAAAACTACCATTCACGCTGTAACCAGAGTTTTGCTGTTGCTCACATAATGTCTCCCAACCACTTACGCAGTGACGGCAGCAGCGGCATGCGGTGTGAAGCCAGGGAATTCCAACGCGATCCCCCTCTTTCACCGAGGTGACATTCCGGCCTTTTTCAACCACAATACCCACGCCTTCATGGCCGGGAATAAAGGCTGGTGCTGGCTTGACCGGCCAGTCTCCTTCAGCAGCGTGAAGGTCGGTGTGGCATACACCCGTGGCCTCAATTTTCACCAGAACTCTGTCATCATTTACAGTGGGCTTTTCAACTTCACACACGTCCAACGGTGCACCAAATTCGCGTACAACGGCCGCTCTCATCATTGGCATGACGCACTCCTTGTCCTGTTTGGGCCATAGCGGCCCAAGTTATACAGAAAAAGCAAATTTTCAAATGCAGGTAACCAGCACCAGCATTCATCAAGAGCTTAACAAACCTCCTGCTAAGTATAAAAGAGACATTAATTTAAGGATGTGAGCGCGTTTAACAGCGTTTTATATCAAGTATTCATAGTTGAAAAGACTTGCTTTTAAATGCAAAATACACATATTATAATATGGTGAATTCAGGAATACGCCCTCCCAAAAAATGAAATATATTCAGTATTTTTGGTTTGTTATACTCAACTCCTTCGAAAACCCGAATATTTAGATAAGAATGGTTTCGGAGATATCAGGCGTTTTGGCCAGGAAAGTTACATTGCACTTTTCGGGTTTTGGAGAGGCGGGAGTATATGTAGCTTTTCAGCCCATTCAACTGAGTAGCTGTTATGAACATGAAAACGTTCCTCCCAGATCAACGCCAACTATTGCAGTCTCAGTCAGGGATGCTTTCCTGACCTCTGAGTTAACACCTTCTAGTATGACAGAAGTTCAAATCACCGGGTGGGCATCCATTCCATCACAACTCTCCTCAGTGTATTTCGAGCGTCCCGTGCACATTCCCCTCTCCTGCAATAATCAAAGTCAATATAGTCGATTGTCCGGAACCGGGATAAACTCCTTGTCTGGTTTATCGGATCGCGGCTCAGGAAGAAACACGCTTAAGCAGTAAGGACCTACGGTATGCGCTCGCGGTCAGACCAGTGTCCTTCTGAAAGACCTTGTTAAAATGGGACGCATCAAAAAAGCCGGAACGGATAGCAATGTCTGTGATGGTTGCATCTGTATCTCCCAATAAGCGTTTGGCTTCTTCCACCCGTATATGAGTGAGGGCTTCTGCCGGAGATTTGCCAAGGTCCGACTTAAACTTCATTTCAAGGCTGCGTCGTCCGACACCCAGCATCTTGCAGAGTTGTTCTATACTGCGCAGGCTCTCTGTTTCCTGTTGCATCATCAGGACTGCTCTTTGCACCAGATTATCTTTAGCTTTGAGCGATGTGGGCAGGAACGGCTGGGCTTTACTATCATCCAGGGCTTCATCCACCATCAGAATATGAAGGCTTTTGCGTGCTTGCCGCAGACCCACGTGGCGCTCAACCAGATGAGCTGCGACGTGCACTGCACTTGTACCTCCTGAACAGGAAATACGGTCCCGATCCACAACAAAAATGCGATCAGAGACCGGTTCCAACCCGTCAAATTGTTCCAGAAAATCCATACGGTGGAACCAGCTCACACAGCATTTATAACCATTCATCAATCCGGCACGGTGCAATATAAAGCTGCCGGTGCATAGCCCGATCAATGGCACGTCCTTTGCTACAGCCGACTTCAGATACTCCACATATCGACGGTCAAGGCTTTCAATGTGGTCGATCAAACCTCCAACAACTACCAGGTAGTTAAATTGAGCTGGTTCGATCAAATTGGTCTCAGGATGAATGCGCACCCCACAACTGGCGCAAATTGGCTCCATATCAGGAGCGATGATGCTCCAGTTGCATAGGATCGGTCGGCTGCTGTCTCCTTCATCGGCAGCAAGGCGCAGCACATCTATAAAACTGGCGAATGCAGACAATGTAAACCTGTTGGCCAGAATGAAGCCAACATTAAGCGCTGGACGGAACTGCCTGTTGGTCCGTGTTTCGTTCTCCACTTGCCTCTCCTGCGCAAAAATACTTCCTAATATTCGTAATGATACCATACACAGTTTTACATAGTGGGCAAACTCTCTTAAATTCTGAGGAGGTAACCTTGTCAAAATTTTCCGCAATGACGCTCCTGAAAGGAGCGCTCACAGGCTATAAAAACGTTGAACCGCAATGGCCTGACGCAGAATTAAAGAGCGTGTATGATGTCATAATCGTGGGCGCCGGAGGGCATGGTCTGGGAGCCGCCTATTATCTGGCAAAAGAACACGGCATTACTGATGTGGCAGTGATTGACAAGGGATGGCTTGGCGGCGGCAATACTGGCCGCAACACCACCATCATTCGCTCAAACTACCTTTATGATGAGAGTGCACGCCTTTACGACCATGCTGTCGATCTGTGGGATGGGCTGAGCCAGGAGCTGAACTACAATGTCATGTTCTCGCAACGTGGTGTCATGATGCTTGCGCACAATGTTCATGATGTGCAGAGCTTCAAACGCCACATTCACTCCAATCGCCTGAATGGCGTTGATAATGTCTGGCTCACTCCTGAACAAGCCAGAGAAAAGTGCCCTCCCCTTAACATCGCAGCTAATGTCCGTTATCCCGTAATGGGAGCAGCCTTTCAACAACGTGGCGGGACGGCACGACATGACGCGGTCGCATGGGGTTACGCACGCGCTGCCGCTGCAAGAGGCATTGATATTATTCAAAATTGCCCTGTTCTTTCTATCGAACGGGGTGCGGACGGATCTGTCACAGGCCTTCAAACTGTACGCGGTTTTGTGAGGGCCAAAAAGATCGCAGTCGCTGCAGCTGGCGGTACATCCGTGGTGATGGATACTGCGGGTGTACGACTACCTCTGGAAAGCTACCCTCTTCAGGCACTCGTTTCTGAACCCGTGAAGCCCGTCTTTCCTCAAGTGGTGATGTCCAACACTGTGCATGCCTATATCAGCCAGTCTGACAAGGGTGAGCTGGTTATTGGATCTGGAACAGATCAGTATGTTTCTTACTCTCAGCGCGGTGGATTACCGTTGATTGAGCACACACTGGCTGCAATTTGCGAAGTGTTTCCGATTTTCCGCCGCATGCGCATGTTGCGGAAATGGGGGGGAGTCGTTGATGTGACGCCTGACCGTTCTCCCATCCTTGGAAAAACCCCTGTGCAAGGTCTCTACCTCAATTGTGGTTGGGGTACAGGCGGGTTCAAGGCAACGCCAGGCTCTGCGCACGTTTTTGCGCACACGATTGCAAAAGACGAACCCCACCCTGTCAATGTTCCGTTCACGCTCTCGCGGTTTGAAACAGGTCGCTTGATTGATGAAGCAGCAGCTGCTGCTGTGGCGCACTAGGAGGCAGCCTGATGCTCTTAATCCACTGTCCATATTGCAAGGAAACCTTGCCGGAGCTGGAGTTTGAATATGCCGGGCAAGCGCATATCGCACGCCCGGAAAATCCAGCAGAGCAAACAGATGCTGAATGGCGTGACTATCTGTTCATCCGCTCCAATGTGCGCGGTGACCACGCTGAACAATGGCGACACTCACATGGCTGTGGGCGTTACTTCAATGCTCTGCGAAACACTGTGAGCGACAAATTTATCGCGACCTGTGAGATTGGACAGGCCTGCTCAAATGGCCACGCAGAAGGTGAAGAGAACAATGAACAACTGGAGAGTTGACGGCAAAGGCCGCATTAATCGGGACAAGCATGTTCGCTTCACTTTTGATGGCGTTTCCTACCAGGGATATGAAGGTGATACGGTCGCCTCTGCTCTGATTGCCAACGGAGTTCATCTGATGGGGCGTTCGTTTAAGTATCACCGCCCCCGTGGCCCTGTGACAGCAGGGTCAGAGGAACCGAACGCACTGATTGGAACCTTTCGCTCTGGTGCAGGTCGTTTTGAACCAAACACCCGTGCTACGGTTCAGGAGCTCTACGAAGGGCTGACCACTGTCAGTCAGAACAAATGGCCGACCCTGAACTTCGATATTGGCGCCGTTAACGATAAGCTTCATAAGTTGTTTGCTGCGGGTTTTTATTATAAGACCTTCATGTGGCCAAAGAGCTTCTGGGACAGGGTTTATGAGCCGCTAATCCGTGCTTCTGCCGGGCTGGGTATCTCCCCAACCGAACCTGATGCTGACACCTATGCGGCTCGCTATCTGCATACAGAATTGCTCATTGTTGGAGCTGGACCGGCTGGTCTTGCAGCTGCTTTAACTGCGGCTCGCAATGGAACTGATGTGGTCCTCGTGGATGAAAACCGGGAGATCGGCGGCTCGTTGCTGTCTGAAGCTCCAACAGCTATTGACGGGAAAAATGTAGGGAACTGGCTGATTGACGTAATCGGTGAGCTTGAAGCTTCCCGTAACGTTCGTGTTATGACCCGTGCAACAGCAATCGGTTACTACCATGAAAACATGGTGGGCGTTGCGGAAAAGCTCACGGATCATATGGCAAGCCCGCCTGCAAATGCTCCGCGGGAACGGATGTGGCGTATACGTGCGCAAGAGGTCATTCTTGCTCAGGGTGCATTGGAACGCCCGCTGGTGTTTGATGGCAATGACCGCCCTGGTGTGATGATGGCAGGTGCAGCGCAGACCTATCTCAACCGTTATGGCGTAAAGGTTGGCAATGCAGCTGTTGTGGTGACCTCTCACGATTCAGCATGGCATGCCGCTTTTGACCTTGCTGATGCAGGCGTAAGAATCCCTGCAATTGTTGATGTACGCACCAACGTTAATGGGTATCTGCAATCAGAAGCGCAAAAGCGTGGAATCACGGCTAAGGTAGGTCACAGTGTAACTTCTGTAAGTGGGACAAAACGTGTTTCTGCGGTGAAAATTGGTAGAATTTCCGATGACCAGTACGTCACAGACATCACGTCCATCCCTTGCGATGCAGTGCTGATGAGTGGTGGATGGACGCCGTCCCTTCATCTTTTCTCGCACACCAAAGGCAGTTTGCAATGGGATGAAGAAAATGAGGTGTTCTTACCCGGCGAGAAAACAGAGCGTTGTCATATCGCTGGTGGTGGGCGTGGGTTGTGGAGTCAGCAAGCCGTCTTTGATGACGGTGTACATGCAGCACAGCAGGCGTTAAGCTCACTGGGGCATAATGCGCAGCCTCTTTCGGTTGATGTTGAGGGGGATCGTGCTGGCTCCGGCATCGTTATGGAAGAGTTACCGGGCAATGACGATAAGCTGTCACGCCGGGCCTTTGTGGACTTCCAGAATGACGTTACAGCAAAAGATATACGTCTTGCGGTGCGCGAAGGTATGCTCTCTATTGAGCACATAAAACGGTTTACAACCAATGGAATGGCCACTGATCAGGGCAAGTTGTCAAACATGAACGGCCTGAAGATTGCCTCCGGTGAGCTTGGGCGCCCTACTCCTGAAGTGGGTCTGACCACGTTTCGTCCGCCTTATACACCCACCACGTTCGGAACGTTTGCAGGCTATCACAAGGACGAGTTGTTTGAGGTAACGCGTAAGACCAGCATTGACAGTTGGGCAGAAGAGAACGGTGCTGTTTTTGAGCCCGTCGCCCTGTGGCGCCGGGCCAGGTATTACCCGAAGGCTGGCGAAGATATGCACGCGGCGGTGGCACGGGAATGCAGAGAAACCCGTACTTTTGTCGGGATGTTTGATGCTTCTACTCTCGGGAAAATCGAAGTGGTGGGGCCGGATGCTGCGCAGTTCATGAACCGGATGTACACCAACCCATGGACAAGGCTGGCTCCGGGGCGGTGTCGTTATGGTTTGCTGTTGGGTGAAGATGGTTTCATTCGGGACGATGGGGTGATTGGGCGGCTCAGTGAAGATCGGTTCCATGTGACGACAACAACTGGCGGTGCCGCGCGGGTTTTGACCATGATGGAGCACTTTCTGCAAACAGAATGGCCTGATCTGGATGTCTGGCTGACGTCGACGACGGAGCAATGGTCAACCATTGCGTTGAATGGCCCGAACGCTCGTAAGGTCCTGGAACCATTTGTGAAAGGAGCAGACATTTCTGCTGAATCGTTTCCACATATGGCGCTGCGTGAATGCACTGTGGCTGGGTTTGAGGCTCGGCTGTTCCGGGTGAGCTTTACTGGTGAGCTAGGGTTTGAGGTGAACGTTCCCTCTCAACGCGGGCGGGCGCTCTGGGAGGTGCTTTATCAGGAAGGCAAAAAGTATAGCATGTGTGTCTATGGCACTGAAACCATGCATGTTTTACGTGCAGAAAAGGGCTACATCATTGTTGGACAGGATACCGACGGCACTGTCACACCCGCAGATGCCGGATTAACCTGGGCAATTGGCAAGAAGAAGCCTGACTTCGTTGGTAAGCGTTCGCTGACACGTCCTGATATGCTGCTGCCAGACCGCAAGCAACTGGTTGGTCTTTTAACGGAGGATCCGGATGTTGTGCTGGAGGAAGGTGCGCAGATTGTTGAGGCCGGAGATACGGCTGTTCCCGCCAGGATGTTGGGGCATGTGACGTCTTCCTACCGGAGTGAAACCCTGGGACGGTCCATCGCTATGGCCTTGATTGAATGCGGTTTTGAGCGGGTTGGCACCTCACTTGATATTCCGATGCCAGGTCAAACCCATCGTGCAACTGTCAGTAGGACCGTGTTTTACGACCCTGATGGCGATCGGATTAAGATGTAAAGGAGTGGCACCAATGGCTTTCAACAGTACAGTCGAAAATCTGCCGGAGATGGGTCGTTTCAGTTTGCGTTGTAAGCGTGAAAACACCGTTGCTATGTCAAAAGCGCTCGGATTTGAGCTGCCCTCATCCATAAGTGAGATCACTCGCTCCCGCACACGGTCTGCGCTCAGGTTAGGGCCGGATGAGTGGATGCTGACCTGCCCGATGGAGGAACGTTCAGCACTCGGGAAATCTTTAGCAGCGATCTATCCAGATGCTGTTCATAGCCTGACAGATATTTCCAGCCGTGAAGTCAGCATCCGGATATCAGGACCTGAAGCCGAAGAATTGCTCTCCACGTCCTGCCCCCGAAACCTAGCAGAACTGGCGAGTGGTCGTGGGGTGCGTACTATTTTCGACAGTGTGCAGGTGATCCTGACACGGGAAAAGAAAGATCAGTTTCGACTGGATGTCTGGCGTTCATTTGCGCCGCATGTGCTGGGGTTGCTGACAGTAGCTGTCGCTGAGTTTGAATGCGGCCTTTAGAGCGCTTTTCGTTTTGAAAAAGATGTTATACTCGTTTCACTGCTGATCAACAATCTGAAAGAAATATCGCATTGGCCCGCAGCGCAATACCATCGTCTGCACGGTGATGACGCACCACAGGTTCCAATTCAAACCGCCCGGCTGATGATAGAAACCTACTGCAAATCATGATCAAGGAAGAATTCAGTCAGACCAAAACGTCAAGACAAAGGCCGGAGTTTTAAAGACCAAGAGTATATACTCAATTGTTCGCAATCAATGCTGATTGACAGCAGTCGGGGACGAACTCCCAACTCACCGGAACGCCTTTCCCTGTTTCATCTGAGCAGTCTGAACCGCGTCTGTTTCTCCCTCATAAGATGGAAGCGGTGGAACGATATCTGCAGTGCACAGGTAGAGGTTTTGCAGGTTGAGCAGCGGCATTGGGTTTTCCGTCAGGTTGGACATGATGTTCATGGTAAAGTTCAGCTGAGCGACGTTGCAGGATGGCCTGTGCGCCTGTGCCCACGCCGTGATTGAGTTGGCAAGGTTCTCAAGGATATCCCCTTCAGGCTCGCCGTTTTTCCCGATGGTGACAGAAGTTGGCGGTAAAAGAGCAATTGGCAGGTCGATCGGTTCTTCTGTGAGACCTTGCGCAAGATGATAGCTGTAGCCGATATTGAGCTGGAGCGTGATGTCTCCGGCATATTCACCGTAAAACAACACGTAGAACAGATGCTCTAAATGCTCCTTCAGACTCCGCTGATAAGGTTTATTTGCAGGATTATCGAGACAAGCAATGTTGAGGGCCTGAAAGCTCGACAATGTGGGATGGAATGGATTTTTGAAGGTAGCTGCAGGCGTTCTGAACACGAAACCATCTGTGATCTTGCCATGAATGTAACTGTTGCGGATCATGTACATAGAGGCTAACGCATCCTGGTGTGCCAAAACCTGCAAACCCGGCATGATGACCTGACGGTCACTTATGGACTGGGCAATATCCTGCGTCAGATAAGTCTGCTTACCCTTTGTTTCCTGTGTGTAATCGTAGATGTAGACCCACTTTCCATTCTCGCAGCCGGAAGAGGCAAGATGACTTGTCCAATCAGGAATCTCTACAGATGGATCTCCGGTTAATCCTGGAGGCGGGGTGCAGTCCTCCAGGATTAATTTGACAGTCCATCGCATGGATGTTTGCTCTGATGAAGCGCTATACTCCTGATTTTCCTCCAGAATACTGAAGCTGTATGTTTCGCTTGCCTGTTTTTGTGAGGTTTCGGCAAACATGGCAAGGTTGCCACTGGCGCTGGCTTTACAGATGATATCCTCATTGACTTTGATGATAACAGCCAGCGCATCAGCAGCCTTTTCAATGGCTTCTGCCGTCTGATTGCCTGCGTTGATGACCGGGACATACTGGTCCAGAATACGCGTTAGATTGCTTTCTATGGAAATGAACTGCGCAAGTTCAGTAAAGGCGTCCATAAAACCCGAAAGCTCATCTGATGGTTTGTCTTTGAGGTTGAACTGGATTTGTCCATGGGCTTTGTCCTGAAGGTAATGGAAGTTCAGGCCATACGTGTACTTGTAGTCCCATTTTGTGATCTGGGAGATTTTACTGGCATTCTTGTTATAGGCCGGACCAGCTTGCGAGATCATGCGCGGGGTTTCCGGGAAACTGCGCAGCAGTATCGGCACTTTGAAAGATCCCAGAGGTTTTTCAAGTTCAGGAGTGCCCTGCGCCTCTATAGGAGAGAGCCAGCTTGAGGCTTTGTAGTCGGCTATTCCCTGGATCGGGCTGATCTGATGCTCCAGTGCTGTGACTTTGTAGCTCAGGTCCAAAGAAAGGCATTCTGTTGTCTCGCCGAGTTTTTCTGAGGCCTGAAGCAGGAAGGTCAGTGGCTGCACCGCTCCATCCTGCAATTTCAGCTTGGTGGAAGTGAGGGAAAAGAGGCTTGACAGGGAATTCGAGGGTTTTGGCTCCTTCGCTTCTTTTTGTGCATCCGGTGGGCAATCCGCCACGCTGTTCACATTGATGTTGCCGTAAAGCTGCGGCGTTTCCTCATCACCTGCTAAGGGAATGCTGGCGGTGATGTCGGCACCGAACGAAAGGACTGCCTGTGTTATATAGCGGTTGGAAAGCTCATCCAACAACGTTTGCCTGAAGGTTTCCTGTGCAGAGCTTAAGCGGGTGCTGGTGCCATCCTGATAGATAGGGGCCAGCATACGCGCCGTGATTTCTGCAAGGCTCTTCTTCTGCTCTGCCAAAGCCTCCAGAAAGCCACTGACAGCGACCGGGCTTTCACCAGTGCAAGAGATGTTATCAGGCTTATTTGCCGCGAGCTTGTCGATGAACAGGATTGAGGAGGAGTACTTTGGAGAGAGCAGAGCGTCTAAAAACTCAAAGTACTGTTTCAGCCAGACGTCCATCACGACATTTGAGAAGGTGCTCGGAACCGGAGTACGCGTGAATTTCCCGGTGTTTGCGTCAAAATCATCCAGACCTGTATAGGGATAAACCGAAGCACTGCGGGAAATCAGCGTGTTGCTGACCGGAAGCGGTGCATAAATTTCTGGATGGTCCTGATCTGTGAGGTGGAAGGAAATTGGATTTCCTTGCTTTGTGCCGACACGGACGCCCCAGATCGCACTGGAAGAAACGCCAGCGGATGGCGCATACCGGTTGATGCCGGAGGCGACCATCATTTGGAACTCAGGACCATAGACAGACTGCGCAACACATTGCGCGAACTCTGCCAGAATGTCTGGTTTTGGCTTCGTGGCCGCATCTGTACCCTTGCCTTTAACCGGTGCATTAACAGAAGTTCTGATCGCAACAGTGTTGGTGACAGATCGTGTCAGCGGATCGGCCACATAATCACCAACTGCAACGCCATGGGTTCGATTAAACACAAGCTGCGTTGATAGCTCGGTTATCGGTTCTTGCGTGAGACTGGTCATGGGGACGCTCACAGGCAGCGGGAGCGCTGATATTGTCTCAAAGGTGTTTGTTTCCTCAAGAGTACTTTGCCTGATCAGGAATTGCTCAATTTCCTGCCACCACACGATTAACAGCTGAAGTTCATCCCCTGAAAGCACATAGGCATCGTTTGAAAGAGTTGTTTTCACCTCAATTGCAAAGCCGTTGGGATCATTGAACTGGGCCAGCATTTCTTCAACAATTATCAATGCCGATTGCGCTCTTTGCCGGGCAATCTCTGGATTTTGATCTTTTTGCGGGATGAAAGGACCGCTATCAAAGCTTAAAGTTATGAGAACCGTGAAGTTCTCCGGAGCTGTTTCGTTGCCCTCGCCTTTTCTCACTGTCCAGTTCGCAGAAGCCGACGGCCACTGAGAGAGCGGGATGATCTGATCTGTATAGCCCTGCAAGGCTGGTTTGTTGTTCAGCATCCCCGCCGGTTCTGTGGGATCGTCCAGCGTTGAGAGGACCGTATTGCCGTAATAATCGTTCCAACCGAGCTGCGTCTGCAAAAGCAGCCCGTTAGCGCTGTACGGGTTGAGTTGCGCACTCTTTAAGGTGCTCTTAGGTTTCACGAGGCGGAGATACGAAATTGTGCCGTGATACATTTCCGCATCACCTGCAGAAGTTTCTACCACGTATCTGACCTTCCCTTCGTTGGGCGAAGCAGATTTGCCCGAAGCACCAATTGGCAGACCCATATTACTTGGTTCAAAGTCCTGATTTTTCGCAATTTTATAGGACAGCAGGCTGTAGTTATTGAGTAACAAAGTGGTGGCGTACGCATCGCCCGTTCCATTTTCGGGAAGCTCCGGAGCTTGCGCCCGCTGTGCGTTGAGGGCTTGAACGCCCGGGTGTTCGCCTGGTTGGACTGTCAGTGGACCAGCTTGCAGCGTGAGTGTTTGAGCAGGTACGAGCAAGTGCTTTATATCTGCATTTGCTGTGGCAACGACAATGGGTTCTGTACCGAAGTAATCTGCAATATCGAACAGGCATGTGCATTGAGAAAGCTCGTTACTCAAGGTTTTTGAGCCAAGTTTAAAATCAATCACCGGCAACCGTAAGGGTGTGCCAGCTGCTACGGTTTCTCCTGTCAGGCGCGGGTTTATCTGCTTCAGCGCCTCAACGCTCGTCCCAAAGCGCAATGCGATGCTTGCAAAGGACGTATCAGCGCTTTCAGGAACCCGGTAAGTGCCCTGCTCGATACTGATGGTTTTACCCGGCAATAGCTCGATTTTGCCAGTTCCTGACGCGCCCTGATGAGCGACCAGTGTATTGGCGATGAGTGAGTTGAGGTTGGAGTGGTAACGCAAAGCAATGCTCGCCAGCGTATCATCGGCAGTGGTCGTGTGTTCCACCAGCTCGCCTTTTGCCACTGCTGACAGTGATGTGCCTGAGCCTGCAAGCGGCTGTGCTGTTGCAAGTCCGTTTACGTATGGGTGCATGTATTCCTGATCATCATGAATGATGACCAGAGACAGGCTCGCCTCACCTTTCTCGTTGAAGATATCCGGTGGTAAACCCGTTTGCCCGTCATCAGCCGTGTAGTAAAGATAAAAGCCGCCTGAGTTAGTTATGCCAGCTTCCCAAAGCAGCCTGACCAGCGACATAGGCGTGTTGAGTAGCGTTGGGCCCTGGCTCTCCCTTACGGCCTCAGATAACAGTTCTCCAGCCGGATTGGTAACCGTGGAGAGGTTTGTTTGCGACAGGCCGAAGGTGACACTGCTGCCTCCCTCCCCCACAAAATATGTACCACTGCTCTGCGAGCCTTTGCTGTAACAGAGCGTCAGAGATGCGAATTGATGATCGCCTGAAAGACTTTGCAGCAATCGCTCCAGGATCACTACACCAGCCTGACTCACGCCATTCAGCTCATAGGTTGTTTTCAAAGCTGCATCCGCTGCAGCCTTAATGTCTGCAGGTGCTGAGCCTGGTGTCTGAGCTGGCAGTTTCTTGATGGAGAAGCCGATCGTAGACGTCCAGCCAAAGTTCGTCAGTGGAGTTTTGACAGCCTTTCCCGTCGCAGCATCCATGGACACCTGCTCAACAACAAGCTGAGGAGGCTCAACATTGCTTGTCTGCGAGCTATTTGCACCAAGTGCGGTCAAAGCACCGGAAAGCGTCCATAAGCGCAGGTACTGGGTGTTTGATGGCTTTTGGGCGTCACTGGCGGGAACGTTGATGGGCTCAGCACTTTGCCAGTTGATAAAGTGTGGGATTGGAAATGCGCCTGGTTGCTGCTCCACCTTGGCAAGCAAAGAAAGTTCTTCTGGTCCGGCAGGCAGGTACTTCGTCTTTCCGTAAGCTTCGACTGCTTTAATGCGTTGATAATCCTTGCTTGCAGAAGCCTCGTTGCCAGGTACTTCCACCTCGTACTTCAGAGAAGTCTGGTCATTCCCAAGCGTGATCCAATCTGCATCCTCAGGTTTGCTCAGCAACAAGGAAAAGCTGCTTGTGAGCGGTGTTGGGATGGCGAGCTGCTGACCGGACAGCGCGAACAGACCAGCTTCCGCTGGCAGGCTGAGTTTTCCAGCCTCATCTTTTTCAACCCAGATGCCGTCAATGAGTGGCGTGATGCACTTGGTTGGAAGACGCATGCCGTGGAAGTAATAGCGCGAAGCCATGCCTGACAGATGGGTTATGCCGCCGGTGCGCTGGACTTCCCGGATGAGTTCTCCAACGGGGAACTGAGGCAGATGCGCGATGCTCAGGCTGGCTGCATCTGATTCCGCGCCGGAACCTGAGGTATCTGCAAACAGATCGGCAACCTCTCCGTTTGCGCTTATTGCCAGTGCTTCCACATCAGTTTCAAACTTCTGCGCGATGGATGAAAGTGTGTCTCCATCCGTCGTCTTTTGCGTGAATTCTGGCAACTGCAGCGTGGAGCCGACGACGAGAAGGTATTGTTGCGCCTGCACAGATTGGCTGCTGATCAGCTCGTCAATGGTAATCCCAAGAGCAGAGGCCACAGCACACAGTGTTTCGCTCCCGGAGACAGTGTGTTTCCTGTGGGTTCCATCTGTTGCGGTGTAATCGATTTCGGCACCGCTGCGCAAAAGGCCGGCAACCGTCTTGTTATTGCGCATAAGGTCAGAGACTTCGACGATTACCTTGTACGGGTTGTTGGTAGCTAACGCTTTGAATGAGCTGTCCGCTGGAACAATAAGCGGTGCTGTCGGGATCGTGACGTCCACCCCCACAGTCAGAGGGTGGCTGTTATTGGCTTTGAAGAGATCGGTGAGTGTGAAACCTGCCTTTGAAAATGCGCCCTGAGTGTTGACCCAACTCACGATGGTCCCGGGGGTTTCCCCAGCTGTGAGCGGATAGTTGAAGTCGCGCAGACCGCTCAGGAGGTTCTGCATCATCTGCTTCATAATAAGCATGAAGTAATTTTCATAAATATATGATGAAATTGATATTTCCCTGTTATATCCATCTGGTTGTGAGGACTCTTTCCTACTCTCTTTTTCCACCTGAACGCTAAGCTGATTAAAGTAATCTGTTAAGCTCTCCAGATACCCGGGGCCAATTTTGTTGTAATCTGCAAAGCTATAGGAAAGCGCTGTTTTGCCGTCTTGTTCCAGTGCGATGCTGAGTGCCGGCACCATTGGGAAATAGGTTGCCTGGACATCTCCGGAACGTGAAGGCAAACCGATCTCCAGCATGAACTGTTGCTGTAAGAAAGTGGTGATGTCCTGCTGGGTCAACGCCTCTGGTGAGCCTTCCGACCCGCTCAGGCTATCCAGTATGGCGTTAATCTCAACCGCGCTGATCACGTGTTTATCGACCATTTCAATACTCTGGCTACCGTCTCCCATAGTGGCGGCCACGAGCCAGCGGGTCACCATCTTGGCCAGAGTCTCGAATGCGGTATCCTGTTGCTGCCCTGCTGCCTTCTCAAAAAGTTCCGTTTCAGCCGGTTTTGCGGGTGCAGGCGCGGCGATGAACAGGTTGGTAACGTAACACGGCAGTTGTGGCGGACGGGCCTCATCAGAAGGCAACCAGTTCTCATCCTTTGCCAGGGTCAGGCCATAGCCCAGATGGATCTCCAGAGCGTTTTGTGAGGGAGCTGCTGAGGGTTGCAGGTTTGCCCAATTGAACTCTACCGGAGCCGTCTCGAATGCGCTCATCAGCATAGGCAAGCGACTGTATTGTGCGAGGCGAGTTGCTATTGGTGCCGCAAGCAACCCTTCATAGCCCTCTGAGTGATCGAGCCAGGGTGCATCATTCGGGTTCTGCAGAGCACCTAGCGTGAAGGTGGTATGGACGTGCGCGGAGAAGCTGAAACTCACTTTGATGGTGAACAGGCCCAGATCGATCTTTGCAGACGCGCTGACATCCACCTTAGCTGCGACTGTCAGAGGGATCGGTTCATATGAGGCAAGTTTGACCTGAGCGCTTACCTCAATTCTTATGTTCACCGAGGCTTTGATGATGGTAAAATTGATGGAACCATAAAGCTTGCCGATAATGCCAAAGGTGCCTGTAAGCGAGAAGAAGTATTCTCCCTGCAATGACAGGGCACTGCCGCTGTCTGTATGTTCTTCGTCATAGGCATTCCACTTTGCTAAAATACCTTGCAAAATCCCGAAGGCCGTGAGGCTGAACCCCGCTTTGAGGATACCCATATCAACGGACTTACCCAGCCCCAGCTGAGCACCAAAGCCGAAGACCAGACTGGGGTTGAAAAAGCCTTTTGTGGAGACTGGCAGCCCTTTGACAGAAACTGCTGGCAACTTGCCAAAATAGAACCCGCCTCCGCCTTTGACGGGAATACCCGGTGGTACGATGGCCTCAACCGAGAAAGAATGCGAAAAGTTGTTGTTCCACGGGAAGCCCACATCGATCCGGAAGTCGCCGTTGGTGTAGATCTCTATCCCGAATGTGGGCAGTGTGATTGTGACAGCCCCAACATCAATCCGGCGCATTATTTCCGGCAATTCAATTGTGGCTGAAAATTTGCCAAGGCCCGGTGAGACTTTTTTGTAGATGATCTGAAAATCCAGCCCGGAAAAGATCCTGGCCGCTTTGCCGCTACAGGCAATGCGCAGTGCATAAAGGCTGGGGTCTGTGAGAACGACTTGCAGTGTGAAGGTGTACTTTGCGCCGTTCTTCTCCAGTTCGCCTTGATGGTCCTGCCCCAGCTCCTTGCTGGAATCGATCCGCAAAACGCCAAAGTCGGTTGCAAACAACCAGTTGATATCACCGGAAAAGCCAATGTCCGGCAACTTCCCGGCAGAGGGTTTTGGAAGATCTGCCAGTATATCGACAGCGTGCTGCACAGTGGTGACGCCCTGCAGGCCTTTGACATCCACAAACTGTCCGCCAGCAAGCAAGCGCAGGTCGAGATACTTGTTGCCTGCGCCGCCGGGGCCTGGGGTTGATGAGGGTTGATCAGCACGCCATGGCTGTAGCTTTGTTGCTTCCAGTCCGCTGTCAGACAGCCAGGGAAAGCTACCTTCTAACTGAACGAAGACACCCGCTTGTTTCTCATAAGTGAGCGAGATTCCGGTTACTGAGGCGACCAACAGATCGATTGGGCCAATTTTGACATCAAACTCAACACGTCCTGTTTTGAAATTCCAAATGAGTTCAAAATCAGAAAGTTTAACGTCATTGAGCAAGTCAAAGGGTGCTGCAAGCCCGAACTTTGCCCCTGTCATCCATTCCACAAAGGTTTCAACCATAGCGCCAAGCGTGGTTGTATCCGTGAACCTGATCGTTGCGGTCTGATCCTCCCCTATCTCCGCCGAAAACAGCCCCCATGTAATCCCGAAGTGAGAGTGAGTTTTGGTGTACTCATAAAACACCGTCAGTTCGATGTTTTCCCAGACAATGTCGGCAGTCAGCAGCGCGTATTTACCGTTTGCTTTTGCGGTTTCATAACGCAGCAATGATTTATCTGGCTCGATAAAAACAATCTCTTCGCACTCATTAATCACCGGAATGCGGGCTTTGCTGCCGGGTAGCAACAGCTCACCTCCACCCGTATCGCCGATTTTCGCCGTGAAGGTCACATCACCTGGAAGCCAGTCCGGACCAGCGTTCCTGAGATGGACAGCCCCCCCAAATTCATAGCTGACCGCCGATGTCCCGCTTCCGGTTGAAAAGGTTACATTGAGGCCGGAAACATCTATATCCAGAGCACTCGTTGCCCAGCCACTTCCAAGGTAAGCCTCGATGATCTGACTGATCCTGATGGGCGTACCGCCCTGTTCCCCGCGAAACGTCCAGAGATGATTTTGTGTGTTGAATGTGGCTGTTACGCTGACCGGAACATGAGCATTCGGAAGGCTGTCAAACAGCATTGTTGATGCGCTGATGGACCCCGTCGAGGTTGTTCCAACGCCTTTCACATTGATGTAAATGTCATCAAGTTTAAACACGGCGGGTGGCAAGGTGATCTGCCAAGCTTGCAGGTCTACTCCAGCCTCAATAGAATAGGTACTGCTTTTCGTGCTCTGCCCCGGCGAATATTCCAATGACAGGTTCGCAATATCCGCGTCAACATCAAGGTGATAGTCACTTGGCAGCAATGCGTTCACGAAGTCTGAGACAGGCAGATCTGCACCGTCCGGGCTGAGCGTTGCGGTGACCGTGGTTTGCGGATAAGTCGCGGAAAGATCGAGAATCGCCGGATGACTGCCTGAACCGACTAAAGCATCTGTCGAGGCTACCCAGCTTATCTGGCGTTTACCCGTTGGCTGCGAGGCCGTGATCTCAAAGCTAAGATTTTTCAGGTGCAACCCGCCGAAAAGATCCCATTCCCTGCTGTCGTTCAGGGAGACCTGAAAGCTTTCTATACTCCTGGTTTTAAAGTCATAGTTGAAACGTAGCCCATCCACAGTCAGCTCACTCATATCAGCGAATTCAGTAGGGATCGAATTTGCAAAGTTCATCCCGCCAAGAAGAGCAAATATGGAATTCAGTGTGAGACCTGCCTCGTTTTCAAATGCCCCCTGCACCACCATTTTATTCCTGGCTGAGCCTGGAAAATCCATATGAAACGGAAGGAGGGTGTCGCCCACCTCAACGGAGGTCTGCAAACCACCTGTGAGCCGAGCACTCGTACTGGAAAACTCAACAGACAGGCCCGTGTCTTCCAGTGCGAACCATTCGACGCCCGGTAACGAGAGCTTTTCCAAAGCAAGCTGAAGCTGGACTTTGTAGCTGTTGCCGTTCTTACTTGCCCTTCCTGTGTCAGAGACAGTGAGTGTTACCTCCAGCTCTGTGCCGAGAAAGTCCGAGGTCTTACCCTGCACGATGATCTTGCTGAGTTTTTGAGAGATATACACGGGCTTGATGGTAACGGGGTTTTTTGCTGACCCAATAATGAGGCCCCCTGACCCCAGCACTGTTTGCAGGAAGGTGTGAAACGGCCCCTCTCTCAGTATGTTGGGGATCAGAGATAGGACCCCTTTTTTGCTATTCTGCTTTAGCGTGGTTTTCAGTTTTTCCAGATCAGAAAAGATACTGTCCGAGACGCCACTTGCAACAGAAACCAGAGCAAATCTGGCAGTTATAAATCCCAGTGCCTGCAAAAGCTTATCATTTTGAGGGGCAGTGTAATATTTCCTGAGGCCGTCATAATAGTCGAAGTATTCGCCCTTCCCTGACCGAAACTGGGTGGTGATCTCAGCTATTATTTGTGCCAGTTCGTCTGGCGGCATAGTTGCTTTGTATCCGTCCTGAAACGCGGAAATTCCAAGTGCAATCTGGTTTTTGGAGACATCTAAAAGCATTGCTGTGATTGGTGTTGTGCTGCTGGCGGCCTTTCCCTTACCGTTTCCAAATGTGCTCGGATATGGATTGGTTGTGAAACTGCCGAGTTTAAAAAACGGTTTGCCCAGATTTACAGCCAGGTTGGCGCTTTGGGTGCCTTGCAGAACACCTGGCAATGTGGCTGCTTCATAAAGATAAGCAACCACATCCGGCGGCAAGCCTGATAAGGTGGTGACAACGGTCGCGCCCGGTTCCAGCTTGCTGAGGAAGGCGGAGCCAGCGGAGCCTGACAGGTCCTTATTCAGGTAAATGCCTGAACCGGAGCCTGAGTTATTGCGGAACAGCTGCCGGCTCTTGCACCAGGCGTTAACGTTCTTCGTCAGCTCATCAAGATAAGCAGCTTGTTTTATGTTGCTTTTCTCGGGAAAGTAGCGAGTGAGTGTTTGCCATGTGTTACTGCCCGGATCATCCAGAACTGCGATCACAACCGGCTTTGTGGTAAAGCCTTTCTGCTTTTGAAGGAGCGTGGCTGCGGCGATGAGTTCAAAAGCTATCCCGTCTGCACTCCCAACAAGGGATGTTTTGTCTGTCGATGAACCTGGGAGGCTGGCGACCGGAAAAAACTCGATGCCGGGTTGCCCCGACTTTCCAACGGCATTGCTTATGTTTTGCGCGGCACTCAATGCCCTGATATTGACGATTGGGATTTTTCTCAGATCTGCCCAGTTGAGCTTCACGCTCAGGTCCTGCTTGAAACCGCGGTATGCGAACTGTGCGCCTTGCAAAGCTGCCTGATCATCAAGGTTAATGGTCTTCTTAAGTCCGGGCAAAACCACCATTGAATTGGCAACGCACGCTTTTTCAACCTGCATGCAGTTTTCTGCTGTCCAAAGGTAAGGTTGCAGCAAGACAAAATAGCTGCATTTCACCGCTGTTGCGATGCTGTTGTTGTCGATGTTGGGAATGTTTCCTCCGCCACAAAGGCAAAACGGCATTTCGCCGGACAGGCCCGGCACCGAGCGATGGGTTATCTCGCCAACGGTGGTTTCCTGATAGGCGTGAAAGGTGATAGTGATGCCGTCCAACATCATTGATGCGCGGGTGGATGGGTCAAAACCGGGCAGCAGCTGAGCCAACTCCTGCAGGAGTGATTTCTGGCCACTGTCGTAGATCAGCTCCACATCCACCTGAAATCCAAGGGAAATCATCCGCCGCAAGAGGTTTATAGTATTGGCGGCACTGCCTGATCTTTTGTCTTGAGAGAGAAAATAGCGCAATTTTTTTCCGCGCAGGAAATCCGTGAGCCGCCCAAGGATGCCATTGGAGAGCGTTGCATTGAGATCCTGCGCGGCAGAGGCGAACAGTTGCACCAGATTGGAGAGATCTGAGGACAGGCTTTCTTCTTCTGGCGCGGCCACACGCTCGAATGGGTCGATTGGACTGTGCTCGTTCATCTTCCTGTACCAGTGCTGATTGAAGGAGTGATCTATTTGCTGTCAGCGGGCTCGTTGTTGTAGACTGCGTACCATGCCAGGCCTGTGGTTTTGTCGTTGCCATGGCTGTCTTCATCGGGTTCTGAGAACAGATAGAAAGATGTGGCACCGCTTGGCGGAATCTTGGCCAGCCCCAGAAACTTTATGGCAATCTCATTGAGAACAAACATGTATTGCTTTCTGGCCTCAGGCTCTTTGTTATTGGGATTTTCCGTGTAAAGCAGTTGGATCGGGCCGTAGGACATGGAAAGCACGTTCTGTAGACTGATGAGTGAAGCGCCGTTTGACGACCCCGGCATATGGATGGCACTCTTGGATTTGTAGGTTTCGCCAGTGGAATCCGGCGACCATGCCAGTAGCAGGTCTGCGGTGAGGCCCAGTTTGCCTGCAAGGTCTCCGGCTGTGCCAAGACTGACTTCGAACTTCAAACCGTTCCAGCTGCCTGACAGGCCTTGCTGGCGGACATTGGTAACAACATCCAGATAACCCATGGAAGCTGGCGTTCTGGCTGCACTGTCGGAACTGACAAACCCTTTCAGATGCAATGGCATAGTGGCGGCAAGGCTGCCGCCGCGCGGTGTGCTGTTTTTGCTGTCGAAGGTTAACTGGCTGCTGTCCCAGATAATCTTCTGGCTTTCATATGCGTTCTCTTGAGAGAAGCTCATTTGCAGGCCAAGCCCTTCAAATCCCAGTCCATTCTGGCTGACTTGCTGGTCCGGTTTATTGCCGTAAGAGAACAGGTCAACCGGCTCATTTTTGCCTGCGCTGAGGATGGCGAAATCGAGAAAGCCAGTGAAGGCGAACCAGATGAGCGGTTCGCTTTGGCTTTCCTGCTGGTCTTTCCGGTTGGTGATCGTGTTCATCCTGGCGGAGATGAACTCGGTTTGTTGCAGGATGTTGTTGTCTACCTGGTACAGGTAGGGATGGGTTGCGGCCATGGTGTAGGAGGGGTGGTTGTTGTTGTCCTGATAGCTCGCTTTCATGATCAGGGATTTATACTGGCTTCCCTCAGGCTTTGGTTTGCCTGCGGGGACTACCGGTTGCGAGCTGATGGTATCGCTGCCAAAAATCTTGCTCATGGAAAGCTGTGTGTAGGAGGAGAACTGTTTGACCGCCGAGTTATCAAAGAGCACTTTGAGAGACAGCAGGATGAAGTCATATGTGCGCGTTACAGAGGGGACAACGGGCTCCGGGCTTGTCGCGCCCTTTGGCACAATGAAGTCACTGTCTTCGTAGTAAATCAGGCCATAAACCGAGCTTTGTTTCTCTATTTCGATTTTTTCTCCGCTCGACCCTGCTTTGATCTGGTTAATGCGGACAGCAAGGTGATGGGCATAAAAACTTGCAGGATCGCGCACACCTGCGACTATCCCGGCCAGTTGCTCTGGCGGAGACTTGATACGCGCACGTAGCATAAGAACGCCGGTCCAGCTGGGATCAGCGGCGATCTGGTTGAAGCGCTCAAAATACCCGGTTGCGGGATTATCCTGTGCAGCCTTGAAATATTCCTGAAGCCAGGAAGACACGTTGACCAGCTGTGACTTGTCTGCCGTGGATTCGCGTTTTGTTGTTGGAGCTGCGAAGGTCTCTTTTTGGGTCCATTTTTGCGGATTGGAGATCAGGTTGTCTTTCTCATTGCCCCCGGGATCATAAAGTGGTCCTCGAATTCCTTTTATGATCAATATGTTGGAGTAGTCCCCGAAGTCCGGTGAGTTACCGACATCTGCTTCGATCTGCCAGTCTTCTATGTTCAGCGTGTTGAGGAAAGTTGAACCTGCTTCACCAAGTTGTGCTGCGTTTGCGACGACCAGAAACAGTTGATTGGTCTGAAATGCCTCAATGAGCCTGGGGGATAAGTCTTTGAAAGCAAATTCGGAAGGTGTTGGTACTTTGATCTGAGCAAGTTTCACTTCCTTCCAGTGACTGGCGTCTGTGGGAGATTGCAGCGTGGCAATGACGCCCAGTGGAGTTGTCAGGGTTGTGTCCCCCTCTCCTGTTTGCTCCTCGGTCTCCCTGGCGTTGGATTGCCCGCTGGTCAGAGACGCAATCACCTTGCGGCGGGCCGGGGCGATGATACTTTTTTCAAACACTGCGACATCACACTGGGAATAACGCGGATCGCCCTCATTCGTGCCACTATAGGGAAACATAGGAAAAGCGCCTTTTTCCGTCTGCGGCAGTGTGTAAGCCGGACTGACGGTGCCCAGCAACTCTTTGTTTTCCTGCCATATTTCATCGTCATACCCATGCAGTGCACTACCGTGGGGCTGGGCCACATAAGTGATGGGTGTGCCGTTTGTCCCTGCGCTGTTATCTGGTGGAAAGACCTGGACATATGAGGTCTTGTAGTTGCCCTTGAGCGGTGCTCCTTTGGGGGCCGGGGCCCCAACGGGAGACGATAAAGGCAGTGGGAAGACGGGCGCATAGGCGGGCTGATCGGGGATGAACCGAAGCCGTGCCCCCTGTGAGAGGGCGTGTTCTGCAACGTCAGGGACTTCCAGAAACTCCGTACCGCCCAGTCCGCACATGAAACGGGCCTTTGTATCGTTTTTTTTTGCGGCCGGCGCACAGACGAGGAAATCTCCGGCAGGACTGGCGATAAAGCTATGAAGTGATGAGGCATCCTCGTAACTCGGGTTAAGGATAACGCCTGCGGGCTGTGCGTGACTCAGACCGCTTTCATCGGTGATCGCTGTCAGTGCAATTTGCGCACCGTAAGTGGTTCGGTAAAAGCTGTTCAGGGTTGGCCCCTGCCCGTTTTCCCCCTCTGAACGGAAATAGAAGGCACAGCGGTTGGGATCAGCCCGATTGTACGTAGGATAGGTATTCAACGCATCGGTGACATCCACCACAAGTCGCATGGGCAACGGATTACGACTGCCATCATCGCCGGTTCCCAAGGCAAAGCGTTGGCCGCTGACACCGGTTCTGGCTTCAACATCTTTTGTAACCCATTGAAAACCCAGGCTCCATTGATCATGAAGAGCCGCACGATCGAACTCGGCGTCAAACACAATGGCACCGCGATCCGGGCCAGAACAGCGTATATCTGCTTTGCTCACGGAGCCGGTATCCGGGCTGAGATATCCTCCAAGCTGGATGGCAGACTCCGTAAGTTGGAGGTTCTCCTCATCCTCCGTGACATTGATAAAAGCGCCTGAATAGAACTCGATAGTGAGTTCGGGTGCCAGAAGATAGGACAGACTGCTGGTTGTCTCAGTGCCGGCGGCATTGATCGAGAAGAAGGCCGGGCGTTGTCCCTCATAATCTTCAGGAACGGGCAATGGCGTTAAGTCTCTGGGCAACCACATGAAACCACGCAGGACATTCATTTTTTCAAGAAAGGCATGTAAACCATCGACCAGGTTTTGCTGCTCATTCTTCTTCTCCCCGTAATCGAGCAGGTCCGGGCAGTAAATGAAGGAACCTGACCAGGTAGTATCGGTGAGAGCTTCTTTGAGAGATATGCGTTTGGGGAGGCTGGCTTTTCTTGAGGCTATTTTGCTGACAACAAATGCAAAACCTCCGGCATTGTCGCCAATGTCTGGCGCCAGATAAAGGCTTTTGCAGGTTTGTTGCAGGAAATCCATTGCTCAGCTCCCAAAGCCCATTCTATCAAAGGGGATAAAGACAGAATTCAGGAGCATTGCTCCGCGCTTTAAAGGGGAACACAGGAGGCAGGCAGGCTTCAATTTGCGATATATAACGGTTCACAAAGTGAGCTGAAAAGGTTTCATTCAACAGAATCTGTATTTGCTTCACAAATCAGATCCACCCTGAAATTACTGATAATCTTCATATAGTTAGTGCGCATTACACACCACACACTTTGTGAGCTGAAAAATGATCGTGTTTTTGTGCGTTGATTTGCGTGTTTTACGCGTGAGCTGAGGTTTTTTGAAAAACGCACAAACAGCAGGCTGTCAATCAGCATTGAAAATTGACAAGGAGTAACAACAGGAAGTTATCTCAGAGCCGATTTCAGCGTATTGTTTGGTGTATTATTTTTTGGCGAAGCTCTTACAGCAAACCTACTCACCGGCTTTACGCTTATCTTTACGGGAGTAGCATTCACAACAGGCCAGAATAGAATCCCACTTTTGAAGAAGAAACCGACATGATCCTGCACCGCCCCTTCAAATAAAAAAGCGCCACACCATGCAGTGTGACGCTCCTTAAAACCTACCGAATGGAACCAGTGCTCAGTTACCCTGTTTTGCCTTGCGGGCTGCTTTCAGCTCAGTGAAATCTTCGCCAGCGTGGTGAGAAGAGCGGGTCAGCGGGCTGGCAGAAACCTTCAGGAAGCCTTTTGCATATGCAATCTTCTCATAGGCCCTGAAGTCTTCTGGTGTTGGGAAGTTCATCACCGGATGGTGTTTCCTGGTTGGTTGCAGGTACTGGCCAACGGTAAGGAAGTCCACATCAGCAACACGCAGATCGTCCATTAGCTGGAGCACTTCGTTGCGCTCCTCACCCAGACCGACCATGATGCCGGACTTGGTGAACATCTCAGGATCAAGCTCCTTCACGCGCTGTAACAGGCGGATGGAGTGGAAGTAACGGGCGCCTGGACGAACCTTCAGATAGTTGGAAGGCACGGTCTCAAGGTTGTGGTTAAACACATCAGGCCTGGCCGCAACAACAATCTCCAGGGCACCATCTTTACGCAGGAAATCAGGTGTCAGCACTTCAATTGTGGTTTTTGGAGACGCTTTGCGGATTGCAGCAATCACGCTGGCAAAGTGTGTTGCTCCGCCATCATCAAGGTCATCACGGTCCACAGACGTAATCACCACGTGTTCCAGCCCCATGGAGGCAACAGCCTCACCAACGCTTGCAGGCTCACTCTGATCAACTGGACCTGGCATACCGGTCCGTACATTACAGAACGCACAGGCACGGGTACAGGTGTCCCCCAGGATCATAAAGCTTGCATGTTTTTTGGACCAGCACTCACCGATATTCGGGCAACCCGCTTCCTCACAAACCGTGACGAGGTTGTTATTGCGAACCAGATCCTGGGTCTCTTTGTATACAGGAGACGTGGGTGCCTTAACACGGATCCATTTTGGCTTGCGCAAAACAGGATTATCCGGGCGATGCGCTTTTTCCGGATGGCGCGGACGCTCTTTTTCCTGCATAGCAGACGCCGTTTGCCTTTTATGATCAGGATCAAGTGTATTTACCAGTGTAACCATATCAGTTCCGTCAGGTCCGAGACTATGCTGCACACCTGCCTTTAGGGTCGGTATAGCTGTCTCTTATAAAATTAGTGGTCCATAACAGGATATGAAGCATCTCTCAATGCCAGACACTGGTGTTCAGTCAGTTCCGCGCCTCAGGACCACGCCTATTCAAAGCTAATTATATCCCCACCAATCAGTGAGGCAACCAGAGCAAATGCAATGGCGCCAACCATCGCAATGATCGCCTGGTCAAGATAGATATTTCCCAGGGAAACTTCCACATTCGCAAACTCGAACAGGTAAACCCCTGAAATACCACCGACAAGTCCGGCGATAAACAACACAGTGAACGCTCCGCCAACCATAGCCATCACCAGCACAGTTGCTACAACGGCACTAACCGCAATTGTCACCACCCATATGATCGATTTCATAAACTCCACAGTTCTTCTCCTTTTTTAAAGAAGAGTACCCGGGAAGTATTAAGTCCCTCTCACAGGTAAAGTTCCAGTGAGAGGGATTTGTTTTACATATTCAGAGCGCGTCCGTAGGCGTCCAGAACACTTTCCTTCATCATTTCGGAAAGGGTTGGATGCGGAAAGATGGTGTGCATCAGCTCTTCTTCGGTGGTCTCAAGACCCATCGCAACAACAAAGCCCTGAATAAGCTCAGTCACTTCAGCGCCAACCATGTGCGCACCAAGCAGCTGACCGGTCTTCCTGTCAAAGATCGTCTTGACCAGACCTTCAGATTCACCAAGAGCAATTGCCTTGCCGTTGCCCATGAATGGGAAACGACCAACGCGAAGCTCATAACCGGCCTCTTTCGCACGCTGTTCGGTCAGACCGACAGAAGCCACCTGCGGGTTGCAGTAGGTACAGCCCGGAATTTGCTCGCTTTTCATAGGGTGAACGTCAAGGCCGGAGATCTTCTCAATGCAGATCACGCCTTCATGCTCAGCCTTGTGCGCCAGCATTGGAGGGCCGGCAACGTCACCAATCGCGTAAACGCCAGGAACGTTGGTGCGGCTGAAACCATCAGTCACGATGCAGCCACGCTCGGTCCTGATGCCAAGAGCTTCAAGGCCAAGGTTTTCAATATTGCCAACAACGCCAACAGCGGAAATCAGCTTCTCAGCAGTAATTTCCTGCGTCTTGCCGTCTTTGGTCTCAACAGTAGCTGTTACCTGACCGCCGCCTTTAACAACCCTGGAAACTCTCGCTTCCATCACAAACCTGATACCCTGCTTCTCCATCTGCTTTTTCGCAATCGCGGAAATTTCAGGATCTTCAACAGGCATGATGGTCGGCATCATTTCAACAACAGTCACGTCAACGCCCATTGTCTTATAGAAAGAGGCAAACTCGATACCAATCGCGCCCGACCCCATCACAACAATGGACTTAGGCATTTTTTCTGGAACCATCGCTTCAAAGTAGGTCCAGATGTTTTTTTTGTCAGGCTCAAGACCTAGTATGACGCGCGGCTTCGCACCAGTTGCAACAATAACGTGCTCGGCGGAGTAAGTGCCGTGGCCCTTCACACCCTTAGGTGTTGGGTGCTGTGGCTGCATGGCGTCTTTGGAAGAAGGCCCGACAGAGATTTCACCCGGTCTGGTGAGCTTTGCCTCACCCCAGATGATGTCAACCTTGTTCTTCTTCATCAGAAAGCCAATACCGCCATTGAGCTGACCGGAAACGCCGCGCGAGCGCTTCACAACAGCAGACGCGTCAAAGCTCACGTTTTCCGCGGAAAGACCGTAGTCCTTGCCGTGCTGCATGTAATGGTAGATCTCAGCAGAACGCAGAAGCGCTTTGGTCGGGATACAGCCCCAGTTCAGGCAGATACCGCCCATATGTTCACGCTCGACGATTGCAGTCTTAAAACCAAGCTGCGCGGAGCGGATTGCGGTTACATAGCCACCAGGACCAGAACCAATGATAATCACGTCGTAGGCGTTGCCACTCATCTCTTCAACCTCGCCAAATCGGCATCAAGGAGCCTGAGGCTCCACATAAAGGTGGGAAAACCTGGAAAAGTTCTCCAAAACGTAGTCCGGCAGTTCTCCGCTGTCCTTATCGACCAGCTTACCTCTGCCATTGCCAGCATCCAGACGGTCCAGCGTTCTTTGCGCACGGCCCAGATAGGCATCATTCATGTGCTCAGTGTGCGAGTAAGCCTCAAGTTTTGTCACCACCTTGTCCATGTCCCCCAGAAAGCTGAAATGCCAGCTGGAAGACCTGATCAGTTGACGTCGCATAGGCCGGCTGTGCCTGGCTAGCGCTTTCCCGTGCCACAAAGCAGCCTCAAAAACAGGAGAGAGGCTTTTGCTCTGAAAGGCCCGCTCACGCCGCAAAGGCTGAGCACCTTTGAAAAACAACGCGCTGATCATTCGCGGGCACGAGGTAAAATCCGAGACATCATCTTTAAAATTCAGTCTGTACCGGAAAATATCTGCGCCAAAGAATGTCAGGCTCCTAAAGCTTTTGGGATCATTCTTCGCTCTGAGCAGCGCCTCCGGCTTTGGAATTTCATCCACGTCGGAAACAACGATCAGATCTTCCCCCTCAAGATCTTTAATACCGCGTTCTATGCAATCGCGTTGGTGGTACTCCCTTGACCAGGCGTTTTGCGGAGCCTCTGGCATATCCTCGACAATGATATGCCGGATCTTGCTCAAAAACGGTGCAAACCGCGACTTGTTATCAGCAAAATAGAGAGGCTTTTCGTGTCCTGTAAAGGTTCTGGTGGCCTCTACAAGAATAAACTCATCCACCACATCGAAAAGTTCGCCGAGGCGAATTTCCAGGGTATCGAGTTCGTTGAAAAACGTGAAGCCATCAACAATTTTGACCATATCATACAGTCTCCTTGCTCAAACGGTCTTCAGCTTACTCCACTCTGTCTGCTCACTCCTACCACTTGGATTTACCGGCAGAAAAACAGGGCGCCTGTTTCCTGCCGGTAAATCCCGATTAAACCAGCATGGACATCGGGTTTTCGATGTAGCCTTTGAAGGCCTGCAAAAGTTCTGCACCCAGCGCACCATCCACCGCACGGTGGTCCGTGGAAAGGGTCACAGACATCACAGTTGCAGGAACGATTTCATCGCCCTTCACCACGGCGCGCTTCTGACCAGCACCAACAGCAAGGATGGTTGCGTGCGGAGGATTGATCACCGCTGCAAATTCCTTAACGCCGAACATGCCAAGGTTGGATACAGAGGTTGTTCCGCCCTGGAATTCGATTGGAGCCAGCTTGCGCTCACGGGCACGCTTTGCCATATCTTTCATTTCTATGGAGATCGTGGAGAGCGTTTTTTCTTCAGCGCGGCGAATGATCGGAGTGATCAGGCCACCATCGATGGAAACAGCAACACCCACATCAGCATGCTTATGCATAACCATGCCGCTCTCAAGGTAAGATGCGTTTGCAGCCGGAATTGCTTTCAGTGCCATTGCATGTGCCTTGATGATCATGTCGTTGACAGACAGCTTGTAAGCTGGCTTGCCCTCACCGTCTTTCGGTGCAGAAGCGTTGAGCTGCGCACGCAGAGCCAGCAGAGCATCCAGTTCACACTCCAGCGTCAGGTAGAAGTGCGGAACAGTCTGTTTGGACTCAGTCAGGCGTTTTGCGATGATCTTACGCATGCCGTCATGCGGCACGAGGTCGTAAGACCCCTCTTCAAACAGCCTGAGGGTCTGCTCGTCAGACGGACCAGACGCCATCGCAGCTTTTGGTGCCTGCGCAGTTTTCGGTTGCTCCGCTACTTCAGGAGCAACTTCCGCCTTGCCAGTGCCAGCAGCAATTGCAGCCTCAACGTCGCGCTTCACAACGCGGCCATGCGGGCCGGTGCCGTCGATCAACGCAATGTCCAGACCATTTTGCTTCGCCAGACGGCGCGCCAGAGGGGATGAGAACACACGCCCGCCGGAAGCTGCGCCCGGTGCAGCAGGTGCCGGAGCAACCGGTGCGGGAACAGCTTCAGCAGCAGGGGCTGCCGGAGCCTGAGGAGCAGCGGCAGTCGGCGCAGGAGCAGCAGGGGCTGCCTCCATTGCAGAAGCGTCTTCGCCCTCTTCCAGAAGGATAGCGATCGGTGCATTCACCTTCACGCCTTCAGCCCCTTCAGCGACCACGATTTTACCGATGGTGCCTTCATCGACCACTTCCACTTCCATGGTAGCTTTATCGGTTTCAATCTCTGCAATCACATCGCCTGCAGAAATCGCGTCACCTTCTTTAACCAGCCACCTGGCTAGATTGCCTTCTTCCATGGTCGGAGAAAGCGCAGGCATCAGAATATTGATTGGCATACCACTTGTCTCCCGGTCAGGCGGTGTAAGTTACAGCTTTAACAGCATCAATAACTTCCCTTGCGTCTGGCAGAGCCAGCTTTTCAAGGTTTGCTGCATATGGCATTGGAACGTCTTTACCGGTTACACGCAAAATGGGTGCATCCAGCCAGTCGAAAGCCTCGCTCTGAACCTGATAAGCTATTTCAGAGGAAACAGAACAGATCGGGAAGGCTTCTTCGACAGTAACCAGACGACCAGTCTTGCGAACGGATGCCAGAACAGTGTCCATGTCCAGCGGACGAATGGTGCGCAGGTCAATCAGCTCAACAGAAACGCCCTGTTTTGCCAGCTCATCAACAGCCTGCAATGCGTAAGTCATACCGATACCCCAAGAAACCATGGTTGCATCAGTACCTTCGCGCACAATCCTCGCCTTGCCGATTGGCAGAACCAGATCCTCAACCTCCGGCACATCAAAGTGCTGACCGTAGAGGATCTCGTTTTCAAGGAACACAACCGGGTTTGGATCGCGAATCGCGGCTTTCAAAAGGCCCTTCGCATCCGTTGCCGAGTAAGGCTGAATAACCTTCAGGCCCGGAATGGACGCATACCATGCAGCAAAGTCCTGAGAGTGCTGTGCACCCACACGGGCTGCGGCACCGTTTGGACCACGAAACACCACAGGCGCACCCATCTGACCGCCAGACATGTAAAGCGTCTTGGCAGCAGAGTTGATGATGTGATCAATGGCCTGCATTGCGAAGTTGAAGGTCATGAACTCAACGATCGGGTTCAGGCCAGCCATCGCAGCACCAACAGCAAGACCGGTGAAGCCATGCTCGGTGATTGGAGTGTCAATTACACGCCTTTCGCCGAACTCATCCAGAAGACCCTGAGAGATCTTGTAGGCGCCCTGATACTGAGCAACTTCTTCGCCCATCAGAAACACGTTTTCATTGCGGCGCATTTCTTCTGCCATCGCATCGCGCAGAGCTTCACGAACAGTCCTGCTCACCATTTTGGTACCCGCAGGAATTTCCGGGTCAGCAGGTACAACACTTTCAACCGGTGCGGCAGGCGCCACGGGTGCGGCAGGCACAGCCGGAGTCTCTGCAGCAGCAGGGGCGGCAGATGCAGCGCCCAGCTTGTCAGCAGCAGATGCGTCTTCGCCTTCTTCCAGCAGAACCGCAATCGGCGCGTTCACTTTAACCTCTTCAGTGCCTTCAGTAACGAGGATCCTGCCAAGCACCCCCTCATCAACCGCTTCCACTTCCATGGTTGCTTTGTCGGTCTCGATTTCAGCAATCACGTCACCGGCAGCGACGGTGTCGCCTTCTTTCTTAAGCCACTTAGCAAGTTTGCCTTCTTCCATGGTCGGAGAAAGCGCAGGCATTAAAATTTCAACAGCCATAATATATTATCCCGACCTCAGAGCACGATATCTGTGTAAAGCTCAGATGGATCCGGCTCAGGATCGTTCTGTGCGAACTCAGCAGACGCAGCCACAACAGCGCGTACTTCTTTATCGATTGCCTTCAGATCGTCCTCACTTGACCATTCCTTTTCAAGCAGGCGAGCACGAACCTGTTCAATCGGGTCATGCTCCGAACGCATCTTCTGGACTTCATCTTTACTGCGGTATTTTGCAGGGTCAGACATAGAGTGGCCACGGTAACGATAGGTGATCATCTCAAGGATGTAAGGACCATTGCCTTCACGGCACCATTCCATTGCATAGTCAGTCGCAGCTTTCACCGCGCGCACGTCCATACCATCAACCTGAACACCGGGAATACCGAAGGAAGCGCCGCGCTGGGACAGATCTGTCGTGGATGAAGCACGCTCAACGGACGTACCCATGCCGTACCTGTTGTTTTCAATAATGTAGATCACAGGCAGGTTCCAAAGCTTTGCCATATTGAAGCTCTCGTAAACCTGCCCCTGGTTGGCAGCACCATCGCCGAAGAACGCCATGGAAACTTTGCCGTTCTCTTTATATCGGTTTGCAAAGGCAAGACCGGTACCAAGCGCGACCTGAGCCCCCACGATGCCGTGTCCGCCATAAAACTCCTGTTCCTTGGAGAACATGTGCATGGAACCGCCCTTACCTTTGGACAGCCCCCCGCTACGACCGGTCAGCTCGGCCATCACACCTTTCGGGTCCATGCCGCAAGCGAGCATGTGAGCATGGTCACGGTAAGAAGTGATCATCTGATCACCTTTTTCCTTGGCCATCTCCATTCCAACAACAACAGCTTCCTGGCCGATGTAAAGGTGACAGAAACCACCAATAAGACCCATACCGTAAAGCTGGCCCGCCTTTTCTTCGAAACGGCGGATAAAAAGCATTTCGCGATAAGCATTCAGCTCTTCATCTTTGGAGAATTCTGCTAGTGCAGGTACGTTTTTCATCGCACCGCGGGCTTTGGTTGCACTTTTAGCGCGACCGCCTGAAGACTTGGATTGAGTTCCAGCCATGAGCCTCGTCTCTTTGTGACGTGAATATGTGAAAGCACACTACCTGCCACAGCTCAGAATGCCAATATGAGCAAAAACACTTGGTGATTTCAGTATTTTATTGATTTAATTGATATTTTTTAGTTAACCTAAATTAGGTTAATAATAATAAATTAATCAATTTCAGGTTAATACATGCTGATGTTTCAGTTGCGCATGATTGCAACTTCATTCACGTGCGCCAGGTTCAGGGAAGCACGAGCCCGTTCATCCACCATGTCCGGATCAAGGCTCTCCGGGTCAAGCAGCATGACACGGCGTTGTAATTGCAAGCGTTCTGCCCGCAGTTCATCAAGCTCCAATTCGAGCGCAAGGATTTCATGCTCAATCTGTGGTCGGCCCACAAGACCCAGCTTACCGTTGAGCGCATGAAATGCAAAATAGCACAGCGCCCCGATGGCAATGCCCGGCACAAGGAGATTCTTTAGATAGGAGTGTTTTCGCTGACGTGTGGTAGCTAGCACTGACTGACCTACTCATTACAAAAATGGTCACATGCCCGCACTATTTCACAGGGCTCTTAACCAAGAGTTTCCGTAACAATTGAAAACTGTCTTTATCTGTTATTTTTAAAACAGAGCAGTACCGTGTGCGCCCCCAAAAAAGGGGCATAACTTTTGGCATCTCATTAAAGCCAACCAGACTGCGCCCCATGAATGGGGCGCTCATCCATTTTAAACCAGTCGGTTTAATCACTCTATGGAGTGAATTTACAGCGTATCGCCGAAAAGTGAGAACCGGTTTTCAGACAAAGGGACGCAAAAACAAAGGCTAAAGCAGTTCAGGTGCTTCAACTTAAATGCAAGCTGATTTAGGCCATCTCTACAACTGTCAATCAGCATTGAAAATTGACCCACTTTTTGCATCCAAAACTGACCCACAGGGTGGGTCAGTTTTGGATGCAAAAAGTGGGTCAATTTTCAATGCTGATTGACAAATGTAAGCGCCCAGGCCCTGTTGGCGCTATGCCGGACGCAGATCTGGTCTGCGAAATTACCCGGCTCATTGAAGAGAGCCCCTTTCATGGTGAGGGATATCGCAAGATGTGGGCCCGCTTGCGTCAAAAAGGCGTTTTTACCTCTAAGAGCCTGACTCAAAAGTATCTCAGTATTGACAATACCTTGCGATCCTGCGTGTTAGAGTTCTGATGTGAGCGATTGTAGCCCATGCCTGCGATACGCTTGTTAGTTTCTCCCAATCTTTGGCCAGCCTCCGGCACCTGCCAATCCAGGCAAACGTGCGTTCCACCACCCATCTGCGTGGCAGTATTTTAAAGCCCTTTACCTGATCAGAGCGCTTGATAATCTCGATTGTCCAGTTTCCCTGACCCGCCAGGGCAAGGCGGAGTTTGTTGCCTGCATAGCCACCGTCTGCGAAGACATGGCGCAGCCATGGGAACCGCATCCGGGCGATCTGGAGCACCTGTGGAGCGCCGTCCCGATCCTGGATCGCGGCGCTGTGAACGAGAATAACCAAAAGGTTCCCCAAT
>CANNAV010000032.1 GCA_947502585.1 uncultured Pseudovibrio sp.
CAGATTCCATCAGGGCCAGAGGCAATGCCTCACTAAAAGGCCGGATACATACATGCAAATAACCACATGCCAAAACCAAAAAACACCTTGCAAACAGGAGTCGTCCATACATACCTACGACTTGATGTAGGTGGGATGCACAAGATTCTGTCTTTCATGGCTGAAAAAGTTGAAGACGGGTTTTGTAGTGTGGAAGAAACGCTTATCTTCCGCATGGAAGGTGCCCCAGGACGTTGGACGGGCTTCCCAAAGCCTGCGCTTGCGCGAAGGTGCCGATATCGCAGGCACTGGGATCTCAGGTTATCAGGCATCATGCTGATTGCTGATACGAAAGACAAGGTGCGGAGCGAGCTGCTGGAGTGCGCAGCTGATCTTAAAGTGCCGGGCATGCTTGTTCGTGGAGCAGCATCAGAGCTTGTGAATCAGGGCCATGTTGATGAATTTCCCGCAATGGTTCCCCATGCGCAATTCACAGATATGAAAAAAGCTGGTCATATTGTGGCATGTGGTGTGAATGATATTCTCACTGCTGCGGTCATGCCATTTCTAAAAGAATACCATGCGAAAGCTTTAAATTAGAATAATATTCTTCATTTAAGGTGAAAGTAGTACCGATTTCTAATTTAATATGCAGGTTTAGTACGCGCTTTCTCTAATGGCTATACTGCGTGATGTATTGTAGCGAGTAAGTCATAGTGACTGGGTGGGGCCTGGATTGAGTCGGTTGCACCTATGTAGTGTCGAATAAGTCCTGTCTGTAAAGGAACATCCTTTCATGGTGCAATTTTCTTCAAGTAGCCCCAGGGAATTCGCATCGCATGATCCTGTTTGGGATCGCGTGAAAGCCGAAGCTCAGGCGATGGCCAGCTCTGAGCCTGCGCTTGCGTCTTTTGTGTATGAGACGGTGCTGAACCATTCTTCCCTGGAGGAGGCGATTGTTCATCGTGTGGCTGACCGATTGGGCCATGTAGTTGTTTCTTCTTCTCTTATTCGTCAGACCTATCTGGATGTGCTTGATCAGGCTCCCGAGATTGTTCAGGCTTTCCGGGTTGACCTTAGCGCCGTCATTGATCGCGACCCCGCCTGTGACAGATTATTGGAACCTCTACTTTATTTTAAGGGGTTCCATGCGCTTCAAACGCACAGGTTAGCCAACTGGTTGTGGATGCGGGGGCGGGAAGATTTTGCGCTGTACCTGCAGAGCCGGTGCTCTGAAGTCTTTCAGATGGATATTCACCCACAGGTTCCAATTGGGAGAGGGGTCTTCTTTGACCATGGCACTGGCATTGTAGTTGGTGGAAC
Organism: uncultured Pseudovibrio sp.; assembly: GCA_947502585.1. Lineage (GTDB taxonomy): Bacteria > Pseudomonadota > Alphaproteobacteria > Rhizobiales > Stappiaceae > Pseudovibrio. The sequence continues at coordinate 1,303 of CANNAV010000032.1, forward strand.
AGCGGTGATTGAAGACGACGTCTCCATTTTGCAAGGTGTGACACTTGGTGGTACGGGCAAGGTCACTGGCGACCGTCATCCGAAGATCCGTCAGGGCGTGCTGATAGGTGCAGGTGCCAAAGTTCTTGGTAATCTGGAAATTGGGCATTGCTCACGTGTTGCAGCAGGATCTGTAGTTCTAAAAGACGTTGGTCCATGCACTACGGTGGCAGGGGTTCCTGCCAGGGTTGTGGGTGAAGCCGGTTGCGACCAACCAGCCCTTGCCATGGACCAGATGATAGGTCAAGGACTTTCCTCGCAAAACAAACAAGGATAAGCTGGTTTTCCAGGGTTGGCAGGACGATAAACCTGTATAGTTTGTGCTCCAGGTTTGAAGTGAAATTGGTAAGGAGACGGCTGTGAAGCCTGATGAAATTCGTAAGGTGCAAACCTACATGCGCAATACTTTCAAGTCGCCGGATCTTGAAGTGCGTGCGCGAGCTCGTAAAGATGATTCCGCAGAAGTTTATATCAATGACGAGTTTCTCGGTGTTATCTTCCGAGATGAGGAAGATGGCGAACTAAGCTGGAACTTCCAGATGGCTATCCTTGATATTGATGTGGAAGGCCTCTAAGGCTTTACACAAAATCTGATAGGATTGAAGGGCTCCGTTGCGGGGCCCTTTTTGCTTCAAAATGAGACGCTTGCGGGTTGCAGGCGTCCTGAATTGAAACAAATCAGAGCACGTATATCTGCCTGATATTCTTATGTGCTTTCCATATGTAAACATTAACAAGCTGTTAACTGGAGGATAGCAAAGGGCACAGGAATTGGTTTCAACTGCATACTAATGCATTTTAGCTGATTTGAACCAGCTGAGAGTGGGGGGGGAAGTGTATGCCGGGCGATTTGTTACTGGCTGCGTTTATAGCGGCTTCTGGTTTTATCACCGCTGGTGTTCTGGGTAGTTTCTATCAGTTAGTGACAGGCGAGCCGCCGCGTTTTTTTGTTGAGATGAAAGGGCCTTTTTCCTGGCTTATTGTAGTCGGGTTATGGCTTGTTGCTGGCCCATTCATATTTATGCGCAATGCGATCCAGGGTTATTACCGGGATATGTTTAGTCCCACGATGTTGGCAGCAGCGGGAGGGCTTACCGTCATGTGGAGCATTCTTTCCGGAACGTTTGTTTTGAGCTTTCTCTTGGTACTTTGAATAAGCCGTATGCTAGATTGTGCCGGATTTGATTTGTGCAATCTAGGAGAAACTTTTGCCTTTTTATAAGCTTGGAGAGAGAAGCCCTGATGTTCCTGACAATGGAAACTACTGGGTCGCGCCATGTGCGAGTCTGATTGGGCATGTGCAGCTGGATGAAGAAGCTAATATTTGGTTCGGTGTTATTTTGCGCGGCGACAACGAGTTAATCCAAATTGGCGCACGTTCCAACATTCAGGACGGATCGGTTCTTCATACAGATCTGGGGCATCCGTTGGTTGTCGGGGCAAACTGCACGGTTGGTCACAGAGCGATTTTGCATGGATGCACTGTGGGGGAGGGATCGCTTATCGGTATGGGAGCGACAATCCTGAATGGAGCCAAAATTGGGAAGGGTTGTATTGTTGGAGCAAATGCACTTGTTCCCGAAGGCAAGGTTATTCCAGACGGCTCTCTGGTTGTAGGAGTGCCGGGTAAGGTTGTTCGTGGGTTGGATGATGAAGCGCAGGCAATGCTGATCCGCTCAGCAGATGGTTATGTGATGAATGCGCAGCGCTTTAAAGAGCAGATGGTTGAACTCTGAAGCCATTGCGATTTTTGAACATAAAACAAGCCACGGATATTTTCCGCCGCTTTGTTAATTGCAGGGTCCCTGGTTGCTTCATTCCGGGATACTTGCCACGGTGGCGACGCGTTTGTCAGAAATGGCAGACCAGGCCGCGGCATGGCGAGCGGACTGTCGTTTCACGTATCGGTATGGGGTTGAGTACCAGGGCAAGATCGAAGAGGTCTGATTGTCGAGGATGAGATCTCCCTGGTCTGTGCGTACGCTTAGGACTGCGTGCCCGCTATTGTTCAGATCTTTCACAACTGTTATGAGCAGGGAGCTTGGTGGCCAGCCCAGAGCGATGAGATTCCGCTGCTTTTCCAGAACGTATTCTTCGCAATCACCTGCACCTTGCGGGTATGTCCAGTACTCGCGCACTCCGAACAGTTGCTCATCTGTTACCGGGCGAACTTGTGTGTTGATTAAGGCGTTTACATCCTGCAACTCCTGCCAACGCTCTTTGGTCAGACGACCAACCAACGGCGTGTTGGTGCCATAGCGGCACTGTTGCGGGTAGTTTTGGCAGAAATCGATATGTCCAGCAGGGGCACTGGCTGGTCCGATAACTGGCATAAAACGTCCTGGAACTTGCTCAGCATGTGCCTGAGACAGGCTGATTACTCCGCTTACCGCGATACCCAAAACACCTTTCGCTAACAGCTTATGCTCAATCACAAGTAGCGCCCTCCAATCATGGCTGGGTCTACTTTCCTTCGTGCAGTTTTATTTGGTTATAATTCATGAATTAAGTATTTAATCAAAATTAAAAGAAAGTTTCGTTTATATTAATATAAAATATATTAAAATAAAATTCAAAATTAAATTAATATATTATTATGAATAAAATCCCGCGGGGAACTGGGATTTTTGATGAGATGTTTTGCGAGTACTATGGTTTAATTGCAGTTAAGCAAAGAGATGATATAGGAAGTTATGCCAAGTGCATATAATTCCCGCTGCGAATATTTTTTAAATTTATCGAAACTGAGGCTTAACCGATGAAAAGACAGGAATTGGTTTGGCTGTGATTTATTGCTTTTCAGCGTTGGAGATATGCTGCTCCAGCAACTCCTTATTCTGGACGGTTGCGAATTCAACTGCGACGCCGTCTTCGAAGTGACGAACGATCCGCGTCCGCATCTTGCCAAGAGTGATTGGTGTTCCAAGTGCCGGACGTACATCTGTCTTGAGTGCCGCGCCTGAAAGGGAGACATCTACAATGCGGCAGGGGTATTCTCTGCCGTCTGATAAAATAATCGTGCTGACCGGGTTCTTTGGAGTAAATCGATCAAATCTGCGATCTTCCGGCAGATTGAGCTCGTCTTTGTTTGCCAGCCAAATAAGGACAGATGCCAGTTTATCGCGCTTACGTGCGCTGGCATTAAGGGTCATCACGAAACCAGCGCCGATCTCGCGGACGACCTTTCCTTCAATACGACCAATGTGATCTAGATAAGCAACAACGCGCTCGCCAACTTCGCCCATAACCGGAGATATAAAGGCGGCACCACCAAGAGACATGTTGACCACCTGGCAAGGATACTCACGTCGGTTTTCCAGCATGAAACGGCCAAGCACGTTGATTTCTACGCGAGAAAAACGGCGTCTGTCAGGTGCTTTTGCTGCCAGTGCAGCAATTCTGTTGGTCGCGGTGCTGCCTGCCATTTTCCTGAAAATCCCAAGTACGCGATTATTGCTTAGTAACAAACTTGGGTAACACCCTAAGAAAGCAAAGTTAACAGAATGGTAACTTTGGCGCGGCTAACGGGCCTAATTTTTACCACCATCAACAACTCTAAGGTGTCGGACCTGTCGGCTGTTTGGAATTGCGACAGGTCCTGGTGCCGCTGAATGTCCCAACGGAGTTCCGCAACCGACTCCTGGTTCCATCAGGCTAACAGCACGATGCGTCGGAGTACAAAAATGTGGGGCGAAGTCATTTTCCTTACTGAAGAGAGGAGCATCCTCATCTGGCCAGATTAACCTCAGGCTGATGATTTTTTGCCAGCAGATGGCCTGAACGCCAAGCCAGAACGGGCGTTTGAGCGGAGCTATACATCCAAGAATGCGCGTGCATCCTTCACCCTGAACACGGATTGGCAGGAGCAGGAGCTCCAGATCTACTGACTGGCCTATTTCAGTCGTGCCCGTGAAGCTGATTACTGCGGCAGCGCCATCCTGCGTTATTGCAGAGAGCATGGCTGCGACGGATTGCTGATCTTTCTCATCCCAGCCATCAAGGAAACTGCGCCCTTTCAGTTCACGACAGAACAGAGAGCACAATCTTGTCCCTGCGAGACGGAACCTGAAACTGTTCTGCTGTGCCAGTTCCAGAATAAAAGTATCGCCCAGAACACTTTTGATTGCAGAGGGTTGAATGTCACCGCGTTCTGGAGCTGGTCGTTCGGCCCGAATTTCGTCCCAGTATTCAAAGAGTATCCGTGATACGCCGTGTTTCATAATCCCGCTTTCCCCAGTCTGCTCATTGGGTTTTCCCATTGGGGTAAGTGTCCTTTTTATGGACAGCTTTAACTATCCTCTGGTCTATGGTGGGGAATAAGTATGGAGTATGCTAGGTTAGGAATATCATAAAAAATTATTAAAATATTAATCTTGATAAGTAGTTTAAATTGTGTTGACTGGCAGCTTGTTTAGTCTGGATTACAGTTGTCTCATCTGAACCCATAAGAGTTGAGCTGTTGATGGTGGTAAACCAAGGCTTTAGGTATTTCGCGTGCTGATAAAAGGCAGAAAACAAACGCCTGACGGGGAGAAACTCCGATAAACCGTCAGTGCCTGGGGTAGTGCTGGCCGTTTATTGTTTTCATTTGCTCCGTACATTTTGCAGTAAACCTTGCGAAGCGTGCCAGGTTGTCTTAGTTCAAAATGACACAATAATTTTGGACCTGTAATCAAATGAACCAATCCAATGAAGAGCATCTGGCACCGCACGGCCCCGACTTTCAAAGACCAGCGCGGGAGCCGATGTTTAATCTGCCAGCCGTGGTTGTCGGGCTGTCTCTGATTTTTATTGGGATACATCTGGTTCGCGCTTATGTGTTGACGCCCAACGCAGATTTGCAGACGCTGCTTTTGTTTGCGTTCTGGCCTTTTCGATATCTTAGCGGATCTATGGCTGAATATTCCTGGCCAGGTGAAACTGTTTCGGCGATCTGGAGTTTTTTGACCTACGGGTTTTTGCACGGCAGTGCGGAGCATGTTGGGTTCAATGTACTGTGGATGGCAGTATTTGGAAGTGCTGTTGCACGACGTTTCGGTGCAGCCCGCTTTCTGCTCCTATCTGCTGTTTGTGCTGTTGCCGGAGCCGTGGCTCACCTTGCTACTAATTGGGGGCAGAGTATCCCGTTGATTGGTGCGTCGGCGGCTGTGTCAGGGCAGATGGCAGCTTCCCTGCGCTTTATCTTTGAAGCTGGCGGCCCGATGGGTTCGTTCCGGCGCCATGATAATGCGGCCTATTCTGTCCCTGCGCGACCCTTGATGAAAGCACTGAGCGACCGCCGTGTCCTCAGCTTCATTCTGGTTTGGTTTGGTCTGAACGCCTTGTTCGGCATGTGGTCCGCGCCAATTGTGGGCGAGGGGGTCAGTATTGCGTGGCAAGCTCACGTAGGTGGATTTGTTGCTGGATTGATTTTATTCCGGTTATTGGATCCGATTAAGCAGCGTTGAATTGAGATGATTAATAGTCGGCTAACTGTATATGTTAAAAGCTGCTAAGTTGGTGACTAGGCAAGCATCGTTTTTTTGTGCCATGATACCCTAGGGTTTTATATATACTCTTCCTCTTTGAGAAAGAAGGGTGACATTAATAAACTAGGAGGTTGCCATGACAGTTGCCGCTATATTGAACAGTAAAGGGCGGGACGTTTTTACGGAACCGAGCACACGTAGTTTAAGCGAAATCTGCGCATGTCTTGGTGGTCGCCGTGTAGGTGCGATTGTATTGTGTGATGAGCCGGATCTGATCGTTGGGATTGTGTCGGAACGTGATGTGGTTATGGCAATTTCCATGGAAGGAGCTGATGCACTTGGGCAACCTGTCAGCGACTACATGACCAAAGAGGTCGCCGTCTGCAACGAAACTGATTCCGTGAATGGTGTCATGGCGCGTATGACTGAAGGGCGGTTCCGCCATATGCCGGTCGTGGAAAACGGAAAGCTGACCGGCCTGGTCTCAATCGGTGATATTGTGAAGTTCCGCATTGCTCAGGTTGAACGTGAAGCAGAAGATCTGCGGAGTTACATTCAGGCTGTATGATCTGCCCTAAAGCTGCTGTGCTTTTCAGGCACAGCAGTCCCAATCCTGCTATACTCTCATAAAACCACAGCAGCTGACGACTGTGTGTATTCATCGTTAAGGTTGTATTTCCGCCAGTTGATGGAGTTCCGGAAGGGCTCTGCAGGTGGTTTCATAGCCGACGCGAATTGCTTCTTCACCGCGATGGAAATCAAACAGGCCCAGATGAGAGAGGCGCAGTGTCAGAATGTTGTCTGGGGGGTCACCTGCAAGACGTGAGCGCCCAATCCTGTCCTGAATGATATTGTAGCTGTCCATCATCACGCCGGAGATGCCCGGTAATCCTTTTGGCTTCCCGCCGAATATCTGGCGTCGTAGCATTCGTTTGAGTGTCCCGCCCGGGTCTTTTTGCATCTTACTGTCTATCTCCGGAATCATATCCTTCGGGATTGGGGGGAGTTCATGGACAACTGTGGAGCCACGGCCGAATGTATCGGAGTTGAGGTTAACTGCGATCACAGCTCGCGCACCCATTGCGCGGCAGACGGACACCGGGACTGGATTGACCAGTGCACCATCGACAAGCCAGCGCCCTCCATAAGCGACGGGTTCGAACACGCCGGGAAGGGACGTGGAACAACGCATTGCCTGTGTGAGCAGACCCTTCTTAAGCCAGATTTCGTGGCCGGTTCCCAGCTCTGTTGCAACAGCTGCAAACGGTCGATCCAGGTCCTCGATCATTATACCGCCGAAATGGCCTTCGAATAATGAGAGGATCTTCTTGCCTGAGATGAGGCCGGAACCGCCAAAGGAAAGATCGACCATGCTGAACACCCGGCGGCGAGAAAGTGAGACGACCCATTCTTCAAGTTGGTCCAGCTTGCCACAGAGATAACATCCACCGACGACAGCACCAATTGAGGTACCAGCGATAAAGTCCAGCTGGATGCCTGCTTCTGAGAGGGCTTTGAGAACGCCGATATGTGCCCAGCCGCGAGCTGCACCGCCGCCAAGAGCCAGTCCGATGCCTGGTGTGATCTCTGGTTCTGGTGTGGTGGACGGTGCTTCGGGCTCTTCTGCAGGTTGTTTGCTGTTTGGCCATAGAGGCAGATTTTGCAGCATCGACATCTTCCCGACTGTCTTTCAACGGTTGATTAATCAAAATTACCTTAGGGTAACTATGCTACTTAAACCTATAAAAAGACTGAATCGCGGCACTGCGGAATCTATTGTTTATTCCCGTAAACTTCTTGGGGGTCATAGACCGGAGCGATTTCTGTCTTCTCCAGCCAGACGTCACCTGTTTCGTTTCTTTTAACTTTCCGGAAAAAACAGGAGCGGTAGCCGACGTGACATGTTGCACCATTGCCGTGCACCTTGACGCGCAGCCATATGGCGTCCTGATCGCAATCAGTCAGGATTTCAATGACTTCCTGGACCTGACCTGAAGTGCCGCCCTTTTTCCAGTACTCTTGCCTGGAGCGGCTCCAGTACCACGCTTCCCCGGTTTCAATTGTTCGACGCAGACTCTCGGTGTTCATATAACCTACCATGAGTAGCTCACCGCTCTCGAATTCGGTGACTGCAGCCGCGATCAGGCCGTTTTCATCAAATTTTGGGCAGAACTCATTGCCCTGCTCAATTGCTTTTTTGTCAGCACGCGGCGCGAAGCCGCCGACTTTAATATTCGTCGACATGAAATGCTCGAAATTTGTGATGAGTGGCCCAAGCTTACGAACGGGCCATTGTCATAAAGCGTACCTGTTCAGATGCGTTATCTTCAAAAACACCTGAGAAACGGTTGGTGAGTGTTGATACACCATGTTTTTGAATGCCACGCATGGACATGCACTGGTGTTCTGCCTCAATCATGACGGCAACGCCACGAGGGGCCAGATATTCTTCCAGTGCTGTCGCGATCTGAACGGTCAGATGTTCCTGTGTCTGAAGGCGACGTGCGTATATTTCTACAACACGTGCGATCTTGGAAAGGCCGACAACGGCATGATCCGGATAATAAGCAATGTGCGCTTTTCCGGTGAACGGCAGCACATGATGCTCGCAGAACGAAGTGAATGAGATATTTTTCAGCAGCACAATATCATTGTAGCCGCCGACTTCTTCGAAGGTACGTTCCAAATGCTCGCGAGGATCCTCTTTGTATCCAGAGAAAAGATCTTCGTAGGCTTTTACTACGCGTTTTGGCGTATCCAGCAGTCCTTCACGTTCGGTATCGTCACCGATCCATTGAAGAAGTACGCGCGCAGCGGCCTCAGCTTCAGCCCGGCTGGGGCGGTTGGGGAATTTGTTGTCTTCTGTAGCCGCGGGATCGGTATCTTTAACCGGTCTCAAAACAGCGTCCATATTATGTCTCCAACAATGCGCAGGGATGAGTGCAAATTGAGCCGTACTTCTCTTAAATAAACACTGGACCCGCCATAGGTTCCTGCGCAACAACTATTTTTATCAGCCTGTTTTCAGTTCAGGTTCTTTCCATTGTCATACGCAAATCTGTATCTTACCTGAGGAGATGCGAGTATGGCGCAGGGTATAAACTTCGACAACCCTTTTAGAAAGCCAATAAAATGGCACCTATGGTTTCTCCCAGGCAATGTGTGCTAGATTGCGATATTCTGCTTTTGACCTCTGGCAAGGTCTCGTCAGCACAACCTATATAGGATAGATGTCTTGGTTAGGAAAGGGTATTCCCTTATTACTGAGTGATCTAGGGTGCTTTAAGTTATAAAGCGATTGTCAGAATAGTAGCCAGAGTTTTGCATGTTGGACGACATTTACAATACTAAGATCCTTGAATTTGCGGGAAATATTCCTCTTTTGGGACACCTTGATGTTCCGCAAGCCAAGGCAAAAGCACACTCTCGACTTTGTGGTTCGACGGTGAGTGTTGAAGTTTGTGTAACCGATGGTCTGATATCCTCTTTTGCGCAGGACGTAAAAGCGTGCGCGCTCGGACAAGCGTCAGCCTCTATTTTGGGCGAACATGTTATTGGGGCTGCACCCTCTGAAATTCGAGAGGCTTATGCGCAGCTCCATGCGATGTTGAAGGAAAACGGGCCACCACCGACCGGTCGCTTTGCTGATCTGTCCTTTCTTCAACCCGTACGCGACTACAAAGCGCGTCATGCGTCCACCATGCTTGCGTTTGACGCCCTGGTGAAAGCGCTTGATAATGTTGAAGGTACCGTTGCTTAAGGCAAATTGAGATGTGTAAGCCCGAACCACTCCCTAGCGAAAGGCCTGCCAGTCTGATGGCGCGGGTTGGGACCGGGATTATCTGGATTTACCAGCATAGTTTGTCGTTGATACTCGGGCGTGCGTGCCGATATCAGCCTTCCTGCTCACATTATACAGCTGAGGCGATGATGCGTTTCGGTTTCTGGCGTGGTGGCTGGATTGGGTTTTCGCGGATTATCCGTTGTAATCCATATGGGGCAAGCGGGTATGACCCTGTTCCTGCAAGTTTGCCCGAGCATTCCAGATGGTATTTGCCCTGGCGCTACGGACACTGGAGCGGACGTCATATAGATCCAAAAACACGTTTTAATACAGAGGGTAGAAGATGATTCTGCTCCTGGGGAGAGGTGGACTGCTTTCTTCTGCGGCCGGTCAGGGCGGACCCACCGTCTTCCGTAACCTGTTGCCGCCAGACCGGATGAATGAGCAGGATCGCGCTGTTTCCCAGGATTGCTCCGTTTTCACTCGTTTTGCTGCTTGTATTCCGGCAGCAGCTTGGTGGGGCTTTGAGACTTCTGAGAGAACTGCGGGTGAAAACCTCCTTTGTCTTCATGGCTTTGCTTGCTATCGTCAGCGGATGGCTCTTTTGTCGGTTCAGATGATACAGGCATGTTTCGCGGATCGTTTAATTGATATTCGGGCATGTCAATCATCATGGAAGAACCGTCCGGTAAGCCATCGGCTTGAGGCTCGGTACTCCCAGAGGTTCCCAGAGATGGTTCAACAGATATCTGAGTGTGAGCAGGAAGCGCCCCGGACGCCAGAGCCAGCCCGATGACGACAAGATGCGTGGAAAGCCAGTACCTGCTCATTTGATTGCCTTTGAATGATCAGTTTGGCGCTCACTCAAATACAGAAACTCATAATTTCGTTTAAAGGTAATGGCTTAATGTCGATTTAGGTCCAGTTACCTGCCGTAGTTCCCGGTTACTGGCTTAACAAAAAGCTATCTGCTTGTGATGAAATTTGAGTATGAGCAAGGCATTTGTTTGCATGGGTGGGGCAGTGTTGTTCACAGATTGCGGGCCAAAAACGGTTTTTCCTATGTTTTCCAACTCAAATTTCAAAGGAGCGTTGACAAGAGGGACCCAAATGAAGATAACCCGTCCTCAAACGGCGCCGCCAACCTGGCAATGCGACGGAGGAGTGCCCGAGTGGCTAAAGGGGGCGGACTGTAAATCCGCTGGCTATGCCTACGTTGGTTCGAATCCAACCTCCTCCACCATTTTTCCTTAATAAAATTAGTTAATTACGGTAGAGAGGCATGTCTGTTGAAGATTTTGAAGACCTCCCGCGTTACGCTTTTGGTGACAGTCCTGAAATGGCTGATCAATTGCTTGATCTTGTGTTGAATGGAACCAAGACGGCAACGTGTGGTGATTTGCTGTCCTATGAAAAGGAAGGGGAGCCGCTTCCCCAACCGGGTGACCGGTTTGTGATCCTGGACGGTAAAGGGTATGAAGCCTGCGTTATAGAACTGGTGACTGTTGATGTGCGCCGGTTTGATGAGGTTGATGAGGTCTGGGCCGTGCTGGAAGGCGAAGGCGACCTGAGCCTTAAGTTCTGGCAGGATGGGCATCAGAACTTCTTTGAGCGGAATGGTGTCTTTGCCCGGGATATGAAACTGGTATGTGAATATTTTCAGTTGGTGAAAATCTTTGAACGCGATCAGGCTAAGCCGAATTAAGCTTCTTCAAGCTTTTGTGAGGTTTTCTGTAATCCGGATGACCGTTTGTCCGATGGTGTGCTGTGGCTTTGAATAGCTTGCCAGATGTCCTCTTTAACATTTTGCCATTGCCGGAGTTCAGCTCTCGAGGGTAGTTCTGCGCGCAAGGCGTCCCTGGTTTTCAATGTGGACTGGATCAGGGTGGCCAGTTCCTCTGCGTTGTGCGGGTCAAAGTAACAGCAATGGTCTCCGCCAACTTCCGGAATAGAGGTTGCGTTGGAAGCGAGTACAGGCGTCCCCATCCAAAGAGCTTCCCCTACGGGCAGACCGTATCCTTCAAACAGGCTTGGATACACCAGTGCGATTGCTTCCCTGTAAAGGGCAGTGAGCTCGGCTTGCGTGGGTGACTGGACGATCGTCACGTATTTTCCAATAGTTGTATATTTCTGATTTTTGTTGAGGCTGGCGAAGGCGCCACTTGGAATGGCGCCTGCACATATGAGCTGCGGCAGAGGTGCCTTTTCGTCGTGCTCCAGGATGTGCAAGTATGCATCAAAAACAAGTTTTGCATTTTTTCGGTACCGAATATCACCCAGTAACAAAAAGAACCCGTTCTCAGGGCGTTGCCTGAGCGGGTAGACTGGTTCTGTTTCCTGAAACTCATGCGCCAAATGCACAACGCTTGTGCTTTGAGGGGAAGGGAGTTTTTGCTCTGCCAGGAACTTCAGCAGATCGCTTCTCGTGTACTCAGAGTTTGCCAGGATATGCGGTCTTGTGGTGACGGTTCGTCGTAAATGCTCCAGCCATAGTTTTGCGCCAGGGTCTTCTTCAGGGTTGTTGAGACGCAAAGGTGAGATGTCGTGGATCATGACGTAGACTGGCACATATGGTGCGCGGCTCATCACATACTCTGTCAAACGCCGGGCTTCTTCCAGGTTTCCTAATGACAAGAAGGGGGCGTCAATGTCGCAGAGAGGTTCGCCAAGAGCTTTACCATCACAAGCGCCAGTGGTTTTATCTGCGTGTAATTGCAATGTATGCCGTAACTTGTGAAACAGACCTTTGATCTTGCGGTTTTTGTATTTTTCCTGATGGAATGTTTTTACAGGAGCACCCAACAAGTCAGGCAGGCTGGCCGGGTCAAGACCAGCATCCTGGAACAGTGGATCGGCTTGTAGGCTCACATATTCATTTGTTCGCGCGTCATGGCAGATGAAGGTAACTTCAAGGTCGTCCTTATAAAAGCGCCTGGCTGTTTCATAGAGTGTTCTGGTGACGCCATTCGCCTGCAATGAGCCGGAGCGGTTCTGCCTCAGGGTGGTTAAATCAAAGTAGATCTTTGGCTTTGGCGTTGTCATGCTCAGCTCCCGATAACTAATAGAGTGTGCGTCATGCATTCCTATTGATGGGGTTTGCGAATCCAGCTGTTGCAGGCAGTATGCGGAGCAATAGGTTGGAAGGCTAGTTAAACCGTTGCTAACCAGTGGTTATTCAAGGTGTGTAGCCTGTCGGTCAGGTTGTCTCTCCCAATGAAAGCTGAGCTGCGTACACTGAAATTCATCTGGACGCCTGCCTGAGAATTGTTTATTTAGGCAACCCATGATTAACACCAAACCGCTTACCTGCCTTGTTTGCAGGAGTGAGCTGGAGACCTGATATGCTGCAATTGATTTTTCCTGACAATTCCGTTCGCGAATATGACGCCGGGTCCACCAGTGCCGACGTTGCAGGGAGCATTTCTAAATCTCTCCTGAAAAAAGCTGTTGCTGTCGTAATTGATGGTGAACTGCGTGATCTATCTGATCCTATTGCAACGAATGCTGCAATTGAATTTGTCACTCGCGATGATCCTCGTGCGCTGGAGTTGATCCGCCACGATGCCGCGCATGTGATGGCAGAGGCTGTACAGGAGCTGTGGCCTGATACTCAGGTTACAATCGGCCCTGTTATTGAAAACGGCTTTTACTACGATTTTAAACGTGACGCTCCATTCACACCGGATGACCTGCCGAAAATCGAAAAGAAGATGCAGCAGATTATTCAGAGGAATGACAGGTTCACCAAGGAAATCTGGAGTCGGAATGAGGCGAAAGAGTACTTTGCTTCTAGGGGGGAAGACTACAAGGTGGAGCTTGTTGATGCGATCCCTGAGGACGAAACCGTAAAGATCTACAGGCAGGGTCAGTGGCTTGACCTTTGTCGCGGTCCGCATATGGCGTCCACCGGTCAGATTGGTCAGGCTTTTAAACTGATGAAAGTTGCAGGTGCTTACTGGCGCGGTGATTCCAATAATGAGATGCTGACCCGCATTTATGGTACTGCCTGGTCCAATGAAAAGGACCTGAAAGCTTACCTTCATATGCTTGAGGAAGCGGAAAAGCGCGATCACCGTAAGCTGGGCCGCGAAATGGATCTGTACCACTTCCAGGAGGAAGGTCCAGGTGTTGTTTTCTGGCACCATAAGGGCTGGCAGTTGTTCCGGAACCTGACCAACTATATGCGCCGTCGCCTTGCTGATGACTATCAGGAAGTGAATGCACCGCAGATTCTGGATAAGTCGCTTTGGGAAACTTCCGGTCACTGGGAATGGTACCGCGAGAACATGTTTGCGACTGAGACCGAAGACCACCGCGTCTTTGCTATCAAGCCGATGAACTGTCCTGGTCATGTTCAGATCTTTAAGCATGGCCTGAAGTCCTACCGTGATCTGCCTCTGCGTATGGCTGAGTTCGGTGCTGTTTCCCGCTATGAGCCTTCTGGTGCGTTACATGGCCTGATGCGGGTTCGTGCGTTTACTCAGGATGATGCGCACATCTTTTGTACTGAAGAGCAGATGGCTGCGGAATGCCACAAGATCAACGATCTGATCCTGTCCGTTTATAAGGACTTTGGTTTTGATGAGATTGTTGTGAAGCTCTCAACTCGCCCTGAAAAGCGTGTTGGTTCTGATGAGGTCTGGGATCACGCTGAAGCTGTTATGGCGGAAGTGCTGAAAGAGATTGAGGCGAAGTCCGGCGGCAAGATCAAGACTGGCATTCTTGAAGGTGAAGGTGCGTTCTACGGTCCTAAGTTTGAGTATACTCTGCGCGATGCGATTGGTCGTGAATGGCAATGTGGTACCACTCAGGTGGACTTCACCTTGCCAGAGCGCTTTGGCGCATTCTACGTCGATAGTAATGGCGAGAAGAAGCAGCCAGTGATGATCCACCGCGCAATCTGTGGTTCTGTGGAGCGGTTCCTTGGTATCCTTATTGAGAACTTTGCAGGTCACTTCCCATTGTGGCTTGCGCCTCAGCACTTTGTCGTTGCGGCTATTACTTCTGATGCAGATGATTACGCGAAAGAAGTGCATGCAGCACTGAAGAAAGCCGGTTTGCGCGGTGAACTGGATCTTCGCAATGAGAAGATCAACTACAAGGTTCGTGAGCACTCTCATGCCAAGCTCCCGGTGATTATTGCAGTTGGCAAGCGTGAAGCGGAAGAGAAGACAGTAAGTATACGTCGTCTTGGTTCGCGTAACCAAACATCAATGACATTGTGTGAGGCCGTTGCAAGCCTTACTGATGAAGCAACAGCACCAGACCTGAAAGAACAGGTTTCCTGATTCTACACGCTGAATTAAATCTTGAAGGCTGACAGCAAATTTCTGGTGTCAGCCTTTTCTTTTTGGTCTCGCTGTAGCCTGAACTTCACGTCACTTGCGAAGGCTTACAAAGGCAGCTCTGAAGAAAATGAGCTATGTGAAGTGAGGATTGCCGTGAAACACGCGGATTTAAGCTGTGCTATTATACTCCCGCCTCTGCAAAACCTGAAAAGTGCAATGTAACTTTCCTGGCCAAAACGCCTGATATCTCCGAAACCATTCTTATCTAAATATTCGGGTTTTCGAAGGAGCTGAGTATATGATCCGAATGTTAAGCCGTGGGTGCTGACTTCCAGCCATCCTTATGGCATTGCGCTCTTTTTGCCATGTGGCGGATTATGAGAGACCCGAAGGGGCCTTGCATAACATTAAATTACGGCAGCAAGCGCTTAGACTGCTGCGGGAAGGCGTGACGACTGTGTTTCTTCCCGGTGGTGGAGCTGCGACAACTACCAGGCCATTTGGCAATGAAAAAGAACAGCCTGGACAGCTGTTATGGACTTGCCGGATGGGCTGAAGTTCCGGAAGTTATGATCTTTTCCTCCCGTAGTGCGTGGTCCTCTGAAGTGGTGTGGGCCGACAAAAAAAGGCGCCGAATTGGGGCGACCTGTTAGTTTTGATCGCGTGTCAGCTTTACAGAGGGTTACCTGTAAGCACTTCCACTTCTACCTTGTTGATGCCTGGATTTACCGTGAACTCATCGCGATACATCTCACCGTTGTTACGCGCCATAACAGTATAGGTTCCGGTTGCAAGGGTGAGGTCAAGGAATGCACCATTTCCGCTTGCAACTGTGTCGCCGCCGGGAGAGAGGATCGTCCAGGATGTGTTAGCCAAAGACGTCTTGTTCTTAGCGCTAACCAGTTTCAGCGTGATGTTTCCTGCCTGATGGTAGAGGGTTGCTTCTGTCAGTTTTCCTGCCTGGACGTGGATGTCGGCACGCACGACTGCGTTGACGTTGCCGTAGCGACTTTCAATGTGGTAGGTGCCTGCGCTTACAGGAATAAGCTCACCCGGCTTAATGCCAGAAGCAACAAGACCTCGGTTACCTGATGCGTCATAGGTCATGTCGTAGATGTTAAAGGTAACATCTTCGCGAGGCATCTGTTGATCATTACCCAGCGCAGCGGCCAGACGAATACCACCTGCGTTCAGGACTATTGTTCCGGTCTTAACACCGCTTTTAAGTTCATAGCGTGTGGTTGCTGTGACTTTGCCAAAAGTGGTGTGAACGAGATAGGTGCCTGGATCAAGTCGGAATTCTGCGTCCTGATCCTGGGAGGATGCGACCATGGTCATAGATCCATCGTCATTTTCTTTTGAAGAGTAGACGCGCCATTTGAGGCCGTGTGTGAGGTTTGGTGTCCCCTCAGCCAGTTTTGCTACCAGATAAAGGACAGGTTGCGCACCAGCAGGTGTCCGCTCTGCGCCTACGGATGGAGGAGCGTATGGTAAAAAGCTCGTCCCCATTGTTGGTGCAAGAGACTGTCCCTGATACCCGCTGAGTGGGTCATAGCTGATAGGTGGAGAGATGATCTTATCCGGCTTTGCTCCCAGATCCAGTACTTCCCTGGAGAATGGTAAAGCAGGTTTGGAAACAGGAATAGGACTTGCAGCCTGAGCGGCGTTTCCAAGCAAGGCCAGGCCAGCACAAAATGCTGTGGCGGTTGCTCTGCGTTTTATCGCTATGCTGAACGTCAATATCCGCTCTAACTTCACGTCTGCTCTCGCTACTACTTCAGAAAGTGTTACCCGTGGGTGACAGTAAACAGAAAACCGACACCCGATTGAGTGAAACAAGATTACAGCTACAAACTGTGATTTGGAAGTGTTTTATAAATTTTTACTAAGTAGGTTGGGGATTGGTCGTCAATTTGGCGGGAATGGGGCACCGCCACCCCTTAATTGACATGGTAGATATTCTGTATAGGACTATTGAATAGCTTTAACCGTTGAAATCCTGAAAAGAATCGAGGCCATGGAAACTAAAGACCTTCCGGAACTGAAGGGTTTTTTCAAAACGCGTCGCTCCCATCTTGCTGCTACTTTGGTGCGTCCTGGCCCCAGTCAATCCCAAATTTCAGAGCTTCTTGAGATGGCTTGTCGTGTTCCAGATCACGGGAAAATTTCTCCTTGGCGCTTTATTATCTATGACAATTTACAGGCGGACGCTATCGGCCTAAAGCTCGCTGAAATTGCAAAAAAACTTAAGGGTCCCCTTGGTGAGAACACCAAGGCGATGGAGCTGGAGCGTTTCAAGCGCGCACCGCTGGTCATTGGCGTTCTGTCTGCTCCAGACCGGGATCACAAAGTTCCGGTCTGGGAGCAGGAGCTTTCTGTAGGGGCAGTTTGTATTTCGCTCCTTAATGCCTGTTTTTCAATGGGTTTCGCGGGCCAGTGGCTTTCTGAGTGGTATGCGTTTGACGATGAGGCTGCTGCTTATCTTGGTGCCCGTGATGGCGAACGGTTTGCAGGCTTCATTCATATCGGAAGCCCGGGTACTGTTCCCAATGAGCGGCCGCGGCCTGATATCGCGCAATTGATTGAATATTTTGAGAGTTCTCCTTCCCGTATCGGTGCGTAGGAGTTGAGGAAAGTATATGTTTTATGAAACGAATAAGCCTCATGGATTGCCCCACAATCCGTTCAAGGCTGTTGTTGCACCCCGTCCAATTGGCTGGGTCTCCAGTGTATCTAAAGATGGTGCTCGCAATCTGGCCCCGTACAGCTTCTTCAATGCGGTGTGTGATACGCCTCCGATGGTGGTTTTTAGTTCCAGCGGCTACAAAGACTCTGTCCGCAACATCGAAGAAACCGGAGAGTTCGTCTGCAACCAGGCCACATTGGATCTCGTCGATGCCATGAATTTGTCTTCTGCAATGGTTGATTCTAACATGGATGAGTTCAAGCTTACCGGTTTGACGGCAGCGTCATCCAGTTTGATTAAGGCCCCACGTGTTTCAGAAGCGAAAACTGCGCTGGAATGTAAGCTGGTCAATGTGCAGCGTCTGGTCGATCTTGACGGAAATGAGACCAACAGCTGGCTTATACTGGGCCAGGTTGTTGGTGTGCACATTGATGAGAATGTGATCGAAAACGGCTTACTCAATGTGGCAAAAATGAAGCCTCTGGCGCGGTTGGGGTACATGGATTACACGGTGGTTGATGCTGTATTTCAGATGGATCGGCCGGTCCTTCCAAAAGAAGCATGATGGCAGTCGCTCAGGCTCTCCATTGTCCTATATGGAAAATGCTTGTTGTATCTGATGTACCTCTTCAGGTGTATTCGTGACCATGCCGCTAAAGCCGAGCGCTGCTGACTTTTCCAGGTCCTCAGGTGTTGCATTCGGCGCTGTATCCAGTGCAATCAGATGAGCTGATTTTGCAGCAAACAGGCATTGTGTTTGTGCATATTGATGTGGTGGCAGCAGGTCTCTTTTGTTATCTCTGGATGTTTTTGATCCCAGTGCCCGTTTTAGCGCCTCTTCATTCCATGTCAGCGCTGTTAAGCGTGGGCTGATGTCGGAAAGATTCATTAGGTTGTGAAACGCTACAGGATGTCTGCCAAGTTCAGGAATGATCTTCAACGTGCAATCTTGCGTTGCGTGTTCAGCCTCATAGATTGAGAGTATTGCGTGTAGGCGCTCGATATCAGCGTGAGACTTGGTGAAGGTTGTAATGACACCTCTGGGCTTCGCATGAGCATAAGGCTTTAACATCGAGAGAATGGTGCATTCTGATGGTTCGTTCAGCGTGAGATAGAGATCGTGGTTTTTGCCCAGTTCTGCCAGAGCGCCTGGAGGGCCGTAGGATTCGAACCTGCTGACTGATTTTTCCGGCAGGATGGCGAGGGATACATTCCCCGGAGCTTTCAGCTCTTCTGTCTTGTTGAATGTTGAAGCAGTCACGTTCAGCAGGCAGTTCATTGGTTTTCTCCGTATCCGATCAGAAAATTAATTGTAATATATAAGTTGTAATGAGCGGGATATGCGAAAAATCTGTTTCAAGTCAAATAACGCAGTGATTTCAGTGCGGTGAAATTAAATATTAATCATTTATTAACTAATATTCAGGAACTTTAACAAACGGTTTCAAAGGGGCAAATTCTGGTGAAGGTTGCAGGCGATCCTTCCATCGCGGGGCGTATTGAATCAGCTTTTCAAAAAGCAAGTTCCAAAACAGGTACGTCTTTCGATTTCCTGCTGCAGGCTGCGGCACGTGAATCTTCCTTTGACCCGAACGCTAAAGCGAAAACATCTTCTGCCTCAGGGCTTTTTCAATTCATTGAGTCCACCTGGCTTGAGACGCTTAAGAAACATGGCGAGGAGTTGGGGTTACAGGATTATGCGCAGCACATTAGAGTCGATGCAAATGGCAAATACCGTGTGGACAACGAGCATCTGAAGCAACAACTTCTGGATCTGCGTTATGATCCTGATGTTTCTTCACTTGTTGCTGGTGCTTTAGCGAAAGACAATGCCTCCGGGCTCTCTTCAAATCTGGGGCGAAATCCATCCTCTGGTGAGCTTTATCTCGCACACTTCCTTGGTGTAAATGGGAGTCTGCGACTTCTGAATGCAGTTCAGGATCGTCCAGAACAGCCGGCTGCGGATTTATTTCCGCTGCAGGCGCGGTCAAACAACGCTGTATTTTACGATATGGAGGGGCAGGCGCGAACTGTCAGCGATGTTCATGACAGATTGGTTGGTCGGTTTAATGATAGTATTGAGGGAGCAGATCGCCCTGCAGTTGAAGTGCGAAATGGACCAGTTACAAGGCCAATTGACAGTCATCGTGTTGAAAGCCGCATTCTGACAGCATGGCGCGCAACGACAGTTGATAAAGGTGAGGCACCATTTCTGTCTCTGTTTCGGACTGATGAAGCGGCAGCAGCGTCCATAGCTGTAAGCGAGACGAAGCGCTCTGGTGTTGAGGTTCAGGAATCAATCAGCCGGCAGTTTGTTGTACCAAAGCCAATTGCGCGACCATCCGGTACACCTTTGGATCTGACCAAATTCCTTGCGCCCTCCCATGCAAGTGGCAAGTCCTTAAGTAAAAAGGTCTAGCGGTAGCGACTTACAGGTGCTTTCTGGCGCTCTGATCTTTCAAAAAAAATACGAGAAACTGCCGGTGCGGTGAACGAAACCTTAAGAAATATAATTAATTATTTCTATCAAGGGTTGATGAATACAGGTTTCTGAGTGCCATGATTATCAAGAGTTTTCTGAGTTGGGTGCAGTATGCGCCAAGTGGAGGCCGTGCACAGGCTGCTGGTACTTTGGTGCGTGTTTTCCTGTACTCTGACCTTGGTAGCTCTGAGCGTCGCGATGCGGAAGCGGCATTGACCTTTTTGCTTGATGATCGTGATGTTGCAGTCCGGATTGCGCTTGCAGAAGCCTTTGGTGCTGCAAAGATCGTTCCTTCTCACATCATTTCTGCTTTGCTTGTGGACGAAGATGAAGTTGCGCTGCCTTTGCTTTCCGGTGCTACGACTATTCCGGAAGGCGAACTGGTGGATCTTGTTGCAACAGGGTCTGTTCAGCGTTGTATTGCTGTTGCCAGCCGCCCGGACATCACGGTAGGGTTGTCTGCTGCCATCTGTGAAGTCGCCTGTGAAGAGGCCTGTGTTGCTTTGCTTGTAAATGAGAAGGCGAAAATCACAGCCAGCAGTATAGAACGTGTTGTTGGACGTTTTGGCAAAAGCAGGGACGTGAAAGACGCTTTGATGTCTCGTGACCATGTCCCTGTGCAGATCCGGCATATGATGCTGCAGCGTTACACTGAAGGCCTTCGTGATCATCCGCAGGTGCTTGGTGCAACAAACATGCGTACCCCTGAACAATTGGTTGCTGATGCACAGGATCGCTCCACGATTTCACTGGCATGGAGTGCTTCTGATAAGGAGCTGCATGGTCTTGTTGAGCATCTGGTAGTTTCCGCTCAGATGACGAGTGTTCTTTTGCTTCGTTCAGCAGTAACCGGCTGCTTTAACTTGCTTACCAGCTCGTTGGCTCGCTTGTCTGATTATAATGAGGATCAGGTTTTTGACGCATTGGCGACACCATTTAGTTGCTCGCTCCGGCGTGTCTTGTCAGCAGCCGGATTGCCGGAGCGTACACATGCGCTCTTTCAGGAATGTATTGCCAGCTGGCAGCGGATCGAAAGCATGCAGATCGACCATTGGTCCAAATCACGTATTGTGGCGGGTGCTTTGATTGCGCTGGAAGATGAACTGGGTATTGAGGACCTGGGCGACCTGCAGGACTTGTTGCATCGGCTCTCTAATGAGGCTGCGCGTGAAAGTGCGCGCGTACGTGTTGCTGAAATGCTGAGCGACGTGGCTTAAGATGCTCGGCTTACCTGCTTAATTAGTTAGTTGCCGACGAGATCTGTAAACGGAGCGCTGGCTTCTTCCAGTCTTGTAACAAGAGCGACACCAAGCCGATTGGTCTCGTCGCGTGCATCTTCAGAAATCATTGCATTGATTGCGCTTACGTGCTGAGAGATAAGTTCTTTCGGATAACTCCTCTGTGTTTTAGCGGCGACCAGCAAGAGTGTCAGGTTGTGTGCTACACGGCCAATCAGCGGATAGCCCAGCGTTTCAGCCTGGCCTTTGATATCGTGGGCGCAGCGGAATAGTGAATCGTAGTTATCCATTGTAAAATCAGCTAGTTGTGCTTCCTTATTAATCTCTTTCAGTCGGTCGGCTTCCGATTTCATCCAGCTTTCAAACTTGCAGGAGAGCTTCCCGATAGCCTCTTCGGCTGCTTTGACCGGATCGAATTTGGCAGCTTCAACAGGCGACATTCTCCGGACTTTTTTGGAAAGGTCGTTTGGGACGCAGATGTGTTGCTTAGAAGATTTGTCTGAACCGGATGAAGAAGCCATTGTCCTGCGTAATTCCCGCGCCTGCATTGCTTTAGGCACGATTATATTTCGAACTCTTGATGTTACCTAACTATTTCCGAGCAATCCCGACCCGAATTTGCGTCTTATAACATATTACTTTGCAATGGCGTCTTCCGGAGCATCCGGCCACCCCTGATTAGTGGCTGGGAGGCCTGAGTTTTGATTACCGGCTCCAAGTTCTTTCGCCACCTGTTTTGAGCCTGGGTTTTCGCATGCTCTGTTCGTCAGGTTGACGCGGCAGGCGTTGTGCACGAGGCGGTCTGAAATGGCATCAGCGAAGGTGGGTTCACCGATCAGCTCATGCCATGTATCGGAGGGCAATTGGCTTGTGATCAGGGTTGATCCGGCGTTGAGGCGGGCCGTCTCCAGTCATCCAGGATCAGCAGCCGGGATGTCGTCAGCGTTTTAAACACACGCGGAAAAAGCCCGTCCCCATGGGTCCGCTCAAATTCATCAAGGAGGCGTGACATACGTTTATAGAGCACGGTAATGCCAGCACGACAGGCGGCTTGCGCCAAAGCGCAGGCCAGCCAGGTTTTGCCCACCCTGCATGGACCTGTAATCAACGTTCTCTGGGGCAGCACCGACATGGCGCAATTTTGCTATGCGCATGCGGCTCCCGATCACGGCTGGCTGTCTCGCGATCAGTGAGTAGCCCCGGCCACTCGGCATGGGTGAGCCCAAAGTTCCGTCTTGCGATCGCAGCCCGGTGAAGGTTTGTTTACGCAAACTGATGTCTTTACCATTTCTTTGAAGAATGCCTGAAGCGGCGTGAGCCAGCCCTAACACTTTCCCGGTGCCAGATTATAGCTCATCACAATATCCTGTATCTGCTCCTCTGACATTTCATCAGCATCACAGTTTCGCGGCAACCAAAGCCGTCTGGATGACCCGCGCGATACTCTTCCCACAACGACAGGGTTACATCCTTGCGCCGCAATCAGGCATGCACATAACACTCGCTCAAAAAAACGGAACAGTAGCGCGCTACAGATCGCTTCGCAGCAAGGTAAACAGTTCCAATTCAAAGGTGGCCGGATGGCCCCGGAATACGCAGTGACCACGGCATCAACTGATTGTGTGTTAGTACTTAAACATCTCAGAGAGGATACGTTCGTCCCAACTGTGTTCATTATCGAACATGATGCAGCTTTGTGCTGTGGCGTCCTGATAGATGGTTGTGCTGATAACATTGCGGAATTCGCGGTGATCAGCTGCTGCGTTGACCGGGCGCTTATCTGATTCAAGTACTTCAATTTTAACGGTATTCTGCGTTGATAGCAGTGCGCCGCGCCAGCGTCTTGGGCGGAAGGCACTGATGGGTGTAAGTGCCATCAGAGGTGAGTCAATCGGCAAAATCGGACCATGGGCTGAAAGGTTATAAGCTGTGCTGCCCTGGGGAGTAGAAATAATGATTCCATCACATGCCAGCTCTTCCATACGGACGCGGCCATCAATGGAGATGCGCAGTTTTGCAGCCTGATGCGATTTGCGCAGGAAAGAAACTTCGTTGATTGCGCGGGCGGTAAACTCGTTTTCGTCCTTGTCAACAGCTTCGATGTTGAGTGGATGAAGAGGTGTTATCTCTGCTTTTTCAATCCGTTCGAGCAGACCTTCGGTTTTGTACTCGTTCATTAAAAAACCGACTGAACCGCGATTCATGCCGTAGATCGGCATGCCAGTGTCTATAAACTTATGTAGACAAGAGAGCATGACACCGTCGCCGCCGAGCGCGACAATGACGTCTGCGTCGTCTTGTGAGGCTGATCCGTATATCTTTTCCAGATCTTGGCGTGCAGCAAGCGCTTCCGGCGTATCGCTGGAAACAAACGTGATGCGGTTGATAGTCCTTCTCTTCAAAGACGGCTCCTCCCTCAAAAAGGAGGTAGCATGACTTCGGGAAAATTCAAACTGACTTTATGCCGTTTTTGTCGGATTGCCAATCCATTAGAACGTTACTGCTGCTTTTCATTGTATAATATACGCATGATCCGTAAGTATGATGATGTATAAATATTCACTATTAATTGTTTGTGTTAGAATAAACATCAAGTTACAGAATTAAAACAGTGGTTATATTTGTTGATTTGTGGGTATTTATTGGAATAGATTTGGAGTATTCTGATTTTGTTGCAGATAGCTAAGGTTCTTCAGCATATCAATTATCAACAATGTTGCGATCAAAATGTATTTCTTACTATTTCTTATTGCTATGTGTAACTGAGACCTTTTGAACTTCAAGCAAGAGGTCGGTGGAAGCTTTTGCGCGGCGGCAGAAGCTTCCACCTTTTTAGTTCTGGCAGGGTTATCTAACTCGTGTGTTGGTGTGGGGTGGCCTTGACACCACCTGACATTGCCATTGGAACGCCTGTGGTTCCGGGAAAACTGATCGGTAATTTGCGATCGCATCTGGCTGCGAGGAAGGCGAAGCACTCGGCTTCCACTGCATCACCGCGCCAGCCAAGCTCCTCTGCCTGAATGATTTTTACGTTTGCCCGCGTTTCGATCTCTTTCAAAAGCTGCGGATTTTTGCGACCGCCACCACAGGCTACCAGGCCTGCCGGGCGTTTAGGTAAGATGTCCAACCCCTTGCCAACTGCGCTTGCGGCAAATGCCGTGAGCGTTGCTGCGCCGTTTTGCACGGAAAGGCCGGTTGCCATGTTTTGGGTGAAACTGTTGCGGTCGAGGGATTTGGGGAAGGGGGCTGTGAGGTAAGGGTGCTCGAGAAGCGTTCTGAGGCGGTCTTCGTCTACTTGTCCACTGGCTGCGATGAGGCCGTCGCGGTCCATATCGCCGTGATTGTGTGCGTTTACCCAATCATTTATGGGCGCATTGGCCGGGCCTGTGTCGAAAGCAATCAGCGTATTCTGCCCGTCCCACCATGAGATGTTGCCGACGCCGCCCAGGTTCAGGATTGCTGTGTCCGCTGGATTGTCGGAAAGACCAGCGCTTCGTAACAGGGCCTGATGATAGATGGCTGCGAGGGGAGCGCCTTGTCCGCCTGCTTCTATGTCTTGCGTTCTGAAGTCGTAAATTACCGAAATGCCAAGCATATCAGCGAGAATCTGACCGTCACCGAGCTGGCGGGTTGCGCCCTTCCGGCCATCTTTAGCGGCGCGATGCAGTACGGTTTGTCCATGAAAACCGATCAACGCAATATTTTGCGTTGAAATGGAATTTTTTGAAAGGAAATGTGAAATCGCACGTGCCTGACCTTCGCTCAACGCCTTTTCCGCCCGAGCGAAGATTTCAGGTTCTTCGGAGGCAAAGTTCCACTCCTGAGCTGCTGTCATTGCTTCAGCAATCAGCTGGTTGGTCTCAGGGGGATAACTTGCCAGTGTGCAGGGGCCGAACTCTTCGATGGTATGTCCATCGGTTTTAAGCATGGCAATATCGACTTTGCCGTCCAGTACCGTTCCGGTCATAAGACCAATGCACCATTGTGCTGCCATCTGTTCCCCCACTCACAAAACCCGGTAGACTTAATACTTAAGAGACTTTGACCAGAACATACTGCTGCCGGGAAGGGTGTGTGCCTGACAGGCCCGTCTGCACGAAGTCTTTACGTCATAGCCGGTTCTGATCGTGGAGACAAATGTTGGGTGAAGCAGGGTCGTGTGGTTCCGGCTGGCTACAGTGTCCATTGGCCAGATTGCCGGGCGCGCTTGTCATCAACTATTATGATGAATTTCGGTTATGCAATCTCGGTTTACCTTGTTGCGTTCGGGTGACCGAGTAAATTTCCTCGCAATTAAGCGACTATTTAAAAATAACATTCCATATATCAATAATACTATTATAAATAATACCTATATTATCAATGCTGGTTTGATGTAGCTCAATGCTGGTATGCCCTACAATAAATAATTGGAATAAGTGTAAAATTATCCTGTTTAACCGGAGGTGGAGATGAGTTTGAAAAGGGTGATGGGCCTAATTGTCACTGCTGCGATGGGGGTGTCTGCTGGTCAGGTTCTGGCTGCGGATTTGCCTGTACCGCAGGAAGATATTGTCGCTGCGGCTGTGTCTGAAAAAAGCCCCTGGCAGATTCGTGTGCGCGCTCTGGGTGTTGTTCCGATGGATGAGGGGCATGTCACAGGGGTTCCAGGGTCTGATTTGGCCTATTCGAGTACGGTGGTTCCGGAGTTGGATATCACCTATTACTTCACTGACAATATTGCGGCTGAGTTGATATTGGGAACTACCTGGTCAGATGTTGATGGCGAGGGTAGTCTTCCAGGTGCGGGCGTAAGTGATATCGGGGAAACCTGGATCTTACCGCCAACGCTTACTTTACAGTACCACTTCACTAATTTTGGTAATTTTAAACCGTACATTGGTGCAGGTATCAACTACACGATTTTCTATAATCAAGATGATGGAAATGATTCTAGGAAAATTGATATCGAAAACACATTTGGCGCAGCCCTGCAGGTTGGTTTCGACTACATGGTTGACGACCACTGGGGTGTGAACTTTGACGTTAAGAAATTGTTCCTTGAAGCAGATTACGATGTAACATTGAATAATAACGACAAAGTCTCAGGCACTGCCGAACTCAACCCCTGGCTGATTGGCGCTGGTGTTACCTACCGCTTCTGAGGGTGTTTTGGCTGCTTTTTAAAAACAGAAGGCCTGGGTGTGTGAGCACCCGGGCCTTTTGTTTTGAGTAATGCCAGGCTTTTATGAGGAAGTTGGCGTTTTAGGCGTGCTGCCTGACCGAATGGTAGGTCGATCGTGGCGCCGCCTGCCGTGCTTTGAGCCTGACAATCTCACAAGATCTGTTTTCAGCTTCTCAAATTCACCGTAAATGAACAAGCTTACGCCCAGATAATCAATGTGCTCCCCGTTCCTTTCACAGGTTCATTGAAATGACACCTGTATAAGCTGGCTGTGCCTTGATAAGGGACAGGTATTGCAGGACCGGAGTATTTTGTGCTGACTAAGACAAAGAGCCAGGTTGCCCAAAAGGTCAACTGGAAATAGCTTCTTTAAACGAAGTTATATTAAAGTGCCGGAGCCGGAAATGAGCGGTGCGCGACGAAGCTTTGCAGGTGTTGACTGCGCGGTTGCTCAGGCAATCGAGCAGATGGGTGATCCATGGATTCTGCTTATCCTGAGATGCCAGTTTCAAGGCATCAGGCGCTTTGATGACTTTCAGGGCCATTTGCAAATCTCTACCAGTGTGCTGACTGATCGTTTGAGACGACTGGTCCAGGCCGGTTTGCTGCGTAAGGAGCAGGACCGGAAGGACAAGCGCGGAACGGTTTATCTGCTCACCGGGAAGGGTATGGACTTTTATCCGGTCATGATTGCGTTGCACCAATGGAGTGAGCGCTGGGAAGCCCGTGAAGGCGGGCCGAGACTGGAACTTCTGGACAAGAAAAATGGTGAGCCGGTGCGTGATGTGCGTGTGCTCTCGCAAGACTACAGAGAGTTGAGCGCCCGGGATGTTCTGGCTCTGGTTGATGACCAGAGCGGTGAGATGATGCAGGACATTCAGGAGAGATTGAAGCGCCGGAGAGGTGAGGCTGCCTGATTTTGAGATAAAACGGGTCGTAAATTAAATTGTAAGGGAGCGTGTCTGAAATGGCTTTGCCAGATATTTTGAAGAATAAGTTGCGCCTGCCAGTTGTTGGCAGTCCTTTGTTTATCATCAGTAATCCAGACCTTGTGATTGCTCAGTGTAAGGCGGGGATTGTTGGGTCTTTTCCGGCGCTGAATGCCCGCCCTCAGGAAAAGCTGGAAGAGTGGTTGACCTGGATAACAGAAGAGCTGGCAGCTTATGACGCGGCAAATCCAGATAAGCCTTCGGCCCCGTTCGCAGTGAACCAGATTGTGCATCGCTCCAATGATCGTCTTCAGCACGATGTTGAGCTTTGCGTAAAGTACAAGGTGCCGATTGTGATTACCTCTCTTGGCGCGCGGCCTGAGGTGTTTGATGCGGTTCATTCCTATGGCGGTATCGTGCTGCATGACATCATTACCAACACCCATGCGCATAAGGCGATTGACAAGGGGGCTGACGGGTTGATTGCCGTTGCCGCCGGTGCCGGTGGGCATGCAGGGACAACCTCTCCATTTGCACTTATTCAGGAAATCCGTGAGTGGTATGATGGCCCGCTTCTGCTTTCAGGCAGTATCAGCACAGGCAAGTCTATCCTTGCTTCTCAGGTGATGGGTGCTGATCTGGCTTATATCGGCTCTGCCTTTATTGCGACTGAGGAAGCCAATGCTCAGCAGACCTATAAGCAGATGATCGTTGATAGTGGGGCTGAGGATATTGTATATTCCAACCTGTTTACCGGCGTGCATGGCAACTATCTCAAGCCATCCATCGAACAGGCTGGAATGGATCCGGGAAATCTGCCGGAAGGCGATCTGAAGACCATGGATTTTCACAGTGCTGACAAGGGAAAGCCGAAGAGCTGGAAAGAGATCTGGGGCTGCGGTCAGGGAATTGGTGCGGTGAAGTCCATCGGCAGTACCGGTGATCTGGTTGCGCGGCTGTCTTCAGAATATGACGCGGCCTGCAAAACGGTGACGGCACAGGCTTTGGTGCTGGAGCCTGCTGAATAAGCCGGTCTTGTGTGGTGGTTTGTATGATACCTGCAAGCCAGCCCGATTTGATGCACAAAAAAGGTTGCCGGGTCTGGCACAGCAACCTTTTTTCACATCTGCGCTGATGTTTCGTCCTTATCAGTGTCCTGCCATGATTTCGTAGGTGTGGGGCCAAACAAGAAGGAAGAAAAATGCGTATCTTTTGGTGTCCCGGCCTTTTACTGGCCGTATCTTTCATAGTTGCCTCTGAAGGCTATGCTCAGGGGAGTTCCAGTCAGGTCTCTCCACCCATGACACAATATTGTAACCGTGGCGATGTGCTGTATGCGAATGGAAGCAGTACAGACAGTCTCATGCCGATGATCAAATGCGGCCAGAACTCGTTGGTTTACCAACGCAGCAACTTAAGCTTTCCGTTGCCCGTTGTCACAAACGGCAAACTGTCCGTCAACAATGCAAATGGCGCTTGTGAGAGCGCAAAAGCTGCTGGTGCAGAGGCAATCGTCAGCAACATCCAGTCTCTTTGCAACACGACGCTGTGGCCGAACTCCTGTGAAAAGTGTAATTGATCATACAATATATCAAAGGCAGTATTGATTGCTGTAGTCCTGAAGTAATCAATACTGCCTATGTTGTTGGTTTAATCTCAATGTATAGCGCGAAATATTCAATATTATACATTATAGGTATAATTACGCCTGATGGACATCTGTGAGAAACTCTGTTGCATAAAACTGGTGTATTTCTGGCGTTATATTGCCAGGGTCTGGTAACTTTAGAAAGTTGATTTCAAAATACACTTATGCAAAATCAACAGGAATGGCTTAGGTCACATGCAACGAGAGCATTGGGGAAGTCGTATAGGCTTCATTCTGGCTGCTGCAGGTTCAGCAGTTGGATTAGGTAATATCTGGAAATTTCCATATTTGGTTGGTGCGGAAGGCGGCGGGGCGTTCCTCGTGGTCTATGTAGCGTTTTTGATCGTGATTGGTTTGTGTGTGATGATCGCAGAGATCGCGCTGGGCCGTCAGGCTCAGGCCAATCCATTCAGCGCGTTCAGGCGTGTTGGGGGTGCAGGCTGGTCGATTTTCGGCCTTCTGGCTATCCTGACCGCATTTTTAATTCTCTCGTTTTATTCCGTTGTTGGTGGCTGGACCATCGCTTACGTGATTAAGACAATAACCGGTGCATTTTCCGGTTATTCTGATGTGGAGTTTAAAGGACACTTTAATGCTCTTGTATCAGATGCGGTCGAGCCGATCATTTATCACGCTGCCTTTATGGCGCTTGGTGTGCTGATCGTGATCAATGGCATTTCCGGTGGTATTGAGAAGGCTTCCAGGATCATGATGCCTCTCCTGTTTGTCCTGCTGGGGCTGTTAGTCATTCGTTCTCTTACCCTTGAGGGGGCATGGGCAGGTGTTGAATATTTCCTCGTTCCTGACTGGTCTCACCTGAATGCGGACATGGTTGCCGCAGCTCTGGGACAGGCGTTCTTCACACTCTCTCTGGGTATGGGTGCCCTGATTACCTACGGTTCTTATCTGGGTAAGAAAGAGAGCATTCCAAACGCAGCTCTATGGGTTGTCGGCCTTGACCTTCTGGTCGCTGTTCTGGCCGGCTTTCTAATTCTGCCTGCTGTGTTTGCATTCAACATGGACCCGGCTGCAGGCCCAGGTCTGACTTTCATCACACTGCCAGCAATTTTTGCTGAGCTGCCGTTTGGCATGTTTATCCAGCTTTGCTTCTTCGTGTTGCTGTTTGTGGCTGCAATCACCTCCGCGATTTCCCTGATGCAGGTCGTGGTAGCGTTCATTTGCGAAGAGTTCAATGTGGCCCGTAAGGCGGCAACAATCTGGGTCGGCATTGTGATCTTCCTCTTTGGTGTTCCAAGTTCTCTGGCGATGGGCGTGTGGGGTGATATCACGTTCTTTGAGCTGAATTTCTTTGATTTTCTTGGCTACCTCACTGACAACTACTTCCTGCCGCTTGGCGCGATTGCAACCTGTCTGGTTGCCGGTTGGGTGAGCTATGACAAGTTTGCTGCGGAAGTGACCAATAAGGGCGAACGTCCGTTTGCCTATCTGATAGCGTGGAAATGGATGTGCCGTGTGGTTGCACCACTTGCGATCATCTGGGTGATGGTCGATTCCATCTTTGGAGCATGAAGCTTCGCTCAAAAGCAATGAAAAGGCCGCCAGTTCTGGTGGCCTTTTTTAATACTGTTCTGTGATTGGCCGTAGCCTGACTTATTCCGGGCCGGATAAGAGAGGAGGATGTACCTGCCGGGCAATGCAATGCCCTTTGCCCGGGATGGATTGATAAGGAGCCAGGTTATGTTGAGACAGCTGAAGCGCTACTGGGTGCATTCCATGAATGCCAGATTGCCGCGGGAATTCGCATGCCTGGACGAAGAAAAGCAGGCAAGATACCGCTGTGTAAGGACGCGCTGGCCAGAAACCTGAGGCCTGACCACGGCCCGGCAAGATGAAAAAGCACCGTTTGAGCGGTGCTTTTGTGTTTGAACTGTGTTCACGAGGCGTCTGGGCCGAGCCTGCAACGAAAAAAACTGTGGGCTGCAGATGACGACAGGAAATTGCGTTTCGGTTGTGTGGTTTATGGGAAATGGCATAAACATCTAATTTACATACACATATTAGTGACTATGTTTATATATTGGTGAAATATAGATGTATGTAACTACTTTTGAGTTCGCTCATAAAGTGAAGCTTTCCATGCCGCGTATTATTTTGGCATAAGTGAAGTTGCCTGTGACAATATGTCAGGTCAACAAGGCTGAGGATTTCATCAAAAGAGTTGAAACAACGATTTTATTTCAAGCTTTCTCGCTTGATTGAAACAAACCATCACATGTTGACTGGCAATAGCAAAAAATGAAACGTGAGCAATGGGGAAGCCGCTTCGGCTTCATTATGGCTGCTGCAGGGTCTGCGGTCGGTCTTGGTAATATCTGGAAATTCCCATACCTGGCAGGCACACAGGGCGGTGGCGCTTTTCTGGCAGTCTATCTTGTCTTCATGGCAACGATAGGTGCGGCGCTTATCATGGCTGAAATTGCCATTGGTCGTTCAGCGAAGAAAAATCCTGTCGGTGCTTTCCGGCTGTTGGGCGGCGGGCTGTGGTCTGTGACGGGTATGATTGGCGTGATCACCGGGTTCCTTATTCTATCCTACTACTCCGTTGTTGGCGGATGGACGGTTGCCTATCTGTTAAAAAGTGTGGCGGGTACTATCGAAACCACAAAGCCTGACCTGCTTGAAGCGCAATTTAGCGGCCTGGTTTCAGCGGTTTTGGAGCCCATTCTCTATCACGGTGTGTTCATGGTGCTGACCATTGGTATCGTGATTGCTGGTGTGGCTCAAGGTATTGAACGATCTGTCAAAATTCTGATGCCTTTGTTGTTTATCCTGCTGATAGTTCTGGTGGTTCGCAGTGTGACGCTGCCGGGTGCATGGGAAGGTATTGAGTTCTTCCTCGTTCCTGACTGGTCGCAGGTGAATGGTGAGATGCTGCGTGCGGCTCTTGGGCAGGCGTTCTTCAGCCTGTCACTGGGCATGGGCGCGATGATCACCTACGGTTCCTATCTGGATAAGGGTGCAGACATTCCGAATGCGTCCTGCTGGGTAGTGTTCCTCGCGGCGCTGGTTGGCGTGCTGGGTGGCTTGCTGGTTCTGCCGGCTGTGTTTGCCTTTGGCATGGATCCGGGTGCAGGTCCGGGCCTCACCTTTATCACTCTGCCAGCTGTGTTCGGCGAGATGATTGGCGGCTACCTGTTCCAGGTTATCTTTTTTGCCATGCTGCTGATTGCGGCGCTGACCTCTTCCATCTCATTGCTGGCTATCCCGGTGGCTTACTTCGCAGAGGAATACGGCATTGAGCGCAAATGGTCTGCGATTGTGGTGGGCATTGTGATCTTCCTGATCGGCATACCATGTTCACTTGCTCTGGGTATATGGGGTGAGTACAAGCTGTTCGGCATGAACTTCTTTGACCTGATGGTCTACGCCGTTGATTACTACACCCTGCCAATCGGCGGAATTCTGACCTCCCTGTTTGCTGGGTGGGTTGTCCTTGAAAAGATGCGCAAAGAGCTGAGCAATGACGGCTCTTTAACCTTCAGGTGGATTGGTGCCTTTACCTGGATCATGCGGATCGTGGCTCCTCTGGCGGTAACCTGGGTGATGTTGAGCGCTCTGTTTGGTGAAAGGCTAGCGGCCATCTGGGTGATGCTGAGCGGATTGCTGTGGAACTGACATTGTTTACAATCTGAGAATGCAAAACACCCCGATCAGAACTGATCAGGGTGTTTTTGTGTAAGAGTTGTGCATATGCTAACGAAAGTCATAGTAACGGGGCGCCATTTTCAGAGGTGGCTCGGGGAAGCTGGACAGGTAGTATAAGTGGAATTTGCTCCTGAAACTGGCATGATGCCAGGAACAGGAGAGTTACATGGCAAGACGTCCCCGACGCA
>CANNAV010000033.1 GCA_947502585.1 uncultured Pseudovibrio sp.
ACAGAAACCAAGGCATATATCAAATGGGAAAGCACAGATGAATAAAGCCGCTACGGCAATTTCCAGACATCAGGTTGCGTAATCGCTATCATCGCCTCTCTCATTGAGACCTGCAAGCTGAACGGCATCAACCCGTATCCTACCTTGCCGATACCCTCGCAAAAATTGCAAAAGGCCACAAGCAGAACAAAATCAATGCGCTCTTACCCTAGAATTTTACAGAATTATGATGTCAAGGTGGGGGTAAAACATCGCTTACGATTAAAAGACCAATCCACTAGGCTCTGTCTTCGCCCACGGGTTTACCGGCTGCGTAGCTATGGTTGTCAAAATAGTCTATCGTTGCTTCAAAGGCATTTTCCCTGGCCCGTTGCATAGACCGACCCGTATCAGTCCCATCGTAAAGGTCGATGAACTCATTTAGGTCAGATACATAATTCAACGCATCAATTTGTGTTCCGTCCGGGTTTAATTTTGCCAAACCGAGATCTAAGCCCAATGTGTCATCCAGCTTTTGGCCGACCCAGAGCGCCTCATGGATTGAATGTCCGCCGTCATAGTTCAGGAACATGGCGGTTGCGAGCATGTACTCTTTGGAATCCGGCACCTGGTCCAAATTGTCGCAGGTGTCTTTCATATACTGCAGAAAATATAGGTTCACATTGGTTGTACCCGAAGCGCCGGAAGCAAATGGTATTCCGTGAGAGAGTGATACAACCTGAGACTGACTAGGATTTTGCAGTTTCGGAAGAATGTATTCTGCCGGATGAGAACTTGGGGTCTTGTTCATATCCCCTTCAAATGAGACACTGGGGGGCTGATAGCCAAGTGTAATGCCAGCATGTACGTTTTTGGGTTTTTCAGTTCGCCCAGTTGAATGCTTTTCTTTGCCTGTTCTCTCCATATCCTCCGGGGCATCTGTTCGGTTTTGTTCCCTTATGATTTCGACATACGTCTGGCCTGCTGCCTGCATGTAAGTGACCATATCCGGGACGCGTCTGCCATCATCCATGCAAAGTATCCTGCGGTCTTTAGAGTATACTTTTGTAAGACAACCATGCAGGCAAACCGCTACTCCCGTAACCAGCATTGGAATGGCAATGGCATCATATCCGTTTCGGGTTGGGGCAGCCAGGAACTTATTCAAACTGCGAAGCGCATCGTTGCGTGTACCCTGGGCCATTTCCATTAGTTCAGGACACTCCGGCATCCAGAACCGCCTTTTGCCAGACAGCGTATCGTGGATCGACATTGCTGTGAATTCCCGCACACGTGGTGTCTGATGGTTCATCAAATCGTTCAGGCCACCTTTCATTTTGTGCGCTGATTCCAGCACGGGCTGCGGCGTGTCATGCACCAGATCCGCAATAAAGGTGCTATCCAGAACGCGGGAGTATATCGCGTCCTGCAACCTGGTCAGTGGCGGGTTGTCACTCTCACCTAGCTGAGCCAAAAGCTTTGTTGTCTGAACCGTCAGATCTCTCAGGCCTGCGCCCAGAAGGCGTTCAGTAACCGACGCCAACAGTACACGGGTATCTGCCACGAGAAGTTTATGGCTAAGGATCTGGTCCTTCACCTGTCCATCAATTTCCCCCAAAACCACCGCTTGTTTGGGGGACAGAGCCGGTTTTTGTATTTCATTTCTGATGAGCGCGAGCAGATGAGTGGTGACTTCACCGGGCACACGAACAACATCCCCTCCCTGTGCCGCATTCTGCTTTCTTACGCTTTCAGGATAGACAAGGGCTTCATGCACGGCCTTAAGCGAAATAGAGACAGCCTTTTTCAAAACAGCGTTGTCTGCCCCCTCAAGGAAGCACAGCGACCGCACGATGCCGGATATGCCCGCCGCGTCTGAATTCTTTGCCAGCTCAATAATCCGTGTTGTGAGAAGTTCTGCTGCTTTTTGCGGAGTATCTGGAACAGCAGCACCTTCAAAAAAGACTTCCAGCGTCAGCCTTTTGCCGTAGGCATGGGCTTTTTCAATACTTGCTTTAATCTGTTCCCTGGCTAGCTCAAAGTCTTTGCGTGGCTTATGACAGAGTTTTTCTATCAGCTTCTCTCTCGGAAGATCTGATTTACTAGAGAGAAAATGGTCGAGCGCCTTCTCCGTAACTTCTGAACTGAAAGAAGAATTGAGGTCCTGCCTGAGTTCACGAAGGGTCGCTTTAAGCTGAGGTGTTTTCTTCTTCACGTCGCTGAGAGAGTGTTCAATGACAGGTTCACCCTTCTTAATGTTACTAACCACAAACGCATCATCAACAGCATCTGCAAAAGTCGGATATGTCAGTCCTGTTTCTTGAAAAACCGACCACATCCAACTTTCTTCTATAGGCGTTAAGTGGGCCTCAGATTGTTTTGACTTTGTTACAGGCATCGGACTGTTTCCCTGATCTCTTGGGGAGGTGACAAAATTCGGGCCCTGCAACGACATTTTCCGGCCAGGACCCTGAACGGAGATTTGAATTTACTCACATGTGCTAGTTCCAACCCCGATACAACGCTGCGTGTTGATGAGGCCGACATCAGGTAGAATAATAGTTTCGTCCCAACATAGGTACCAAATGCGACACGCTGTTCTAAATACTGCATTGATATACAAAGATAATCCAAGTTTCATTTCCCCGTGAAAATACGGCTCTGACCGCAAGCAGAAGTAAAGAAGTGAATATAGAGGCCAGGAAGTACGCTATACAGTTATTATTAAAACGAGCATTTCCAACCTATGAAACATTCGATGAATATCACTGATTAAAATGCATAAAATATACAAAATGAATGTGATTTTCTCCTATTCATCAAAGCAATATACTGAAGCAGCCAAATTCGTAAAATTGAAGCGAGGCTGACAAAATCCCCAGGGCCTGTTGACATTCACGTTCCGGGTTCCATTTTTCTTAGGGTATCCCTAAAAATGCCAAACGTGATTTTGTAGTATAGTCAATCAGTTACTTCGTTGAGGTTTTCTGGATCATGGGACAACCTGGGTTTTCTGATATTGCCACTCGCTATAAGGAGCTTGACGCCAGTAATGATCCGTTGGCAAGGATCGACAAGGTTGTTCCATGGGAGTGCTTTCGCGTGCGCCTTGAGAAGGCCTGGCGTGTACGCCGGGAAGATCGCAAGTCGAAAGCTGGTCGCAAACCCTGGGACGCTGTTTTAATGTTCAAAGCGATTGTTCTGTGCGCACTTTATAACCTGTCGGACGATCAGGCTGAATACCAGATCCGTGACCGGCTGTCGTTCCTGCGGTTTTTGAGATCAGCTCTGGAGGACCGGGTTCCCGATTGCAAAACAATCTGGATGGATCGCGAACAACTGGCACAGGCAGATGTCATCAAGTCGCTGTTCGATGATTTTGACCACTACCTGAAGGGGCACGGTTATCTGGCTATGGGTGGCCAGATTATTGATGCATCGATCGTTCCGGTTCCAAAGCAGCGCAACTCGCGCGACGGGAATGCTGCGATCAGATCCGGTGAGGTTCCTGAAGGCCGGGCCGATCAAACGGCGAAACTCCGGCAGAAAGACACGGATGTCCGCTGGACGAAATAGCGAGGTCAAAACTATTATGGTTACAGGAACCACATCAATATCGACCGCCGACACAAGTTGGTGCGTCGCTACAAAGTGAGCGATGCAGCGGTGCATGACAGCCAGCCCCTGGACGCGCTTCTGGATGAGAATAATACCTCTTCGCAAGTGTGGGCCAATAGCGCCTGTCGCTCAGCTGAGATCGGGCAAAAGCTGGCAGACAAAGGCTTGAAAAGCCGGATACACCGCAAGGGCCAGCGTAACAAGCCGCTGAGCAAGAGGCAGCAGCAGGGTAATAAAACCCGCTCATCGGTCAGAGTTCGTGTCGGGCATGTCTTCGGAGCCTAAAGCAATGATATGGGCGGCACTCTTGTTCGATCAATCGGCTTGATGAGGGCCAAAGCACACATTGGACTGAAGAACCTGTGTTATAACATGCGACGACTGGTACAGCTGGAGAACAAAGTATG
This sequence comes from uncultured Pseudovibrio sp., assembly GCA_947502585.1. GTDB lineage: Bacteria > Pseudomonadota > Alphaproteobacteria > Rhizobiales > Stappiaceae > Pseudovibrio. Next base: position 4,005 of record CANNAV010000033.1, read on the forward strand.
CGAGATCTCCCGCTAACTCCCGAAAAATCGGCAATACCCTCAACTTCCCCTAATCTGATGTTTCCAAAATCAACCGAAAACGGATAAGCGCCATAAACAGCGTGCTTTTCAAAGAGGCGCTACAGTCCTTGTCCAAACGATACAACTTTTCAAAGGTGCCTTTATGTACTATTGCGTTTCGACTTAATCAAACCTATTTGCACATCCAGAAGTGATCGGCTCGAGCAGGAGACACAATGATAATTGCAGTAATAGGCAGCGGCTACGTGGGGTTGGTTTCAGGCACCTGTTTCGCTGATTTTGGTCACGAGGTCATCTGCGTTGATAAAGCTGAAGACAAGATTGAAAAGCTGAAGAACGGACAGATTCCAATTTATGAGCCAGGACTGGAAGAACTGGTGGCCGGTAATATGAAAGCTGGCCGTTTGAGCTTTACAACTGAGCTGTCTGATGCAGTTCGTAAAGCCAACGTCATCTTCATCGCAGTTGGTACCCCTTCCCGCCGCGGCGACGGGCACGCGGATCTCAGTTATGTGTATGCCGCAGCGGAAGAAATAGCAACATCCCTTAATGGCTTTTCAGTCGTTGTCACAAAATCAACAGTTCCGGTTGGTACAGGAGATGAAGTAGAGCGCATTATCCGCGAAACAAATCCGAATGCTGACTTCGAGGTTGTTTCAAACCCAGAGTTTTTGCGGGAGGGCGCTGCGATTAATGACTTCAAACGTCCCGACCGTATAGTTGTGGGCCTTTCCCATGAGCGGGCGAAGTCAGTAATGACTGAAGTCTACAGACCTTTGTACCTCAACCAGTCTCCGATCCTGTTTACGAGCAGACGCACTTCTGAGCTGATCAAGTATGCCGGCAATGCCTTTCTTGCAATGAAAATCACCTTCATCAACGAACTTGCTGATCTGAGTGAAGCTGTTGGAGCAGATGTTCAGGATGTTGCCCGTGGCATTGGTCTTGATAACCGTATTGGTTCCAAGTTCCTGAATGCTGGCCCTGGTTATGGCGGTTCATGCTTCCCGAAAGATACACTTGCGCTTGTTAAGACTGCGCAGGACCATTCCAGTCCCGTTCGCCTGATTGAGACAACCTGTTCAGTCAACGATCAGCGCAAGCGTTCTATGTCCAGGAAAGTGGCCGCTGCAATTGGTGGGGATGTCCGTGGCAAGAAAATCGCAATGCTTGGTCTGACTTTTAAGCCAAACACAGACGATATGCGCGACAGCCCGGCCCTTTCTATCATCCAGGCGCTTCAAGATAAAGGTGCTGACATTCACGCCTATGATCCCGAAGGTATGGATTCCGCTATGGAGCTTTTGGAGGATGTTACATTCGGAAGTAATGCCTATGAGATTGCAAAGGGTGCGCATGCTCTGGTTATTGTGACCGAGTGGGATGCCTTCCGTGTTCTCGATTTCAGCCGCCTTAAGGACAAGATGGTTACACCTGTTCTCGTGGACCTTAGAAACATCTACGGCAAAGACGAAGTTGTCAAACACGGCTTCTCTTACACCTGTATTGGACGTCCTGACGAAGAACTCTAATTAATATTAGCCCGGCGAATTTTAGGCTTTTGCCGGGACTTTTCCTGCCTCCCTCATTCCATGCCCAGCTTTCGGGTGCCGGGAGACAATTGCGGTTTGCTTTCAACTCGCCAATCATGCGAATTTTAATTAACGTAAGGGCAGATTCTCTTTTAGCTACTCCCAGGAGCTTTAAGAGCTGAGAAAAGTCTGCATATTGGAAGATTGCCGGAGCCGATCTAAGTTGCTTTACAAGCGCCAAAACAGAAGAGAGAGTAAAGCCTCCGGCTGGCCGTGTAATATCGAAACTCCGTGCGCTGCTGCGTTGTTTGTTTGCTTTTGCCTGTCTTTCAGTACTTTCTCGCAGGCCTATGCGTTTGAACTATTCGGATACCACCTCTGGGGTAAGAAGGCCGAGGCTCAGGAAGACGGCTTAGCTGGAATACCAGAACCGACACCTTACACTGTTGAGTTCCTCGTTGTCGGGGAACATGAAGATCAGCCGGGTAAGCTTGAGGAAGAGTTGCAGTCCGCCAGCCTTCTTGTTCAGGACGTCAAGAAGCTTCCGTCCGGTGCCAGTGGCGTACTCGCTCGCGCAACCCAGGATTTTGAGCGCCTTATCGGTAAGCTTTATGAAGATGGATACTATGGTGCTCTGGTTCAGATCACCGTAGCGGGGTCTCCACTTAATCAAGCGATCCTTCAGCCAGAGAAGGTTGCAGAGCGCCCTATTCCTGTTCGCGTGGAAATTAACACAGGTGCCCAGTTTACCTTTGGCATTGCAGAAGTAAGTTATAAACACCCGGCGACAGCAAATGCTCTTGCCCTGCCCAACGCCCAGACACTCGGCCTTGCAGATGGCATGCCAGCACTTTCGGATAAAGTGCTGGAAGCAGAAAAGCAGGCCGTTAAGTTCCTAAAAGATTCAGGTTATCCATTTGCAAAGGCTGGCAACCGGCAACTTCTGGCCAATCACTCCAATCAGACGCTCAAGGTCAAGCTGGATATTGTCAGCGGCCCCTATGCGCGTTTTGGACCGGTTTCGGTCTCAGGTACAGTCAAAATGGACCCCGAGTTTGTTCGCAGTTACGCTAACCTTCCTCAAGGTGCGCAGTGGGATGCTAAAGTCATTTCGCACGCTCGCAGCCGATTAAGGGACCTGGAAGTCTTTTCAAACATTCGCTTCGAACCTGACGACCAACTGGACACAAACGGAGAGCTGCCCTTAACGATTGTAGTGTCAGAACGACCTCGGAAAGTCTTTGGGTTCGGTGCCAATTACTCCAGTAACGAGGGTGCTGGCATTGAAGGATACTGGCGACATCGCAATCTGTTTGGAAAAGCGGAGCGCCTTTCAGTTACCGGTGCAGTTGGTCAGCTTCTGGCCGCAGATAATGAACAGATCGAGTATGCCGCACGGATCACTTTTGAAAAACCCGGAGCAATTGGCCCGTTGACCGCCTTTTCAACAAGTGTTGCTGCCGTCCAGGAAAATCCGGATAATTATCGCAGCACCTCGTTTACTTACGACGTCTATCTTTCCCGGGATTTTACTGAGGCATTGAGCGGTCGAATTGGAGCTGAAGCCTACTTTGCCAAAGAGCGAGATGTTTTCGGCCAGAATGACTACTTCCTTCTGGGAATACCAGCAGAGCTGACCTACGACACACGCAATGACACCCTGAACCCGACCAGGGGTATTGAAGCAAAGTTATTATTTGAGCCAGCCTATGACGTGCCTGGCAATGCCGAGAACCTATATTCTCAAGGCTCAATAGCCAGTTATCTGCCAATTATAGGCGCGGATCGTGTTGTTTTAGCCGGCCGCGTATCCGCTGGCGCTATTATTGCTCCATCCGTTCAGGATGTGCCCGCGGCACGGCGATTTTTCCTTGGTGGCGGGGGAACAATCCGGGGGTATGCTTATAAAAACGTGGGCCCCCGTCTGGATAATGAAGTTACGGGAGGACGCAGCTTTGTGCTATTTAACGGCGAAGTCAGAACAAGAGTCACTGAAAGCGTTGGTCTTGTCGGGTTCATAGATGCAGGCGCTGCGTATTCAACCCAGTTTCCAGACTTTAATGAGCCCTTCAGCGCAGGTGTTGGCGGAGGTCTGCGCTATTTTACACCTGTTGGCCCATTGCGACTTGACGTTGGTGTCCCTCTTGAACCCCAGCACAATGATCCATCATTTGCAGTTTATATTGGTTTAAGTCAGTCCTTCTAATCAGCACCGCCCATAAATGGTATGCGGCACTAAAAGAAAGATCAAAGAACGAATGCAACTGGTCCGACTCACCGTAGCAACCCTTGGCAAAATACTGGCCCTTCTTCTGGTGCTGGTGCTTGTGATTTATGCCGGACTTGTGGTGACAACCAGTTTTCAGGCTGGACGCCAGATTCTCGGATCGACTTTGAATTTATTTTCATCAGATGTCAGGATTGAACAACCCCGCCTGGCCGTTTACGGCAATCTTTTTGCAGATGGGATCTACCTTTCCGATACGAAGGGCACATGGCTTGAAGTTCACGGTGCTTCTGTCCGTTGGGCACCGCTTTCGCCTCTTTTCGGTGCACTGAATATTCAAGAGATCGCAGTACAGCAGGTTGCATTGGCACGATTGCCAGAAGCGACTGAAAACCCGGTTTCTGAACCTGCTTCCACTGAGAAAACAGGCATTGCACTGCCTTTCAGCACCGCTGATCTCCAAAGCCTAAGTATCAAAGAACTCACCCTCCCCGCTTCTATCGCCGGTATGCCTTCTCAGTTTGAAATCAAGGGTACTGCCACCTATGCGGCAACACCTGACAAGATTGCTGGCAAGCTTAACATTACGCGCTCTGGCGACATTCAGGGAACAGCAAACATTGACGTCGATTTTGACCCGGCAGACGGTGTGGTCAATTTCCGTGCCATGGTGTCTGAAGCAGCCAATGGACTGACGGCCAATCTTCTGGATCTTCAGGATGCACCAAGTTTTGCGCTACGCATGGAAGGTGGTGGTCCACTGACAAACTGGTCATCTATATTACAAGTAGATCTGAATGACCTTCGAGCAATTGATGGTGAAATTACTCTTGCGCAAGTTGGAACGCAAAAATCACTGACTACGCATCTATCGGGAGAACTCGCGCAATTTCTTCCTTCTTCCATCTCCAGCCTATTCGCCGGGCAAACCACATGGTTTGCAACGGCGATACTCAATGAAGAGTATTTGCCGCTTTCAGCAACCGGAAAGCTCTCATCCGGCGCAATCTTGGCGCAACTTGAGAGTAACTACGCAACTGATAAGAATTCTTTGCTAGCGAAGGTCCAGATCCAAACACACGAGGGTCACCGTCAACCGCTTCTCATCAACACGAGCGGGCAAGCCGTTCAGCTTGAGACAATGTCGGTTATTGCATCTGCCTCTGGGCCACTTGAGAGCCTGAACTGGGATCTTTCTGTTCAGGCTGGCCAGATTAAAACACAGGAAGCTGATCTTGGTGCACTTAGTTTTTCTGCAAAAGGTGATGGTGCGCATATCTCCACCCAGGTGATGTCCATCCCGCTTGAAGCGCTCCTTCAAGTTAGTGACCTCCATATTGCTGCAACATCACAAGACCAGAATATCAAAAATGTTAGTGTTTCGCTCAAGGGCACTGCTTTGCCAAATCAGCAAAGGCTGGAGCTTAGCGAGTTACACCTGGAGAGTGATAAAGCAGCCGCACGGTTTAACCAAGTAGAACTCTCACCGAATAAGGGACAGGGACAGGGCAGCTTTTCAGTTTCTGACCTAAGCCTTTTGTCAGGCCTTATGCAGCAAAACCTCAGTGGCTCTGTTGAGGCTCAACTGTCTTTATTTGTGGATTTTCGCAAAAAATCAGGAGAGATCGACCTTAAAGGAACCAGCAGCCGAGTGAGCCTGCAAAATGAACGCATTAATCGCATTCTCAATTCTCCAGGCATGTTTTCTGCCAGGCTTGCTGCAACTCTTAACAGTACCGATCTTCTCGCTTCGTCTGGACGACTGGACGTGCTTTCCTTTGGAAATATGTTTGGCCAAATTGAAGCTCATGGCAGTTTGGAGGACCGTCAGGTTGAGGGGGCATTCTCCACACAAGTACATCAGCTCAACCTGCTGGAGCCTCGCGTAAGCGGATCACTCAATGCCAGCGGGAAGGTCTCAGGTGAGGTCTCTGCGCCTGATGTGGTGCTTGAAGTACACTCTGACCGTATTGAGATGGATGGCGTTCCCTTAGAGATGTTACAGCTTGCAGCAGATGGGAAGCTTTCTGAAACTGCCCCCAATGCAGACATCAATCTCACAGGCAGGTTTAAAGGCGAAGAACTTGTTGGCAGGTTCAGGCTACTTAGTGAGGCGGGTAAACTGTCTGTTCCGATCCTGGATTTTGATTTCGGTGGAAACAAGCTTAGTGGCAGCGCACAGGCTGCTGACCTTTCACAGCTACCACAAGGTTTGATTGGACATTTCGCCATTGAAGCCAATGACCTGAGTGCATTGTCATCGCTGGCTTTGACTGAGATGGAAGGGCAGGTGTATGGGCAGGTCGATATTGAGCAGGAGAATGGAGATGCAAAAATCTCATTTGATCTTAACAGCGAAAGCGTTCGTTTTGCGCAAAGTTCCATCAGCTCCTTTGTTGCAAAAGGCTGGATCGATAAACCTTTCACACGCCCGGCGGCGAATGCGGAGATTGCGCTCAACGGTGTTGAAGTAGAAGGAATAAACCTGAGGTCGTTGACACTGAACGCGACACCAGTTGAAGGCAACACAAATGCAGCTGTTGCGACTGGCTTTTCTATTAATGCCGAGTTTACTGAAAACAATGACCAACTTCAGAGCGCAGGATTGGTACAAGCAGTTCCGGATGGGATCGTGCTGACGTTGAACTCTCTGGAGGGCCGCTATAAAAGTATCCGGACAAACCTCAAGCAACCGGCCGTAATTTCACTGCTGGAAGACAGACGGACTATATCCTCATTTGAGCTGGCACTTGGCAACGGCTCGTTGAATATTCACAGTAGCAATAGCAACCAGCTCGACATTCATGCCGATTTGAAGCAATTGCCGCTTTCCTTAGCGAATGCCTTTGTCCCGGACCTTGCCCTGGAAGGTGCGCTTAACGGAACAGTTCGCGCATTTGGTAAGAACAATGCGCCCCAGGTCAGTTGGCAACTTGCTCTGAGCAATTTCTCAGCAAAGCTGCTTCAGGATTACCGCATCCTTCCGCTTCAGATTGATAGTACAGGATCCTTTGCTAAGAATAGAATTGACCAGAAAACTACTGTCACAAACAGCTCTGGCCTGAACATTCAGGCTTCCGGGGCTATTGGGCTTGCTGGTGACCAGAAAGTTTCCCTGGCCACATCCGGCAATCTTCCCCTTGATGTGGTAAGAGCGAAACTGATTGAGCAGAATTTGGGTGGTAGTGGCGGCTTCAGTCTGAGCGGCTCAGTTTCTGGCTCAATCAAAGACCCTCAGATCGCTATTGATATCAGACCTGTGAACCTTAAGACTACGCAGCTCTCGACCGGGATGACGCTGACAAACTACTCAGGTGACATTCAGGTTACCAAACAAGAGATTGCGATCAACAAATTTGCAGCCAGGTTCAGCAATGGCGGCACGATGACTCTTGACGGCAAGTTGGGGCTGGGGTCGGGCCTGCCTGCCCAAATAGCGCTTACAATAAACGGCGGCCGGTATGTTGACGGGACATTTGTCAGCGCACTGATTGATGCAGGTCTTACACTTCAAGGTTCTCTTGCTGATGCAGGAGCGCCTCCTGCAATTTCAGGTAAAGTGGTCATTAAGCAGGCCGATATCGAAATACCGAGCTCGTTTAACACCAGCATCAATCCTGTGATTGTTCGGCATTTGAATGCACCTAAATCTGTCCTCAATCAGGCCAAGATGCTTGCACAAGATGAAGGGCGGGAAAATGTTAAGAAGAATGAGCAGCCAGGCCCCGTTTCACAAGCCAGTCTGAATGTAGATGTGGAGGCACCAGGCAAGATCTTTATTCGCGGGCGTGGCGTTAATGCTGAAGCTGGCGGATCGCTTAACATCGGCGGGAAGCTCAATGATGTGAAGACCGTGGGCGCGTTCTCTCTGGTGCGTGGCCGTATCGATATCCTTTCAAAACGTCTCACACTCAGCCGTGGTAATGTGACATTCAGCGGTTCTGTTGTGCCTACACTAAATTTTGCAGCGACGACAACATCCGGCTCAACTGAGGTGAGTATTCAGGTGAGTGGGCCTGCAGATGCGCCAGTGATCGATTTTACATCCGTTCCGGGTCTGCCTGAGGATGAAATTCTCTCGCAGTTATTGTTTGGCGCGTCTGTCAGCGACCTTTCTCCAATTCAGCTGGCGAGCCTTGCAAGTGCGATTACGACACTGACTGGTGGGCCTGGCGTTGAAGGACCTTTGGGGATTCTGCGCAATCTGCTGGGTGTTAGCGATATTGATATCAACTTTGATGCAGCCGGAAACCCGGAACTGGCGGTGGGCGGTTATATAAACGAGCGGATTTATCTTGGCGTGACGCAAGAGCCAACATCGGGTGACAATGCTGCAACCGTTGATATTGATGTCACGAAGTACCTCAAGCTTCGCGGTAAAGCCAGCTCCGGCGGAGATGCAAAAGCTGGCTTCTATTATGAGCGGGAGTACGACTAAGCTGGCTGCCCCGCGAGACGGACTGCCTCCTCAAAGATCGGTTTCGGCAAGTTGATGCCGCGCCGCCTTGCTTTCTCACGTGCTGCGAGGAAAGAGGTGTCTGGGAAGCGAGCGCCTGTTCTGCTTCACTCACTGCAACAAGGTAACCGTCCGCTCAGTACCGTTGTTGATCAGCCTGCAAAATTGACCCTCCTGATTTGTAGGATTTCGTGTCTTTTCGGGCACGGAGGAACAGACAGGGATTAGAGGTGGTCGTGGAGTCAGATTACACTACCTGGAGTTCACCCGTGAAGTGCAACATACAACTTTTATGCAAAGCTATCTATGATGTCTTTACCATTTTCTTTGAAGAATGCCTGAAACGGCGTGAGCCAGCCCGGACACTTTCCCGGTGTCAGATTCAATATCCTGTATCTGCTCCTCTGACATTTCATCAGGATCACAGTTTCGCGGCAACCAGAGCCGCAATCGTCCATTTGCATTTTCAACCCGCCTTTTTGCAGGAGGCGCAGACATCACAAAACCAGGTGCTCATACCCGACTTGTTTTGAGGAGCGTAAGGAGGGCAAACTCTGTGCCGTTATCAAAGGTGATGGACCTGCGACATCCCTTGTCCAGGCGGGACAGGATACTAAGCATGGCTCCGGCTGTCTTTTCAGCCGATTTGGTTTGCAACCGTGTCACCAGGGTGACCCGCGATTTTCGCTCATGCAGTACAAGAACCGGCCGTGTCCGGTTACAGATGATCAGATCGCCTTCCCAATGACCCAGTTCTTCTCATGTTTCAATATCCTGGGGCCTGTCATGGGTAGAGTTTCGCTCTTTGATTTTGTGGCGCGAGGGCTGGGAGTTGAAGGGGCTTCGGTGCTGGCGCCGGGGTGCAGGTATAGCCATAACGGACGCGTTTTCTGACTGATCCTGTAGATGGTCTCAGGGCAAAGACCTGTAGTTTTTCATCCGCTTCGGGGATTGCGTTATAGCGCTGAGCGAAGCCCTCGCTGCCCTCATTGACCCGGTCTGGTCTCTATCATCACAACTCAAATATTTGTAGTGTGCCATTGCAACGTCCCATACCTGGATTGAACACCATGGCCAATATTACGTGGCCAGGAGGCGTTGCACTTAACTATAGAGCTCACGGTGTGAGAGTCGGAGATTAACGATTCGAACTCAGGAAGTAAAACTATGCACTGCAAAAGCTGGCACTTTATAAATAAAGTTAATAAATCATAAATAAATTATCGTTTATTCCAGAATTTTAAAGTAGTTTTAAATCAATATGTTATTGATTTTATGTGCAGGTTGAATTTGCAATACTCCGCAAGAGCCATTGATACTATTGCCTATTTCTATAACAATTAAAATACCCCTCAAATTTGATTAATAAATTAGCAGGAAATGAAGGTATAGTTTGCGGGTAGCCCGTTGATGAATGCGGCATTCGGGGGGTTTATTAAGGAGTTAAAAACAATGTTCACAAAATTTCTCAAAGACGAGTCAGGCGCAACTGCAATCGAATACGGTATTATTGCCGCATTCATTTCTGTTGTTATCATCGGAACAGTAACCGCACTGGGGACAGAGCTGTCATCGGTCTTTAAAGACGTAAAAGAAGCGTTGAATCCACCAGCACCAACAACATAGCCCACCCAGTAATTTTATGAACCCGCTTGCAATGCAGGCGGGTTCACCTTTACTATTAGCGAGCGTCGAACTACCTGGTAGTTTAGATTTACTCACCCACCCGTCATACTCATGTGGCGTGTTCCAGTGGCGGACTTATTATCCCGGTCAATAATAAAGTCATGTCCTTTTGGCTTTCTTGCAATTGCAGATTCAATCGCTTTTGAAAGCACTTCATTTCCTTCAGATGCTCGCAGTGCGGCACGCAGGTCTTTCTGGTCTTCCTGGCCAAGGCACATGAACAACTGCCCGGTGCAGGTCACACGCACACGGTTACAGCTTTCGCAGAAGTTGTGTGTCATCGGAGTGATGAAACCAAGACGGCCACCAGTCTCTTCAATCCGCATATAGCGGGCAGGTCCACCTGTCCTGTACGGAATGTCTGTCAGCGTATACTTGGCGGCAAGTGACTTACGCACATCGCACAGCGGCAGATACTGCTCGGTCCTGTCTTCATCAATCTCGCCAAGTGGCATAGTTTCGATAAATGTCAGGTCGTGTCCACGTTCATGTGCCCATTCCAGCATCGCAATGAGTTCATCCTCGTTGAAATTCTTAAGCGCAACGGCATTCAGCTTGATCTGAAGACCGACTTTGTGAGCTGCCTTGATGCCATCAAAAACCTTTTGAATATCACCCCATCGGGTGACAACTTTAAACTTTTCGGCATTCAGGGTGTCGAGAGAAACGTTTATGCGACGAATGCCTGCTTCATATAACTCTTCGGCGTAGCGCTCAAGCTGAGTACCGTTCGTGGTAATCGTGAGTTCATCAAGTGCGCCGCTGTCCAGATGACGCTTCAGGCCTTTGATGAAGCTCATGATGTTCTTTCGAACCAACGGCTCCCCGCCAGTCAGGCGGATTTTCCGGACGCCTTTTTCAACAAAAACAGTGCACAGGCGGTCCAGCTCTTCCAGAGAAAGAACGTCTTTCCTGGGAAGGAAAGTCATGTGCTCGGACATGCAATAGACGCATCGCAAATCACAACGGTCAGTCACAGAGACGCGAAGATACGTCACGGCGCGTCCGAACGGGTCAATCAATGCCGGGTGGGCACCCTGCTGTTTGTCCTCGGCATATGGCCCCATGAAACCTCCACTCACATATCTCTTCAGGCAGCGAATTTAACAATTCTAATGTAGCAGGCAATGAATTAGCGTCATTCCATCAGCAATGAGTACCAGTGGCTTTCCTGGAATTGTATTTTGGATACCACAGGTATAATTCCTGAAACATCAATACTGAGTTCCATGCGTCCGGGCAAGAATAAAAAATGTCGGATACGCGCTGGCCCACACAGATCCGCCTGAAAAACCAGGGCAAAAATCTTGAAGTTACTTTTGACGATGGCCTGGAAGTCTCGTTTACCTCGGAGTTTCTGCGAGTGATGCCCCCATCAGCAGAAGTGCAGGGGCATACTGCAGATCAACGGCAAGTTATTGCAGGAAACCGGCTTGAGCAGAAAGCTCAGCCAATAGAGCTGGAAAGCAACCAGCCCTATGCATTTTAGCGAAGCACGATCACCTTCGTGCCGACATTGACATTGTCATAGAGATGAATGATGTCTTCATTAGCCATTCTGATGCAGCCAGATGAGACTGCCGAACCAATCGTCCATGGTTCATTGGAACCGTGAATGCGATAGATAGTGCTGCCGATATACATAGCCCTTGCGCCAAGTGGATTATTAAGGCCACCCTTCATAAAGCTGGGCAGGTTACGTCCTTTACGACGCTCACGCTCAATCATTACTTTTGGTGGCGTCCAGGTCGGCCATTCAGCTTTACGGGTAATTCGGTGTGTCCCGGACCACTGGAACCCCTGACGGCCGACGCCGACGCCGTATATCATCGCAGTACCATTGCCGCGAATATGATAAAGACGCCGTTCTTTTGTGCTGATCACAATGGTGTTCGGGCCGTATGAGCCGTTGTACCTGACGTGTTTACGTTTGATCGGGGACTTTCCCTGGCGAGCAGAACCATAGGGAACCCATTTTTTGGATTCATGATCAAAGAACTGGCCAGACGCTGCGGCATCTGCCTGAGTTCCGGTCAATAGTGCTGCGAAGCAAAGAGCAGCACTCGCGATAAGTATGCGCATTGAAACCCCCTGGGATATTGTTGTTTGTTTTATCTCGTTTGCATGAGGGAATTTATGCAGCGAGTAGGGAGATGCTCACAGCTTAGAATGTCAGATCTATTAATTGTTGAAGCAATACAGACTACAACTTCTGCTATATAACTCTTATGGAAAAGGAAGTTACCAGGGGGCCATTCGAAAGTGATTTACATTCGTCTCGACCTTAATTCGCATCTGGCTAAAACGCTAATCAGTATTGATAAAAAGGCATGAATATTGCTAATTTGAACTGTGATTAAATGAAATTGTCATGACTGAGGGGGGGGGGGCGACAAAGGACGCCCCCTTACTCCCGACATTGTCTCACTAAAGCAATTAGCTCAGGTTCAGCTCTTGAAAGAAGTCATTACCTTTGTCGTCCACCACGACGAAAGCAGGGAAGTCTTCAACTTCGATCTTCCAAACTGCTTCCATACCCAGCTCCTCATATTCAACCACTTCAACACTCCTGATGCACTCCTGAGCAAGGCGGGCAGCAGGGCCTCCAATGGAACCAAGGTAGAAGCCACCATGAGCCTGACACGCGCGGCGGACACTTGCTGAACGGTTACCCTTGGCGAGCATCACCATGGAGCCACCGGCAGCCTGGAACTGATCTACATAAGCATCCATACGGCCAGCTGTTGTTGGGCCAAACGAACCGGATGGCATGCCTTCCGGTGTTTTAGCAGGGCCTGCATAGTAAACTGGATGATCTTTGATGTAGTCTGGGAGCGGTTCACCCGCCTCAAGACGATCACGGAGTTTGGAATGAGCCAGATCCCGGGCCACGATCAGCGGACCGCTCAGAGAAAGGCGTGTTTTAGTCGGATGTCTGGTCAGTTCGCCAAGGATCTCACTCATCGGGCGTGTCAGATCAACTTTCACAACGTCATCTGAAAGATCCTTGTCAGTTACCTCTGGCAAATAAACTTCAGGGTTCCGTGCCAGTTCCTCCAGGAAAATGCCCTCCTTTGTAATCTTGCCAGTCGCCTGACGGTCTGCTGAACAAGACACACCAATGCCAATCGGCAAGGATGCCCCATGACGTGGCAGACGAATCACGCGCACATCGTGGCAGAAGTATTTGCCGCCAAACTGGGCACCAACTCCGCTGGACTGTGTCAGCCTGTGAATTTCAGATTCCATTTCCAGATCACGAAATGCGTGCCCACCTTCTGAACCTTCTGTTGGCAGCTCATCCAGATAATGAGCAGAAGCCATCTTGACAGATTTCAGGTTCAACTCAGCAGATGTTCCACCGATAACAATCGCCAGATGGTAGGGAGGACATGCAGCGGTTCCAAGGGTAAGAATCTTTTCTTTTAAAAACCCGATCATGCGATCATGGGTCAGCAGAGCTGGTGTGCCCTGGAACAGGAAGGTCTTGTTGGCTGACCCGCCGCCTTTTGCCATGAACAGGAACTTGTATGCATCGTCACCTTCAGCATAGAGCTCAATCTGCGCAGGCATGTTGTTGTTGGTATTTTTTTCCTCGAACATGGAAAGCGGTGCCAGCTGGGAGTATCTCAGGTTCTTTTTGAAGTATGCGTCCCGTGCGCCTTTACCGAGCGCAGCTTCGTCGTGACCGTCGGTCCAGACTTTGCGACCTTTCTTCCCCATCACAATTGCTGTGCCTGTGTCCTGACACATTGGCAATACGCCAGCGGCTGCAATATTCGCATTCTTCATCAGGTCAAAAGCAACGAACTTATCGTTTGCAGTCGCTTCAGGGTCGTCGAGAATTTTGCGCAGTTGCTCCAGATGAGAAGGACGCAGGAAATGGTTGATGTCTTTAAACGCTTCTTCGGCAAGTAAGCGCAAGCCTTCCTGCTCCACCTTTAAAATTTTCTCACCATCAAATTCAACTTCGCTCACAAACCCGGAGGTCAGTTTGCGATAAGGAGTTTTGTCTTTGCCCAATGGAAAAAGAGAGGTGTGAACGTACTCGGAAGCAAGTGTTTCAGACATCTTGGCACTCTCTGGCTATTTTGGTGTACCACTGTACACTGTTGATTTTGCTGACCGTCGTTGTATAGAGAAAAAGCCGAAGGGCAAAGCCCCTCAGCTTCAAAACTTGTCAGGTTTGCCAGATTACGCAGAATCGACGAGAGCCTGGTGGAAAATGCAAGGCTCTCTTTGACTCAGGTCATCAGCGGGTAGCGTACAGGTCGAGTTTCACTGTCACCTTATCGCCGACAGTGCTGTCCGGAACGCCATTTCCAATGTTGAAGTCACTGCGGGATAACGTTGCCTCACCAACTGCGTGAGCGGTGTTGCCTTCAATAATCAAGGTGAAGGGCAAAAACACGGCAACCTTTGCGCCCTTGAGTTCCAGCATACCTGCAGCCTCATAGAGATCACCGCCAGCAGGTACTACGTTATCTACGCGAAAAACTGCATCAGGAAAGCTGGAAATATCCAACCACTGGGGGGTCGTAATCGCACCTGATGCCTGTGCATCGTCTGTTGTTACGCTTCCTGTGATGATGGTTGCCTGAATCTGGGCTTTGTCGAGTTCTTCTTTGTCGAAGGCGATCTTAGCACTCCAGGTTGCAAAAGTGCCGGTAACAGTATTTCCGTTATTGATAACCTCAAAGCCAAGCGTGCTCTTATTGCGATCCACAGACCATTCATTTGCAAAGGCCGTCGAAGCCGCCCCTGCCAGAAAGAAAGTCAGAAATACGCTGGCTTTAAAGAACATATTGGTCAATCGATTCATGGTACTCTCCAGATCCTCAAATCAGGTCTTTGAGGACAACATACGCTGTAAGACTTTATCCCTGGATATGAAGTAGTGCTTAAAGGCAGCTCCAACATGTCCGAGGATCACTGCGATAAATGCATACGCAGCCCAGCCATGCACTGCGGTGAAGAACGCAGACACATCTGCTTTTTGCCCTAAAAACACAGGTGTTGACAGGTGCGGAATCTCAAAGAGATCAAAGAAAACTGTCGGTATACCAAGCGGGCTCGACGAAACCAGTAACCACCCTGTCACCGGCATGACCAGCATCAGAGCATAAAGGCTGATGTGCCCCAGATGCGCAGCAAGTTTTTCCCAGATCGGCATTTCTGCAGGTAAATCTGGTGTTATACCAGTTATTTTCCAGAGAATGCGTAATGAAACCAGTGCCAGTACGACAAAGCCAATGGACTTATGAAGCTGATAAAGAGAGTAAGTTGCAGGCTCGTGAATCGGCAGTCTGACCATATACAAGCCGAAGCCGAGCATGCCGATAATGAGCGCCGCTATGGTCCAGTGTAGTGCAATCGCAACGGTACCATAGGCTGATCGAGTGTTCCTGATCATGGAAAGCCCTTTTGATCAAGAGAAGGGACATCGCTGCCCCTTTTCAAAGTTCGACCAGATCCGTCAGAGCATTTTCAGCATCCGACAGGCCTGGAAAAATTACATAACAGTCGCTTCGAAGCTGATGTTTATGTTCACCTCGTCAGATACGTAAGGTACGGCCATCGCCATGCCAAAATCGGAACGCCTGATCGTGGCAGACGCATCCAGACCAACAGCTTTCTTCTTTGCATGTGGGTGTTCACCAAGCTGATTTACAACAACTTCAAGAACGGCTGGTTTCGTAACGCCGTGGATAGTCAGATCACCGGTTACTTCCAGTTTCTTCTCGCCAACCTGCTTAACTTTGGTGGACTTGAATGTCGCGGATGGGAACTGGGCGACATCAAAGAAATCAGCGCTTTTCAGGTGTTTGTCACGAGCTTCCCAGAATGTATCGAGAGAATTGATGTCAATTTCAACGTCTACTTTAGAGTTCGCCGGGTTTGCTTCGTCGATGATCAGAGTAGGTGACCAGGAACCAAAACGACCATTCGTGGTGGAGTACCCAAGGTGGTTATAGTTAAAAGAAAGGCTTGCGTGGGGCATGTCAACGTCGTATGCAACTGGTTCCGCAACTGCTGCTGTAGCGAGTAAAGAAGCTGCGACTGCAAGCATTCCGAAGCGAACTGATTTCATTGTAATCTCCAAATGTGTTGAACTGTAAATTTCAAGATTGTGCATACAATTGACACACGTTTTGGAAATTGCAATCAAACGCATTGTTCATTCTAGGTGCACAATCACGAAAATGTCAGCGGTATATCCATTTTTTTCATAAATTGTTTCTGAAATGAGTTGTCACTGTGGCAATATAATGGAAATTGTAAATCCGGTTGATACAACTGAAAAAATGGAAAGGTTTTACAGCACATATTCGTGTTCGGTCAATCGGTTCCAGGAAGGCTGAAAAAAGTGAGGACTGGAGGCGCATGAATGCGTCTCAAGTCCGGTATTTACGGCTTGTATGTGAAGAGGATGTCGTTTTTATCGCGCAAAAACTCAAATTTTTCTTTCTTCAGAGTGTCGCGCAGGTTCGGAAGAACGCTCTTTTCATCAGCTATAAGCATATAGCCACCAATGCGAAGGTGCCTGAGCACACGCTGCAGAATCTTGATGCGGGCGTTGTTCGGCAGCTCGTGGAAAAAACGATCCGCAACAATTGCATCAAGTTCCTGCGGCGGCGTGTAACCAAGCGCATCTGCATGGACGACTTCAATCGTAAGGTTTTCCGCGTCTACTCGTTCCTGCAACTGGTCTAGCCCTACTCTGGAGCTGTCAACAGCAATTACATTATAGCCTCGCCTTGCAAGGAAAATCGCGTCGCGTCCCTGTCCTGCACCCAGATCAAGAATAGTGCCGCTGTCAAAATCAAAATTTGAGAACAGCGTTGTAAACTGCTTAGAGGTATGGCCGAAGTAACTTTCGTCCCTAGCGTAAATTTTATCGTATTTCTGCATAACTCTGCCTGCTGGATCTTTAAGGGAAGGATATACAGGAACGCAGAAAATGAACAAGTCCAACGCGGCGGCTACAGGCTGGGCTCTTTGGCTTAAGTAAAGCTTTGCTTCATAAATAGGGTCGGCTGGCCGAGATAAGTCCCATCAGTGTATTTCTCAAAGCCAACGCGCTCAGCAAGACTGACACTGGCTTTGTTCTCTGAGGCAATAATGCAATGAACTTCAGGAAACAAATTGGAACGTTGCAGCCAGGAGAGGCTCAGCCCGACAGCCTCACGGGCATAACCTTTGCCATGAAATTTGGGTGAAACCACCCAGCCTGCTTCAGCTAGGCCAGTAAGAGCCGGGGTGATTTCACGCCTGAAGTCAGCAAATCCAACCTCGCCGATAAACTCACCACTGTCTTTCTCAATCACAGCCCAATACCCAAAACCGCAGAGGCTCCAGTGCCCGGCATATTTAAGGATACGTCCCCAGGTATCCGTTGGACTGGACGGTTTACCGGAAATAAAGCGAACCACATCAAGGTCCGCCCACAAGGCGCAGCAGGCTTCGAAATCTGAATCCTGGTGAGCCCGCATAATAATGCGCCCGCCGCTAATTGCTGGAGCCGTTGTACAACGTACTTCTTCGATAATCACAAAAGCAGTCCTCATAAGATAAAGCCGAAGCGATGAACACCCCGGCTCTTAAAAACCAATATTGAGCTTTAAAGGCCAAGCCCGCCGATGCAAGAGTATTTGATGTTGATGTAGTCATCTATGCCATATTTGGACCCTTCATTGCCCAGACCACTTTCTTTGTAGCCGCCAAACGGAGCGTATTCAGTCGTGATCACACCTTCGTTCACACCAACAAGGCCATACTCCAGCGATTCCATAACACGGAAGGTTTGACCCAGATCCTGAGTGTAGAAGTAACAGGCGAGGCCATACTCTGTGTCATTCGCCATCTTGATCACGTCATCTTCACCTTCAAATTTGAAGACAGGGGCAAACGGGCCAAACGTCTCTTCCTTGGCAACCTTCATCTCCGGGGTTGCGTTAAGCAGAAGTGTAGGTTCGAAGAAAGTGCCGCCCAGAGTATCCCGCTTACCGCCAGTTACCACTGTACCGCCCTTTGCAACGGCATCAGTGATCAGTTCTTCTACTTTCGCGACAGCATGCTCATCAATAAGAGGGCCCTGGTTGATACCCGGTTTAAGGCCGTCCCCAACGCGGAGCTGATTTTCAATGGCAGCCTTCAACTTTGCTGAGAACTCATCGTAAATACCAGCCTGAGCGTAGATGCGGTTTGCGCAGACACAGGTCTGGCCAGAGTTTCTGAACTTGGATGCAATCGCACCTTCGACCGCCTTGTCAAGATCAGCAGAATCAAACACGATAAACGGCGCGTTCCCGCCCAGCTCCATGGAGACTTTTTTCATGTTAGCCAATGCTTTGGATGCAAGCTGCTTACCCACTGGGGTCGAACCGGTAAATGTGATTTTACGAACCTTTTCGTTCTCACAAAGTTCATCAGCGATCTGAGCAGCAGAGCCGGTGATGATATTGATCACACCGGTTGGAATTCCAGCTCGCTCCGCCAGTTCACCCAGGATCAAAGCAGAATAAGGTGTCTGGCCTGCTGGCTTCGCCACAACCGTACAGCCAGAGCCAAGAGCCGCTGCCAGTTTGCGCCCAAGCATGGAACTTGGGAAATTCCAGGGGGTGATGGCACCAACAACACCGACAGGCTCCTTGGTCACCATGATACGGCGGTCCTTCCAGGGGGATGGAATCACATCGCCATAAACCCGCTTACCTTCCTCAGCGAAGAAACGAATGTAGTTGGCTGTGATCCCAATTTCCCCAGTTGCTTCTGCCAGAGGCTTCCCCATTTCAACAGTGAGCAGTTCAGCGAGCTCCATTTGGTTCTCAGTGATCAGGTCTGCCCAACGCAGCATCAGATCGCAGCGCACAACAGCTGTCATCTTTGACCAGATTGAAAAAGCAGTATGGGCCGCGTCGATTGCCTCCGAAGTCTCTGCGCGGCCAAAACGTGGAACACGCCCGATGATTTCACCTGTTGCTGGACTGTTTACAAAGATGGAATTGTTTTCATCCCCATTGACCCATATTCCCCCGATGAGACAGGCTTCGCGCAGAAGCGGATTTTCTTTGGTTGCTGAAAGTGTCGAACTCATGAGTATCTCCTGATGAAGTCATATCCCGCCAGGCAGAAAGGAGAGATAGAAAACCAAGATCTGACAATTCCTTTGTCTGACCTGAACATATAAGTGGTAGATCTGGGAAAGCACCTGATCCCCTTTGGATTTACAAGGATTGATCCAATCTGCAATGCAAATCAGGATGTGTAGCGATTATCTCTTTCTCCATGAAAAACGAATGGCGGCAGAACTCCTGCTGTTATAAGCCGTTATAAGAATGAGAGAGAGATGGGAATAGCGGAAAAATGTGGAATGATATCATTCCGGAAAATTCCCGGGAGCACTTGTCTTGTTGAAAGGTCATTTGCCCGTTCTAATGAACGAACCCAATCCACCTTTATGTCTTCGCAAGATTCACGCGAAATGAGTAGTCCCGCCCAATCAATCCCAACCCATGCAGTAATCTGGTCCATAGTCACCACCTGTTTTCTATGCTCAGGGTGCCGAGATCCTCACCCGGACTGTTCAGGTGCTTGATGGCGCTACTCCCTATGAGTGTTGATCACAGCTAACCAAGCGGGGCACATGTCCCAATTAAGCACTTACGGTGCAGCAAAGCCTAGGTGCTACCGGGTGGCAGCCTGAGTGTTCCAACTATATCCCATAAGGAGATCTTTAATAGGACAGGAAAAGTCCCTGATTTTGCTCAGGTTATCCTCGCGATTAATGCAGATTTTGTCTCTGGCGGATTGTCTGCCGGGCGCATGCAGACGCTTGTTGCGTAATCGCCCGCTCAGTACGCCGGAATTTTTCTATTCTGGCTGTTTTTGAAAGCGGCTTTCAGTTCCAGGGCAACAGTTCGGCGAGGCGGTTGATCTTGTGGTCATTGATGTGTGCCAGAATATCTGTGAGATACTCTTGTGGGTTGAGGCCATTAGTTTGCGGTTTCAATCAGCGTCATATCATAGCATCGGCGAGTGTTCCGCCGCCTGCAGAGGTGGCTCGGTTTGTTTGTACAGGTAAACGCTTTTCTTAAGTGGATGCGCTCCGTTTATGCCGCTGCTTGAATGTTTTGCGGCGCATGGTTGTAGTAAACCTGATCCGGGGTCTGCCCGTCAGGCGATGAATGCGCTCGAGTTTGGTTATAAAAAGCGCGGCTTCAACTCGCCAGTGCAACTTTACTGAGGGTATATGACGTGAGGCAGTGATGCCAATGTGCCTTTGACCGTTTAAAGTAAAGGAACACGAATGCGAGCCTATCACCGCCTCACGGGGGGACAGCGTAATCAAATTTACGCTTTGATGAAAGCAGGATTGAGCCAACGGGACATTGCGGATCAGATTGGTGTCCATAAATCGACTATTTGCCGTGAGCTTAGGCGTAACAAAGGTCTGCGCGAGATCCCCAGCGCTTTGGTCTGACGGCTGATGGACAGTTTGTGGTTGCGGTCAATCATTTTTTGCGCTCAGCAGCCCGGCTTTGGTGAGCGCACCGGACAAAAAAATCATTCTCCAGTGTCAACTCACCAATCTTGGCGTGAAGGTGCTTAATATCCACCGCAGGCACTGCCTGGGCCTGTTGAACAGCCCCAAACACATCCGGCATGGCTTCCAGCGCCTGATCTTTCCATTGTTTGATCTGGTTCGGGTAAACGTCAAATTCCTGGGCCAGTTCGCTCAGCGTTTTCTCACCGCGGATTGCAGCTAACACCACTTTCGCTTTGAAGGCCGGGCTGTGATTGCGTCGGGGACGTCTTGCCATGTAACTCTCCTGTTCCTGGCATCATGCCAGTTTCAGGAGCAAATTCCACTTATACCACCTGTCCAGATTTCATGAGCCACCTCTACAGAAGGACAACCTGCCGATTTAGTAACATATTCCTGAAAAGACAGAGTAGTACATATTATTCAAGAACAATCTCAGGTGCTGGCCTTGCTGTATCTCCGGTTGGTTGAAGCACACCCTGCCATAAGCCTGCGGCAATGAGGCCGTAAGCCTTTGAGACCGGACTGTCCGGGTTACTCACCGTGATTGGGGTTCCCGCATCAGATTGCTCTCTGATTTCCATGGTCAAAGGCACTTCGCCTAAGAACGGCACCTTCATTTTCTCAGCTTCAGCCCTTGCACCGCCATGGCCAAAGATCTCGTGTGTTCCGCCACAATCCGGGCAGACAAAGTGGCTCATGTTTTCCACAATGCCCAATACAGGGATTGCGACTTTTTCAAACATGGCAATACCGCGACGTGAGTCCAGAAGCGCAAGGTCCTGCGGTGTTGAAACAATCAAAGCCCCTGTCAGAGGCACTTTCTGCGCCATGGTCAGCTGCACATCGCCCGTCCCCGGTGGCAGGTCAACGATGAGCGCATCAAGTTCGCCCCAGTCAACTTCTCGCAACATCTGGTTAAGTGCAGACACCACCATTGGGCCGCGCCAGATCATAGCTGTTTCTTCTTCCACAAGAAAACCAATAGACATCAGCTTGATGGCATGAGCTTCCAGAGGCATCATAATTCTGTTTTCAAGAACTTCCGGTTGTCCCGATGCTCCCATAAGCTTTGGGATGGATGGACCATAAATATCGGCATCCAGCAAGCCAATCCTCAAGCCCATTGCAGAAAGAGCAAGCGCGAGGTTGGCTGATGTTGTAGACTTACCAACCCCGCCCTTAGCTGAAGCAACGGCAATGATGTGCTTTACGCCTGGGACCTCCTGCCTGGCAGGCATCTGAGCGCCTTTCGGCGGCGCTTTACGTGCGGCGGATGGTGGCGTGGAAGGAGCACCGGGCTGTTTTTCTGCTGTAAGCGCAACAAGAACTGTTTCAGCATCAGGAAGAACTGACACAACTTTCTGCGCTGCCTGGCGAAGTCCTTCGAGTTCAGATGCCCGCTCTGCGGGTACTTTGATTGAAAAGACGACACGACCATCTGATACAAACAGGTCTGCAACCAGATCCTGATCAACAATGTTGCTTTTGCCGTCAGGTGATTTAACCTGCTTGAGCACTTCGAGAACGCGCTCCTGCGTCAACCCAGCCATGACCTCTTCGGTATCCTTATGATTTCTGCCTGATGTGAATCCGCCTTTGAGGCGCTCCCACAATCCTTTAGATTTATCGTTGTTCATAGTGCACACCCTGCTAAGCTCTGCAGTGCAGAGAGGGATAATATGATCTTGAAGGTAAATATGCCTGCAATCTGAATGTGCAAGCATTTGCCGATGGTTCTTTTGTATCCTGGTATACTTCTCAAGAAGAATAGAGCAATACAGAATTCATCAAAGACGTTATCTGACCTTTGCGCGTTCGCAACCTGTTTTGCCAGACCGGCATGCTTTCAGTTGAGCGAAGTTTACGCAAAGCTGAGGCAACTAACACAAAATCACAGATATTTGCGGCTTTCGGAAAATCCTTCATTGCAGATAAAACCCAGTATATTCTGAGGATTAGCGCACCGCTCAGGGGCTCTGCCTTACGCAGTGGAGGCCCTGTTTCGTATTCCTGATACATTACACCCACAAACTGATGGGGATGCATGGTATTTAGCTATCTGAGATCCCTCTTGCCGCGGCGTACAGAAGCGGGAGGATCGGGCCAAATTTATGCTGACAATTATATTCTGCATTTTCCAGTAGCCAGGAGGCAATCGTGTCTAATTCTGTTTTAATGAATCGTCGTAGCGTGCTGGGAGGCATGGCCGCTACCGGTGCCATTACAATGGTGCATCCATATTCTGTTCTTGCAAAAGAGAACACAGCGCATTTGCGTTTGATGGAAACAACCGACCTCCACGTCCACGTCGCTCCTTATGACTATTATGCTGACCGCCCAATGGACACAGCGGGTCTTGCCCGCACAGCAACTATCATCAAAAAGCTTCGCTCTGAAGCAACCAACTCCATGCTTGTTGACAATGGTGACTTTTTACAGGGTAACCCGATGGGGGATTACATTGCCTACGAGCGCGGAATGCGCGAAGGTGATGTGCACCCGGTCATCAAAGGCATGAACGTACTGGGTTATGACGCCGGTACATTGGGCAACCATGAGTTCAACTACGGTCTGAACTTCATGATGAAGGTGCTTGCCGGAGCGAACTTCCCTGTTGTTTCTTCCAATGTGTCCAAAGGCACCTCTCTTGCTTCTAATGGCCGTAAGGATGATTTATTCCTGAAGCCGTACACCATAGTTGAGAAAAAAATCAAAGACGGCTCCGGTGCTGAGCATATCATTAAGGTTGGTTTTGTTGGTTTCGTACCTCCGATGATCATGAACTGGGACTCCCGTCATCTGGTCGGCAAAGCAAGCACGCGCGATATGGTTGATGCTGCCCGCTCATGGGTTCCGGAAATGAAAGAGCGCGGATGTGATCTTATCATTGCGCTTGTTCATGGTGGCATTGCTGGCGGTTCTCATGAAGATGGCGCAGCAAACACTGCACTGCACATCGCAGACGTTGAAGGTGTCGATGCGCTGTTTACAGGCCACCAGCACCAGGTCTTCCCGGGGCCCGACTTTGAAGGCATTCCAGGCGTTGATGCTCCAAAAGGCACGCTGCAGGGCAAACCGGCTGCGATGGGTGGATTCTGGGGTTCTCATCTTGGTGTTATCGACCTGATGATTGAACGCGACGGTAACAATGGCTGGCGAGTCGCAAACTTCACCACAGACGCACCATCTATCTATAAGAAAGAAGGTCGTAAGAGTATTCCTCTTGTTTCCAGCGATGAAGACGTGCTGGCAGCGGTTGAGGGTGATCACAAAAAGACACTTTCTTATGTGCGCCGCGCTGTTGGCAAGAGTTCTGCTCCGCTACATTCCTATTTCGCTCTGGTCGCTGATGATCCGTCTGTTCAGATCGTTTCCAGGGCACAGACCTGGTACACCCGGGAAATGCTTAAGGACACCGAGTGGGCAGGGCTGCCAGTGCTTTCTGCTGCAGCTCCATTCAAAGCAGGTGGCCGCGGTGGTGCGGACTACTACACGGACGTCGCCGCTGGTGATATCGCAATTAAAAACGTTGCTGACCTTTATCTTTACCCGAACACCACGCGTGCAGTGCTGGTCATCGGTAAAGACGTGAAAGAATGGCTTGAGCGTTCTGCTGGTATGTTCAACCAGATCGAAGCAGGCAAGCAAGATCAGGCCCTTCTGGACGCTGAGTTCCCATCTTACAACTTCGATGTAATTGACGGTGTTACCTACGAAATCGACCTGACCCAGCCTTCCAGGTATGACGGCAAAGGCAATGTTGCGCACCCGGAGTCTAACCGCATCGTGAACCTTCAGTTTGAAGGTAAGCCGATCAATCCGGATCAGAAGTTTGTTGTTGCAACCAACAACTACCGTGCTGGTGGTGGTGGCAATTTCCCTGGCATCAATGATGATGTGACCATCTTTGTTGGACCGGACACAAACCGTGACGTTATTGTACGCTACATTGTGGAGCAGGGAACGATTAACCCGTCTGCTGATGCAAACTGGAAATTCAAGCCTGTTGCGGACACAACAGTCCTGTTTGAGACCGGACCTGCTGCTGAAAAGCATATAAAAGATTTGAAGGGCGTTCAGATTGAAGCTGCCGGCGAAGGCAAAGACGGTTTTGCCATGTACCGCATTACACTTTGATTCTGAGTGACTTATATGACGATGAGAAGGCGGGGCTACGTGTCCCGCTTTTTCTGTTTTGAAGAATATCACGCAGTATCAATGTTTTAAACACGGTATTTTACATTTTTAGAAGAATTTTCTGTCAGGCTTTCATGAACCGGAGGATCTGACAATGAGTGTTACGCAGTTATGTTATCGCAGCCGCATTCATTGGCCTGCGCTTCGCCACAACCTTGACGAGGAAGTCGAGCGGTCACTGTCCCGTATTCGGCGCATCAACTCGATGGCAGGTGTTACCGGCGCTCTGATCCTGACAGACAATCATGTTTTTCAGCTTCTTGAAGGCCCATGGCCTTCTGTTAAGCGGACTTTTGAATGTGTGCTTGAAGACAGGCGTCACTCTGACCTGACCGTTCTTTCCAACGAAGAACAGGATTTCAGGCTCTTCCATAATTGCTGGATGCACTTTTGCGATCTTCGCGAAGAAGCCGACAGCCATTACCCCAAATTCCTTGGCAATCTCCTTGCCTGCCCTGAACGCACCTGCAATGAAGAGGTGATGGAGTTGCTGCTACTGCTCTCAATGAACACAAGCGAAAGCCAGCTGACCAGTCGTCTTGCTCTCATGTAGCGCGTACGTGTTCCCCAGGGTGACATCACCACCGCTCCCTGACGCTCCTGAAGGCAATTCTCCTCCCTTTGCCTTTAGGAGCATTTTTTTGTGATTTGTAACTGGATACCACTTTG
Organism: uncultured Pseudovibrio sp.; assembly: GCA_947502585.1. Taxonomy (GTDB): domain Bacteria; phylum Pseudomonadota; class Alphaproteobacteria; order Rhizobiales; family Stappiaceae; genus Pseudovibrio. The sequence goes on from CANNAV010000033.1 coordinate 29,342, forward strand.
CACCCTGCCCTATCCTGTTTCACAAGTTACGCTGATGATTTGCGCCACTGGTCTAAGGGAAAAGTCAGGTATGTCTGTTGAAACAGTGAAACGAAACAAGGTGATCGGTTGTATCCTTTGCGGTGGGAAGTCCCGGCGCATGGGGGGCTTTGACAAAGCACAGCTGGATCTGAATGGGATGGCTTTGCTGGAACACGTTGTTTCTCGCCTACATCGACAAGTCGCTCAGAGTGTTTTGAGCGTGAATGAACCAGGCAACCTTCATGAGCGTCAGGGATTACCATTGCTTGCGGATGAGCTTGAAGAGCACCTGGGGCCATTGGCGGGTGTTCACAGTTCATTAAGCTGGGCAAGCCAAAACGCGCCTGATGCATCGGACGTTGTAACCGTGGCGGTTGATACGCCGTTTTTTCCCACTGACCTGGTGGAGGCACTCGCGGTATGCAGAGGAGCAAATGCAGGCTCTCCTGCTATCTGTTCCAGTGGTGGACGCAATCACTTCGCATTTGGCCTCTGGCCTGTGACCCTGGCAGAGCCTTTGAAAGAGTACCTTTTGAATGGTGGCCGCAGTATCAAAGGTTTCTTCACAGGTTACCCTCCGGTTGTACTGGAGTTTAGACTTCAGAACACGGTCGATCCATTTTTTAACATCAACACACCAGAAGATGTGCCAATCGCACTTGAGCATCTTGCTCAATTAAAGGTGTAATAGTCGTAAAATGATCAGCCGCCTGGCAGATTTTTGATTTTTGCCAAATCCTAAGGCGTGACTCTGGTAAATAAAGAAACACGCCCACTCAGGTTTCCGGAACAAACATGACCACGAAAACGCCCCTTCTGAGCTTTGACGAAGCCCTTTCTCATTTACGCGGTTTAATTCACTGCAAAGTCACTGCAGAAGAAACATCGCTTTACGATGCGTATGGTCGTGTTCTCGCTGAGGATATCATTGCAAGCTGCGACCTGCCTCCGCTTGATAACTCTGCGATGGATGGTTACGCGATTGCGCAAGAAGGATCTGAGCAGACATCCTTTCCGGTGGTGATGGAGATCTTTGCCGGTTCCATACCGGAAACACCTTTGAAGGCAGGTGAAGCTGCACGGATCTTTACAGGTGCGCCTGTCCCCGAAGGCGCTGATTTTGTAGTACCGCAAGAAGATTGCTCTGAAAGCGGTGCCGGTAGCCAGCGACGTGTTGAATTTTCAAAGAATTATCCGGCTGGCTGCAATATCCGTCGCAAAGGTGAGGATCAAACCAATGGCGCACCAATTGTGAAGGCTGGCACCTTGCTTCGCCCACAAGAGATTGCCGCGGCTGCGTCCATTGGCAATGCGCAGCTCAAAACATACCGGCGCCTGAAGGTTGGTCTGTTCTCAACAGGTAATGAGCTGATCCGCCCGGGAATAGTGCGGAAAGACGGACAGATCTTCGATGCGAACCACTTTCTGCTGCGCGGTATGCTTGCCAGTTTGCCGGTTGAGCTGGTTGACCTTGGTATTCTGGCAGATCATCGCGAGACTGTTGAAACTGCGTTAGAGGCAGCCTCCAAAGAGTGTAATGTAATTCTGACCTCTGGCGGCGCTGGCGGCGGTGATAAGGATTTCGTCTCTGCGGCACTTTCCAAACTTGGCAAAATCACTTTCTGGCATTTGGCGGTCAAGCCCGGACGCCCGTTCATGGTGGGCGAGTTACCTGATTGCGTCTTTATTGGCCTGCCGGGCAATCCGGTTGCTGCCACTGTTGCTTTTGCGTTCTTTGCTCGCCCGTTGATTGAAGCTCTTGCGGGGGGTGAATTCATTGAAGCCCGACGCCAGTTCATTGCAGCAGATTTTGAAATTCCTGACCGCAAAACCGGGCGCCGTGAATTTTTGCGCGGACGTCGTGTGAGTGAAGATGGCATCCTCAAACTGACCAGGTATCACAGTGATGGATCGGCCTTGTTATCTTCTCTGACTTTCGCTGATGGTTTCATCGAGTTGACAGAAAGTATGTCTTCTGTTCGCAAAGGTGATCTGCTCCCGTTCATCAGCTTTGATCAAATTGGCCTTGGCTAACTCTGCTGGCTCTCATTTTCAGAATCGCATGCGAGCCCTTTTTCCACTCCTGGATCACTGGTTGCAATATTAACAAGCTTGCCCTCAAAGCTGCGAAATATTTGAAGATATTAACGCAAAGCATCGTCATCTTGCTAATAATTAGCCTAATATGCCCAATATATAGGTTGATATACGGATAATTTTAGTGAAACATAAGCTCCGGTTATGCAGGGGCCTACTTAAAAAACCCTGCCAAGATAATTAATTCGGGGACATAATATGCGTATTATGCGTTTGGCAGCAGTAGCAGCAATTGCGTTGGCAGCAGTTTCTGGCGCGGAAGCAAAAGAATGGAAAAAGGTTCGCATGGGCACCGAAGGTGCTTACCCTCCATTCAACTATACCACCGCTGACGGAACACTGACTGGCTTTGACGTTGAAATTGGTAAAGCCCTTTGTGACGAACTGAAGCTAGAGTGTACGTGGGCGACCCAAGACTGGGACGGCATCATCCCTGGTCTGATTGCTGGCAAGTACGATACGATCATCGCTTCTATGTCCATCACTCCAGAGCGTTTGGAAAAGATTTCCTTCTCAAAGAAGTACTACAACACCCCTCCAGGTATCGCAGTACGTAAAGACTCCGAGCTGAGTGAAGCCTCTCCTGGAGGCCTTAAAGGCGTTCGTCTTGGCGCACAGGGCAGCACCACGCACTCACAGTTTGCTGAAGAAATCCTGAACGGCTCCGACGTTGCTCTTTACCCAACTTCGGAAGAGTATAAGCTGGATCTGGAAAACGGCCGCGTTGACGCTGTTGTTGACGACGTGATGGTTCTCACAGAGTGGGTTGAGTCCGATCAGGGGTCTTGTTGTAAAGTTCTCGGCACAATGAAATCCATCGAGCGCATTCATGGCCCCGGCGCAGGCATCGGCGTTCGTAAAGGCGACGAAGACCTTGCTGCTCTTTTCACCAAGGGTATTGCGGCTCTGCGAGCGAACGGCAAATACAAAGAAATCAACGACAAGTACTTCAAGTTCGACGTTTACGGCGGTTAAGAAGAGCCTGGCGCTCAGCCGGTTTACCAACTGACGGTTATAAGACCCTCGGGTGTGTACGTGCCCGGGGTTTTATTATGCCAATTTGTATAGTCAGTGCCACCAGTTTAGCAGAATAGCCACTTTCACCTCTCTGACTGGTAAACTGGAATCGATTCTGAAAGAACTCAAATTCGCACTTTTACTGCCAGGAGATATAGTTTTCTCACTTAGCTTAAAAAGCGCAGGAAATATTTCCCCACAAACCCGTCATTATCACGGATATCACCCCATAATAACGGCACTGATCGCATTCCACCTTCAATAATTCCGTTATTCTGATTGAAATCCTGTTCAATTTTTATAGTGTCTTTTTCAATAAATGCAGAGCACAACCAAAACGACACTCTGCAAAAAAGAGAGATATTGTCAATTCTGGTGTATGAGCTTTTGCTTAAGCAGCTTTTTGATCGGGTTCTGGCTGTTCAATTCCATCC
>CANNAV010000034.1 GCA_947502585.1 uncultured Pseudovibrio sp.
AATGGTTCGAACGCTGATTTGCTCGTCAAACATTCAACCAGATGCGCTGCCATTTCAAAAGCCCCATACACCAGATTCAGTTATAGCTCCAAAAAAGAACAAGGATGCACGGATGCCTTTTGCCCGCATGGCGCTTGCCACACTTATGAGCTTCACTGCCGCTTCAGCCCTTCAGGCGGATGAAATCACTAAACTGCGTATTGCGACAGAAGGCGCTTACCCTCCCTTCAACTTCACTGGTTCAGATGGTGCTCTGACTGGCTTTGACGTTGAGATCGGCAATGCCCTTTGCACAGAGATGAATGTTGAGTGTGAATGGCGCACGCAGGAATGGGACGGCATGATCCCCGGTCTTGTTGCCGGTAAATACGATGCGATCATCGCGAGCATGTCGATTACGGAAGAACGGCTTGAGCGGATTTTCTTTTCCCGCAGTTATTACAACACGCCTTCAACCATTGCGGTTCCAAAGGATTCTCCGGTTTCCAGGATCACTCCAGAAGCTCTGGCAGGCCTGTTGATTGGCGCTCAGGGTGGCACCACACACTCTGTTGTGGCGGAAGAATTCTACTCCGGCGCTGATGTTTCGTTGTACCCGACCTCAGAAGAGTACAAGCTGGACCTCGAAAACGCTCGCCTGGATGCTGTGATTGATGACCTTGGAGTTTTGCAGAGCTGGGTGGATTCTGAAGAGGGTTCCTGCTGCAAGATCACAGGCTCATTGCCGATCCAGCCTGAACTGCATGGTAAGGGCATAGGTGTAGGTGTTCGCAAAGGTCAGGAAGAGCTGGCGGATCGCTTCTCTCAGGCCATTCGCGCTATTCGTGAAAACGGCACCTACAAGACGATCAACAACAAGTATTTCTCTCAGGATGCGTTTGGCGAGTAACGACTGACAGGAAGCAGGAAGGCTTCGAAGCTGGGGAAAGTTTCTGTGATGCATCACCATTTTGTAGTATAACTATGCTAAAATTCGGTCAAAATGGAAACTTGCCCCTCTCATTATGGAATAAATTGGTTATTTTCTGCTAGCAGCCCGACACAAATAGGTTGAAATTATATTTCTTCCATTTAAGTATGCGCCTTGGCCGTGAAGGGTGGCATGATGATGCCCCCTGGAGGAAATTCACAAAGGGGAATACAAATGGGCTTCATGCGCTTTGCCACTCTTGCAACACTCGCACTTCTTGCTTCAGCCCAGGTTCAGGCAAAGGAATGGACCAAGGTCCGAATTGGTACTGAAGCCTCATACCCTCCATTTGCTTACACCACTGCCGATGGCAAACTGACTGGCTTTGAAATTGAGCTGGGCAACGCACTTTGCGCTGAACTGAAGATTGAATGTGAATGGATGCCAGTTGACTGGGATGGACTGATCCCCGGCCTCGTTGCAGGCAAGTACGACACGATCATGGCGTCTATGTCCAGCACACCAGAGCGGAAGCAGCACATTCAGTTCTCTAAAAAGTACTACCAGACTCCTCCGGGAGTGGCAGTACCAAACGACAGCAAGATCACAGAAGCTTCCGTTGAAGGGATGTCTGGCGCTCTTGTCGGTGCGCAGGTTGGTGCGACGCACGCAGTATTTGCTGAAGATATTTTGACTAAATCAGAAGTGTCTTTGTACCCTACTGCTGACGAATATAAACTCGATTTGGAAAGTGGCAGAATTGATGCTGTAGTTGATGACGTAGTTGTACTTTCTGACTGGCTAAATTCAGGGGGAGGCAATTGCTGTAAACTGCTCGGCACCATGTCACCTATTCCAGAGATACATGGTGAAGGCGTTGGTGTAGGCGTTCGAAAGAACGACCAAGACTTGGCAGACCTATTCTCCAAAGCGATTATTGCTTTACGTGAGAATGGAAAGTACAAAGAGATCAACGATAAATACTTCGACTTTGATGCCTACGGAGAGTGATGGCATCAGGATCAGTACACTTTGACGGCGGGAACAGTTTCCCGCCGATCTAATCGAATAGGGGCAATCCCCGTAATGAATGAAATTCTCACACTCTTGTCCTTTGGGGACATGGGCTGGGGCGACGAAATCGCTCTGGGCGTTGTCACGACCGTCTCACTTGCATTGGCAAGCCTTCCCATTGGCTTGCTTTTGGGTTTTCTGCTGGCGCTTGCCAAGAAGTCCGAAGAACCTGCTCTGCGCGCCGCTGCCAACGTTTACACTACAATTTTTCGGGGACTTCCCGAGCTTCTTACTCTTTTCCTCGTCTACTACGGCGGCCAGATCCTCATTCAGCAAGTGCTTTCGCTGTTCGGGGAATTATATTTTGAAGTGAATGCGTTTCTGGCAGGTATGGTCGCCCTTTCCCTTGTGTTTTCTTCGTACGCTTCCGAAGCTTTCCTTTCAGCATTCCGTGCAATCAATACAGGCCAGTATGAAGGCGCAAATGCGCTGGGGCTGGGATACGTACAGACCATGCGTCTGGTCATCCTGCCGCAGCTCGTCCGCTTGTCTTTGCCTGCTCTGAGCAATCTATGGCTTATATTGCTGAAGGAGACTTCTCTGGTTTCCATTATCGGTCTGGCTGACATTATTCGCTATTCCAACATGGCAGCGCGTACTACCAAAGAACCGTTTCTTTTCTTTTCAGTAGCTTGTGTGATTTATCTCGTTCTTGCCGTAATCTCTTCCGGTGGCATTTCCCGCCTTGATGCATGGGCTAAACGCGGGGAGACTTCCAGGTGAGTAATGATTCAATCGGCGCTCCGGGGAGCTACGTTCAATCTCAGATAATTCAGGCGAAAGCCCCTCCTCCGGTTCCATCGTCCCGTCCGTGGACGCCGACACGCATTGCTGGCACCGCATGGCTGACACTGTGGATCGCAGCAGGCCTTGGCATCGTTTGGTTTTTGCTGAACTCAAACCATGTTGCACTGGTATTTGGCGGTGACGGGCTTCTGCCTGTTTCCATCACCCATAACGCGAAGTTTCTGACAAAATACGGTGAGAAATTCATTTCAGGTTTCATTGTCACACTGAAGCTTGTTGGCCTTTCCATGCTGCTGGGTGTTTCGCTCTCCATTCCCATGACCTTCATGCGGATGAGCAAGAACCGTGTTCTGGGAGGAATTGCTTATGGCTACGTGTATTTCTTCCGCGGCACACCACTGCTGGCTCAGGTGTTTTTGATCTACTACGGCGCCGGCACCTTCCGTGCTCCGCTGCAATCCGTTGATATGTGGTGGTTCTTCCGGGATGCATGGAACTGCGCTGTGCTTGCGTTTACGCTGAATACAGCCGCCTATCAGATCGAAATCCTGCGCGGCTCCATTGAGAACATCGCAAAAGGACAGCGGGAAGCTGCGTCTGCCCTCGGGCTTCCCAGGTGGGTAACCTTTTGGAAAATCATTCTGCCGCAGGCTCTGATAATTTCTCTGCGCCCCTATGGTAACGAGATCATCCTGATGATCAAGGGTTCCGCGATTGTGGCAATCATCACCATCTACGATCTGATGGGTGAGACACGTCGTGCATTCTCACGGACCTATGACTTCCAGGCGTATATCTGGGCTGCGATTGCCTATCTGGTCATGGTGGAAGCATTGCGCCGGACATGGGACCGCATTGAGGCTCACTTGACGCGCCACCTGAAAAGATGAGCTAACAGGCAGAGACGAACACCTGAAAGCGAGGGACCAAAAGCTCGCGTTTTTCATTGGTACACCTCGTGAATTTACGTAGTACCTCCGCATAAAGCTGGTATTGTTGCGACGCTTTGATTCAAGATTACAGGGAAAGTCCGATGGCAAAAGTCGCGTTTATTGGTTTGGGTGTTATGGGATATCCAATGGCGGGTTTTCTGGCCTCACGCGGGGGGCATGACGTAACCGTTTACAACCGGACAACAGCCAAAGCAGACGCCTGGGCCAGGACATACGATGGCTCCGTTGCTCTTACTCCTCAGGAAGCTGTTGAGGGCTGCGACATTGTTTTTGCTTGTGTTGGCAATGACAACGACTTGCGCTCAGTCACGACTGGCAGGAGCGGCGCATTTCACGGCATGAAGGCTGGCGCAATCTTTGTGGATCACACAACGGCTTCTGCTCAGGTGGCCCGTGAGCTGGATGAGGCTGCTCGTGCGGGGGGATTTTCTTTCCTTGACGCGCCGGTGTCTGGTGGACAGGCCGGCGCTGAAAACGGTGTTCTGACCGTTATGATTGGCGGCGAGGAAGAGGCCTTCAACCACGCAAAACCATTCATCGATTGCTTTGCGAAGTTTGCGGGATTAATGGGGCCAGCTGGCGCTGGTCAGCAGACCAAAATGGTCAATCAGATCTGTATTGCCGGTCTGGTGCAAGGCCTTTCTGAGGCTATCCATTTTGCACAAAAATCCGGCCTTGATGTTGAAAAAGCTATTTCAGCAGTACGCGGTGGGGCTGCTCAGTCCTGGCAGATGGACAACCGCTGGGAGACCATGCGTGATGGTGAGTTTGAGCACGGTTTCGCGGTGGACTGGATGCGTAAAGATCTGAAGATCTGCCTTGATGCAGCTGACGAAGCTGGCGCACGCCTGCCTGTGACAGCGCTGGTGGATCAGTTCTACGCGGAAGTTCAAGCCATGGGTGGTAATCGCTGGGATACCTCCAGCCTGATTGCCCGGCTGAACAATGCCGACAAGCGTTAAGCAAACACAAAGCCCTGATCAGATGACCGGGGCTTTCTGATTTCAGCTTTGCGAACAGGACTATGACATGTTCGTTTTTGGCTTCTCGGCGATGATGTAAGAGAGCGGCAGCTCGGTTGTGTATTTGATCTGCTCCATCGCAAAGGACGTGGACACATCCGCAATATTTACTTTTGCTATCAGCCGCTTGTAAAAATCGTCGTAGGCATCAATGTCTGGTACTGCAACGCGTAGCAGGTAGTCTACCTGACCCGCCATTCGGTAGAACTCCACCACCTCTGGAAACTCGCGGATTACATCCGCAAATTTGCGGAGCCAGTCGTCAGTATGTTCGTTGGTGGTGATGGCGACGAAGGCGGTGACTTTGACATTGACCTTTTTGGGGTCAAGCACAGCAACTCGGCGGGTGATGACCCCATCTTCTTCCATTTTCTGGATACGGCGCCAACATGGGGTGGTTGACAAGCCGACACGGCGGCCGATCTCAGCTACGGGAATGGTGCTGTCTTCTTGTAGAATGGACAGAATGCGACGGTCGATCCTATCGATCATATTATACCCCTATCTCCCACCGGAATTAGTGTCTGGCGCAAAATCATTGCAGAAAGCATAAGGTCATGTGAAATAATGTTCCAGCTTCAAACAGCAGGATTTATGCACAAATATGGGTTTTCATTCTACCGGCCATTCACTTCATGAAATTGAATTTCCTATAGATGTATTTCAGCAGAATCTAAAGAAAACCGTTTCCATATGCATAAAGGCTTAAAAAAATGAATCCCTCAACTCACCCCAAAAGACTGTTTACTTCTTCTTTCAGGAGCGGAAGCAGTTCATTTTCAAACCAGGGGTGTTTTTTTATGTGGGCGTTGTTGCGCCAGGACGGGTGGGGAAGCGGAAGAACGCGAGGGCCGAGGCCTTTGGCGTGGCGTTCGACTGTCATATCCCAGATTGAACGAAAGTCAGCGATGGTTTCCCAAAGGCGTTTTTTGGTGAGCTTGGGCATGTGATAGGCCTGCGCGTAGCCACCTATTGCCAGCAGTGTTTCAATCTGCGGCATATTGCTGAAAATTTCTTGATGCCAGGTTTTCTTGCACTCCGACCTTGGCGGCTTGTCGCCCCCTTTTGAGTCCAGACCGGGGAAACAAAAGCCCATGGGGATAATTGCAAGTTTGGCAGGGTCGTAAAAGACCTCGTTATCTATGCCCATCCAATCACGCAAGCGGTCTCCCGACGGGTCAGTAAACGGCTTACCGGAGGCGTGGACACGCGTTCCCGGTGCCTGACCGCATATGGCCATGCGTGCGGTTGATGACAGGACAACAACGGGCCGTGGCTCATGAGGCAATGGCTGCCTGATCGGGTGCTCTACACAGACCCTGCAAGCGGCAATACTCTCTCTCAGGCGCTGGAGGCTTCTTTCATCACCTGAAGCGCGGCCTGCACGCCCGGCCGTTCCATCATTGTTGAATACCATCTGTGCAGATTACCAAGTTCTTCCGGGACTTGCAGCCTAATTACACGGGCAAAGTTGATTGCTGCGAACAATGTTGTGTCTGCGATTGAGAACCGGTCATCGGCAACAAACCGATTACTGGCCAGTTGCCTATCAAAAATGACCAGTGTCTCCAGAACTCTAGGCCTGTTGGCCTCTCCCCATTCCCTGACCTGCGGCTGCTCAAGCGGCGCCATAGCCGGATTGGTGTGGCGGAATACCTGAGCAATCTGATTTAGCAGTACCAGATCAGCGCGGCGGTTCCACATCTCAATCAGGGCTCTTTCCGTAGCCGTCTGGCCCAGCAACGGTCTGAGCGGGTTCATTTCTTCTATATAGCGACAAATGGCACAGCTTTCAGATATCGCTGTTCCATCTTCCAGAACAAGCACGGGCAATCGCTGAAACGGATTGATCGCTTTAAACTCGTTTGCCTTCAATTCGCCATGCATGAAATCTACGTAAGCAGTGTTAACCTTAACGCCCTTCTCAGCAAGGAACAGCGTGACGCGAAAAGGGTTCGGTGCCTGCCTATGACTATAAAGTTTCAACGGTGCCTCCCAACAACCACAAGCTGTTGCCTCTGCAATCTGAAGAGGAAACTGTGCCAAAACGGGACAAAAGCCCCGCATCTTCCAGACCTAGTAAGCTCAACATTAACCTTATGAATCAGAGTAATCTTAAGATATCATGTTCATTCTGGTCAAAAGAGCAAGTATCCCGTCAATCTATTGGCACACAGAGGCCGGAATTATATGAAAAACGGATCATCGCAAATTGGTAAGGACAAGACAACTATTAATAGTGCCAGAGCAAATCGGCGCCGCGAGGTTGCACGTACTGTAACGGATGCTCGCGAACGTCTTGGCACCGTAGATGGTGCCCGGCCCAGTTTTGAAGCTGATCTTATTTTGATGTTCGTGAAAAACAGATTGTCCGTCGCTTACGCCATGCCGATGATCGCCATTGTGGCTGCGACCATCTCAAGTGTCTGGCTTCCTGTGGAAGTGGCCGGAGGCTGGCTTGCAGCCATGCTGATCGCTCACTCTCTTATCCTTTTGTCCACAAAACGAATGAGAAAAAGCTTAGCTCAGGAAGGTGATCTGCGCTCAATCCGCAGAGAGCTTTTTGCAGGTGACATGCTTTATGGGGTTGTATGGGCTATCTTTTTTATCGGAAACCCGCAATTCAACACAGATTACGGGTTTGGTGTTTTTCAGTTTGCAACCATGCTGATCGTCATTGCTATGGGGACCATGCTGTCTTCCCCTCTTCCCCGTGCTTTGCTTGCTGCCACTTCTCCGATTACAGCCGCTCTGATCTTCAGCTTCTGGCAGTATGACAGCATGCCTTACTACGCAATGGGTATGATGGCGATTGGTGCGCAGGTGTTCTTTTTTATCCTCAGCAAGCAGTTGCATAACACCGCATTGACCTTGCTGGAGTACCGGGCTGAGAAAGATCATCTGATCTCGGAAATGGAGCAGGTGAATGCAATTTCTCAGGAAGCACGGCGTCGTGCTGAGGAAGCGAACCTGGCTAAAACACGTTTTCTTGCGACAATGAGTCACGAATTACGCACACCTTTGAATGCGATTCTCGGGTTCTCTGAGGTGATGAAGGACGAAGTTCTTGGCCAGATGCACAACAAAACCTATCTGGATTATTCCAGGGATATCAATCAGTCCGGTGAGCATCTGCTCAATCTGATCAATGAGATACTGGACCTGTCGCGTATTGAGGCAGGCCGTTATGAGTTGCAGGAAGAGCCTATCTGCCTACGGGATGTGGCAGCGGCCTGCAAGCACATGATGCATTTGCGGGCAGCGGCTAAAAACATCGAAATCCATGAGGTCTATGAGAAGGGCCTAAGCAAAGTCTGGGCAGATGAAAAAGCGCTGCGCCAGATGGTGCTGAACCTTTTGACCAACGCCGTGAAGTTTACGCCGCCTGAGGGGGAAATCTCAATTCATGTAGGCATTGATGGTGCTGGTGGTCAGTTCATCAGTGTGAGCGATACAGGCGCTGGTATTCCTGAGGAAGAGATCCCTGTGGTGTTGCAGGCTTTTGGCCAGGGCACCCAGGCCATCCATGATGCGGAGCAAGGCACTGGCCTTGGTCTTTCCATCGTGCAGGCACTGGCGCACATGCATGAGGGCGAGTTCAAGCTTGCCTCCAAACTGCGTGAAGGAACGCAGGCGACAATCTCCCTACCCGCCAAGCGCGTGTTGAGCCATATCGATCCAATCCCAACACCAGACCCGCATACACGCAAGGATAGAGAACCCTTGCTTCGTGCAGGTTAAGAGTATACGTTCTTAATTTGTTCCAGGCGTATGCCGGGAGGCTATATGCTACGTGGCTCATGCCATTGCGGTGCAGTTAAGTTTGAATTTCGTGAAAATCCAGAATGGCTGACAGAGTGCAATTGCTCTGCCTGCCGTCGACAAGGCACCATTTGGGCACACGGATCGCCCAGGAACGTGAGCATTGAGAAAGAGCCGGACGCGACCTTCACGTATTTGTGGGGTGACAAGGGCCTTGAGTTTCATACCTGCAAAACTTGCGGCAACACCACGCATTGGGCGCCGGTTGATCCTGACGGGGATAAAATGGCGGTGAACACACGGCTGGTGCCTGCTGAGGACGTCAAAAACATCCGTGTGCGCCACTTTGACGGCGCTGATACATGGCGCCTTGTCGATTAACGCGGCTCATCAAACCCACGTTTGCGTTGCTATGTGCGTTGGTTTGAAAGGAACGCGTTTTTCCTGCGTTATTTACTGAAAACGACAAAGGCCGCCTTACTCCGTGGAGTTGAGGCTGCCTTTTTCAATTTATCCCCCTCCTCAGAAGAGGGGCTATTCTCAAATTAGTCCTGCGCTGCAACGCCGGCATCAGCGAAGGTCGCCATGCCTGCGTGGGTCGCTGCTGCTGCCTTGATGATGCCTGCTGCGATTGCTGCACCAGAACCTTCACCCAGACGCATGCCCAGATCCAGAAGAGGCTTGCCACCCATCTCGGTCAGGGCGCGGCGGTGTGCTGGTTCAGCGGAGGCGTGAGAGAACACACAGTGCTCCAACGCGGTCTTATCCATCTTGTAAAGGATGGCAGCTGCGGCGGAGGTGACGAACCCATCAACGACAACAGGAACCTGCTGCATGCGAGCTGCAAGAATTACACCCGCCATTGCTGCGATTTCGCGGCCACCGATCCGGCGCAGAACTTCCAGAGGGTCAACTTTGCCCGGACCACCAATACGCTGCACGGCTTGCTCAACAACGGCAATCTTGTTTTTCAGCGCGTCGCCCTGAACACCTGTACCCGGACCAGCCCACTCTTCTGCTGTGCCACCAAACAGGGCGTAAAAGATGGCTGCTGCAACGGTGGTGTTTGCGATGCCCATTTCGCCAAGGCAGAGCAGATCAGTCCCGCCGGAGATCGCTTCCATGCCGAAAGCCATGGTTGCTGCACACTCGGATTCTTCAAAAGCGTCTTCCTCGGAAATGTCCGGGGTTGGCATTTCGAGCGCCAGTTCAAACACTTTGAGGCCGAGATCATAAGCAATGCAAAGCTGGTTTACGGCTGCGCCGCCCGCTGCAAAGTTGGAAACCATTTGTGCGGTCACTTCTTTCGGGAAAGCAGAAACACCTTTGTCAGCAACGCCATGACTGGCTGCAAACACAGCCACCAGCGGACGGGTGACCTTTGGCATTGGCATGCCCTGCCAGGCTGCCAGCCATTCCACGAGCTCTTCCAGACGGCCCAAAGACCCAAGAGGCTTTGTCAGCTGCGCATCGCGTTTCTTCACTGCCTCAATTGCTTCAAGGCTCGGACCGGGCATTGCACCCACCAGGTTTCTGATATCATCGAATGGCAGTGCAGACGTTGCAAGAGACATACGCTTTTCCCGAACTTAAAGCAGTTCTCATTCAGGTTGGATCGGTTGAACTGCTTTTGCTTTTGTTTCCGCGTATCTTTGATCCGAAAACCGGTTTCCACATTTCGGAGATACGCATTAGTTGATCCGCAAATTAGTTTTTGCGCTTTGTTGATTGCGCAGATCTATAAGCTACCGGCTGCAGAATACAAATGAGACTTATCAACTATTTGTGGTTTCCACGGCTTTGCAAACTACAAATAGTTGATTTAAGCCTGAGCACTCAGGCCCCATGCTCTGAAATCTTTGTGTCTGGCGAGTTGTTATCATTTGATCGAAAGAACCAAACGGAACAAGCTTTACCTCATTCCAACAGCTTTTGATGCCTGTTTCATTTCTGCGAGATCTCATCATGCCCGACGACAAACACTCAGAAGATTCTCTGCCCGCCGCCTCCTCTATTCTGGCTGAGGTGGCTGAACTGGTGCGCTTCTTCTCACGCATTCCCCTGCCAAAGTCCGGGAGCCGGGATGACCTGAACACGGCACCTGATTTCCGATTGTGTGCGCGTAGCATTCCACTGGCAGGTATCGTTATTTCACTGCCAGGTATGCTGGTGTTGCTTGTGCTTTCGCAAAGCAATCTGTCCGCCGCAATTGTTGCGCTGCTGGCGGTGGCTGTGGCAACGGCAGTCCAGGGCTGTCTGCATGAGGATGGCCTGTCTGATGTGGTTGACGGGTTCTTTGGCGGCCATACCGCTGAGCGCCGGCTTGAGATCATGAAGGACAGTCGTATTGGCTCTTTCGGAACAGTGGCACTTGTGCTTTCTTTGAGCTTGCGCTGGCTGCTCCTTTCCATGTTGCTGGAGAGGTTTGGCGGTATGGGCGCGGCTCTGGGCTATCTGGCAGCGGAGACGGCTGGCCGGGTTGGCATGATCTGGATCTGGAACACGGTGCCGCCTGCTTATCATGGCGGACTTTCCACCCGCTTCGGCATCCCTCAAAACAAAGCGGTTTCCCAGGCAGCCTGCTATGCCTTGCCGCTCTTGATCATCACCCTGTTTTACCTCAGCTTCTGGCAGGTGGCGACTGGCGCCGCACTGAGTTTTGTGGTTGTGGGGGCCTTGGCAAAGCTATCTCTCGCAAAAATAAAGGGTATTACGGGTGATGTTTTAGGAGCAGCGCAACAGGTCGGTTCACTGGGTTTCCTGCTGGGCGTCCTTTCTCTTTAGAGCCTGCCGCACCTTACTGCCTGAGAACGTGCGCTGCGCTCCAGGAAACCAGCATTTTGAAATCATTGGCTATCATTTTCTATCATTTTCGCTTTATTCTACGTGCAATGATTGCCCAAAACGCGAATAACTTACTGATTAAGCCTTTCGGGCGCGGAGAAACCATGACGCTTTCTTTAGTTTGCGCATTGTCTGTACTAAAACGCGCTCTCACTGCCGCACTGGCCGCGGTTGTTCTTGCTGGCTGTGCCTCCCGGCCCGGACCTGATGTTCTGCTCACCTCGCTGGAAAAGGCCCCGGGGACAAGAGAGGTCAGCATGCTCATCGCCACCACGCGTGCGCGCTCAGACATACCTCACCAACTTTTCTCCTCAAATCGTTCTGATGAGTTGGATTTTGGGTCGGCAACCATCTCCATTCCGCCGACACACCAACCGGGCAGGATTGCATGGCCTTCTTCCTCTCCCGGAAACCCGAACACTGATTTTGTGGTTCGCCAAGCCTCTTACATTGACGGGAATGCCGTTTTTCAGCAACAGATAAACCGCGAACTCGCGTTACGTAAAGGGACCGAGCGGGAGGCTGTTCTGTTTATTCATGGATACAACACCCGCTTTTCTGAGGGGCTTTTCAGAGTTGCACAGATGGCGGCTGATGCAAAAGCAAAAAGCTTGCCCATTTTGTTCACCTGGGCCTCAGCAGGCCATCTCACAGATTATATTTATGACACCAACAGCGTTGCGATTGCGCGCGATGGACTGGAGCTGGTTCTCACTGATCTGATCAATTCCGATGCGCAGCGAATTACCATCCTGGCTCACTCTCTCGGAAATCTGCTGCTTTTAGAGACCCTCAGACAAATGGAACTTCAGGGCAAAGGGCTTTTGAAAAATAAAAAAGTCAACGTTGTCATGGCCTCCCCTGACATTGATATTGATGTTTTCGAAACAATGATTACCTCTCTTGGATACAGAGCGAACCCTGTTTTTGTTCTGGGCTCGCGTGATGACCGGGCACTGCGCGTCTCTCGCAGGCTTGCTGGCGGGAAAGCGCGTGTAGGTGATGTGGAAGACGATGAAAGGCTGACCAAACTTGGCGTTGTTGTTGTTGATCTGACCGAGGTTCAGACGCAAGATGCAAACAACCATGACAAGTTTGCACAGCTTGCTCAGTTTGGCCCTCAACTTGTCAATGTGCTTGAACGGGACAAGCAGAACAGAAGCAAACAAGATATTGGCGAACGCCTTGGCGATGCCGGACGCAGTTTTACCGAGTTCCTTGGTAATACAGTCCAGATTGTGGTGAGCACGCCCGGGTCTGTTTACGGCCGGCCTTAAGAACCGATTTGAAGCCCAGACGATTTTGTAGGAATGTACTTTTGTCAGTTACTTTGGAACCACCCGCCAGCCCTTGTTTAAAACTATGCAGGCTGGATGAAGACCGGGTAATGTGTGTGAGCTGTTGGCGCCTTTTGAGTGAGATTGCCGGATGGGGTTCCCTTTCCGTGCAGGATCAATATGACGTTCTGGCAAAACTCCCGGCCCGGAAGGCCCGATTTTTCAATACAACACCGGAGGATGCGCAATGCGCTGGACGATAGGACTTGTCATCCTTGTTGGCGCTATGGTGATTGGCGTTGCGACCGGATATCTTGGGACACCTGAATTTTTAGGCGATAAATTTCAGGAGGACGGGCCACGTCTCGTTGCCTTGCTTGCTATGGGTATTGTGATTGGGATGGGCATGCTCATCCGCCGCCCGAAGTTCCGCGAAGTTTTTGGGGCGGTGGTGTTCTGGGGGGGCCTGGCCCTGCTGCTGATTATTGGCTACTCCTACCGTTATGAGTTGATGACCGTTCGTGACCGTGTCATGTCAGAGCTGTTCCCCGGCTCCATCACCCGAACGGCAGGCGGCGAACTGGTGATTTCCCGCAGTAGTAACCATCAGTTTTTCATTGATGCCCGGGTGGATGGCACCTCTGTCGATATGCTGGTGGATACGGGTGCTTCTCATATCACCTTATCTTATGGTGATGCCCGCGGGGTTGGCATTGATACCGAGAAGCTGTCCTTCACAACGCCGGTGTCCACCGCTAACGGTACGGGTTATGTGGCCCGTGTGCGCCTGCAGGATATGCAGATCGGAGGCTGGCACCTGAACGATGTCCCCGCTTTTGTAGCGCAGAAGGAAATGCTCCCAACCAGCCTGTTGGGCATGAGTGCCCTGAACACCTTTGCCAGCTGGCGCGTGGAAGGTAATCAACTGATCCTGAAGGCCCGCTAAAGCCATCAGAACGTGTTGTGTTCCATCATATTCACGCTCTGACATCTATATTTTGTGCGAATTCGCGAAAAGTGGCTCCGGTTTCCGGACAGGACTACGCATGAAAATAAATTGTCAGAACATGATGAGTGAATGCATATGAATGCAACATGCTCTGGCCGATACCAGAAACAGGAAAAGCCGCTGACAGCACTGCCGGCGGCTTTTTACTGAGCATCACTGGCTGATTTACAGCAGGCTGAAGGTAAACTTTGCGCAGACGATCAGCAGGAAGACACCGAACGCAACCTCCAGCTTTCGCTTTGGCAGATTGTGGGCTAAGTGTGCGCCTAAAGGTGCTGAATAAATGGTGACCGGAATGATCAGCGCCACCGCCAGCAGATTGATGTAGCCAAATGAGAACGGCGGCAGGTTTGGTACGCCCCACCCTGCGACAATCATGCCAAACACAGCCGGAATGGAAATCAGCACGCCAACTCCGGAGGATGTTGCAACCGCCTGATGGATCGGGCGGCCAAACAGGCTCATGAAAGTGTTGTTCATGACACCGCCGCCAATGCCCATGAGAGTTGAGAGGAAGCCAATCAGCACGCCAATAAGCGCTCGCACCGGATTGCGTGGAATATCCTTGCCAAGCTTCCAGCTTTCGCGGTTGAGCAACATGCGCATGGCGACCACGAAGGCAATCACGGAAAAGATACCCTTGAGTGTATCTCCTGAAACGAGCGCTGCGACATAAGATGCCAGCAATACGCCAGTGGGTACTGGAATAATCCAGCCTTTCAGTAAGGACAGATCAACAGCGCCTTTCTTTTTGTGTGCGAAAAAGGACCGTAGCGAGGTTGGAACAATCACTGCAAGGGAAGATCCCACCGAGATATGGACCACTACGTCGGGATCAACGCCGACCTCCGTTAAAATAGTAACGAGAACCGGCACAAGGATCGCGCCGCCCCCGATACCAAACAATCCTGCCATAAAACCTGCCAGTGCTCCGGAGACAATCAATGCCGCTCCGAAACCCAGCATAGACGCTGAAATCATGTCCATGCTGCCCCCTCCTCGTTTCTATTATGTTTAACCCGTCGCAGCCTCTTTTTGCTCTCGTGCTTCACGCATTGCGCTTTGATGGTGCGATACGGCGGCCAGTGCATCTTCCAGTACTTCAATGCCAGCGCCTGTCTTGTTTGCGTCTACAGTCATGATACGGCGGAAATGACGGGCACCGGGAACGCCCTGGTATGTTCCCAGGATGTGGCGGGTGATGGACGCCAGCTTCGTGCCGGCTGTCAGTTCATTCTCAATATAATTGCGGTAAAGATCCATTGCCTTGGCAGGCGAGATCGCACCTGTGTCTTTTCCGTAGACCACGCGGTCCACCTCAGCCAGCAACATAGGGTTTTGATAGGCCGCACGGCCCATCATGACACCGTCAAGCTTTTCCAGATGTGCGCAGGTCTCTTCCAATGTGGCCACGCCGCCATTGATGCCGATAAACACATCCGGCAGGCGCTGTTTCAGGCGGTAGACAAGATCGTGATCCAGCGGTGGCACATCGCGGTTTTCCTTCGGGCTCAGGCCTTTCAGCCAGGCCTTGCGGGCATGCACCCACAACGCGTCGGTTCCGGCGGCGATGACTTCATCAGCCAGCGTGTTGAGTGCGTCTTCCGGGTCCTGATCATCGACGCCAATACGGCACTTGGTGGTGACGGGAATGGACACCACATCCTTCATGGCCGCAATGCAGTCTGCCACCAGTTCCGGCTCCAGCATCAGGCAGGCACCAAACTTACCGGACTGTACGCGGTCTGACGGGCAGCCCACGTTGAGGTTGACCTCATTGTAGCCCCGGTCCTCAACCATCCTGGCACAGTCGGCCAGTGCTTTGGGATCGGAGCCGCCCAGCTGACAGGCAACCGGTTGCTCTTCTTTAGAAAACCGAAGATGACGGTCCCTGTCGCCATGAATCAGGGCGCCAGTGGTGACCATCTCAGTATAGAGCAGCGAATTTTCAGAAAGGACGCGGTGAAATGCCCGACAATGCCTGTCCGTCCAATCAAGCATCGGTGCGACTGCGAAGACAGACTGATTGATATCATAGAGTTTTTTTGCTTCTTCAGTCATTTAGCTCTTCTTACTAGCATCCTATGACGTACCATTTCCGCCCATACTTGACTATTCCGCCCGCCTCGGTACGTTAAAAACGTACCATTTTTAGAAGGGAGGTACCGATGGGCACGATTGTTGCGAAACCGCGCAAAAGCGGAAAGGTCGCATACTCAGCGCAGATAGTCATTAAGCGCAAGGGCAAGATCATCCATCGCGAAGCAAAAACATTCGATCGCAAACGAGCGGCTCAAGCATGGCTCAATAAACGAGAAACTGAGTTATCGCTTCCAGATAGGCTTGAACGTGCCCGAAAACCCTCGAAGACCTTAGGGGACGTCATAAAGCGATACATTGAAGATCACAACAAAAACATTGGGAGAACAAAAGCGCAGGTACCCGGGCCTGTTGACATTCACTTTCCAGATTCCATTTTTCTTACTTTTCTGCTTCAAAGTAGCAAGGGAGATTGCTGCTATGGATCGTGTCTTATTAACGAATGAGATGTGGGCGCAGATTGAGCCGCTTTGTTGTGGCAAGCCTGGTGATGCCGGACAAACCGGAAGGGATACGCGCCTGTTTTTGGAAGCTGTTTTGTGGATTGCCCGCACGCGAGCGCGCTGGTGCGACCTGCCGAGCCGATATGGCCTTTGGAACAGTGTCTTCAAACAATTTCGGCGCCTGGTAAAGACGGTGTTTTGGCAATATATTCAATGTACTCTCCGTCTCAGATCCAGATCTTGAATATGTTATGGCCGACGGTTTTGTCGTTAAAGTCCACCGCCATGGACAAGGCGCAAATGGGGACTTATTCTCAGGCTATCGGCAAATCCCGCTGCGGCATAACAACAAGGATGCTGGCCTTTGTTGATGGCCTGGGCAATCTGGTGCGCTTTCTCCTGATGACGGTACAGTGCGGCGAAGTCACCAAAGTAAAACAGCTGCCTGAGGGAGTTTCCTGCCGTGCGCTTTTTGCTGACAAAGCCTATGATGCAGACTGGCTGCGGTCTTTTCTGACTGAGCATGACATTGAGGCTGTAATTCCCGTCAGGCAGGGGCAGAAAACACCCGGCAACGCATGATGAAGACATATACAAGTGGCGCCACCTTACCGGGAACTGGTTCTGGAAGATAAAGGAATTCAGAGGCATAGCAACAAGGACAGATAAAACAGACACAGGCTATGCTGCAATGATATACATTGCAGCTTCTCTCCTGGCGCTCAGGTGAACGTCAACAGGCCCTAGTCATCCAGATAATCAGCACATTTTTCAGGAACCTGGTCTCCCCACGGCATGATTGGCACGGTTGAGGTGGAGTTCTTCGGGCTTCCTTCAACGAGTTTGTCGGAGTATACCAGATAGACCAGCACATTGCGTTTTGCGTCACAGCCACGGACAATGCGCATTTTCTTGAAGAACAGGGAGCGGCTCTTGCGATAAACTTCATCGCCCTGCTCAAACTTGCTCTTAAACCTGATGGGGCCAACCTGACGGCAGGCCAGAGAGATGTCGGAAGTTTCTTCTTTCAGTCCGAGCCATCCGGAGAGGCCACCTTTTTCCGGCACTGTGAAGTGACAGGCGACGCCCTCAACTACCGGGTCACCCAGCGCATAGGTCGCCAGCTTGTGGTCCGGGCTCAGGAACTTCCAGACGGTTGATTTTCTGAAGATCAGCTCCGGCTCCTGTGCCTGCACACCGGTACCAGGAATACCCAGCGCTACTCCAAGTACCACAATCACGGTGCTCACCATTTTCAAAATTGATTTTCCAGGCGCAGAGATCTGCACGGCTACCCTCCATTTCAAAAGACAAATCAAGTCCCTCCCGATATAGGAGGCTTTTTGATAACTACCAGCAAGAGAACCACAGAAATTTGTAAAACCTAATGGAATCCGTTGGTTTTGCCCCAATACGGCCATAGAATAACTTATCTCTAAGATTTCTCTGAGGAAACCAGTATTGCGGGCTATGACCATTTCCAGACTCCACTTCGCCAATTCATGTGCAGCCGTGGCTTTTTCCCTTGGCGCCTCCCTTATATTGACCGGGAGTGCGTTTGCACGCTCTCAGGTCTGCGACAGACTTGAGGCAGAGTTTATCGAGCTTTCTGAGAAGGCCGATAGCAATGGCAACCCCAGCAGCTGGCAAACAGCATATGAAGAGCAGCTGATTCATATTCGCAATGTGCAGTCTCAGATGTCCGGATTTGGCTGTGAAGGCTCATTTGGCCCTGCGCAATGCCAGCAGCTCAGCTCCTCCCTGCAGCAGATGAACGAGAACCTGACCTATCTTGATAGTCAGAGGCAGCAGGAACTCTACTCCAGCGCTCTGCAGGACCGCCTTACTGAAGTACAACAGTCACTGATAGAGCTGAACTGCTCTGACCGTTCAGAGCAGCAAACCCAACTGTTGACGCCATCAGCACAGGCCAGTCAGCCATTGCAGCTGGAGCCACATTCGACCTCTGGTTTCTCCTCAGGTGGCCTGCAGTATGCGACCATGTGCGTTCGCAAGTGTGATGGCTACTACTTCCCGATCAATCCAAACTCCGGAACGGAAGATCTGGCGGAAGATGAGGAGATTTGTCAGGCTCTGTGTCCAGGTCAGGACACCGAGCTGTACGTCTTCCAGGTTCCGCAGGAAACACCGGCTCAGATGCGGTCTTTGTCTGGTGCGCCTTACACCTCCCTTGCCAATGCCTATCTGTTCAGGCAGCAGAACAATCCAGCTTGTTCCTGTGATGCATCCGGCGGTCAGCCTGGCAATCCGGAGCAGGCTCTTTCGGGTAGTCAGCTGGAAGATCTGACACCGGGCGCAACTGCGACCTATCCAGCTATTCCGGACCAGAGTGAGCTGCGCCAGACCGTCAATGCAACAAACACCCGGAGTGATACCACTGAGCCTCCGTTTGTTCATAAGAAATTTGTTCCCCGCGAAGTTGAACCCCGCAAGGGACCGATCAGGAAAGTCGGTCCAAAGTTTTTTCCCGACCGATAAGCGGTAGCATGTTCTTCAGGTCCGGACCGTGTGCCAGACCTGTAATTGCCTTACGCAGTGGCATAAACAATCCTTTGCCTTTACGGCCGCTCTCAGTTTTGACAGCTTTTGTCCACTCACCCCATGTGGCCGCAGTCCATGGCTCTTGTGGTAAAAGAGCTTTTGCCTGAGTTATGAAGTCTCTGTCTTCCTCAGCAATGTCTGGTGTGCCTGCGCCATCGATCAGCTCCCACCATTTCTTTGCATCGCTTACAGTGGAGCAATTCTCTTTCACTGCAACCCAGAACGCTTCATCCCCTTCTACACCATAGATTTTCAGGCGATCAGCAACATCAGCAAAACTCATGGCATGGACGAGTTTAGCAGTCAGGTGCCCCACATCTTCCGGGTCAAACTTTGCAGCAGACCTGGAGATGCCGGAGAAGTCGAGCATGTCTGCCAGAGCTTCCATTGTCGGAGCAGGCTCAACTGCGTGGCTGGTGCCTGTCAGCACTGCAAGAGAGCAGACTGCCATTGGCTCATAGCCTTCTTCCCGCAGTGAGCGGATAGACAGTGCACCAGAGCGTTTGGAGAGCCCTTCACCAGATGCAGTGGTCAGCAGGTTGTGGTGACCAAACTCAGGAACTTGCGCCCCCAGGGCCTGGAATATGGCAATCTGGACACCGGTGTTGGCAATGTGGTCTTCACCGCGAATAACGTGCGTGATGCCCATATCCGCATCATCCACGATGGATGGCAGGGTGTAGAGGTATGTGCCATCTGCGCGGATCAGTACCGGATCAGACAGAGAAGCAAGATCAACGGTCTGGCGACCACGGATTACATCCTCCCAGTGCACTTCTGTTCTGACAGTGGAGAACGCATCGCCCTCTGCATGGTTTGGCAGTTTAAAGCGCCAGTGTGGTTTGCGGCCTTCTGCTTCATATTCAGCAATCTGCTCGTCAGTGAGCTTCAGACCCGCACGGTCATAAACAGGAGGACGGCCCAGAGCACGCGCACGGTTACGGCGGCGTTCCAGCTCTTCTAGCGTTTCATAGCATGGGTAAAGGAGGCCTGCGTCTTTCAGCCTGGCAGCTGCTGCATCATACAATGCAAAACGTCCGGATTGTTTTTCCACGCGATCAGGGTTGATACCCAGCCACTTCAGGTCTTCAGCAATGCCAGCTGCATACTCTTTTTTAGAGCGTTGCACGTCGGTATCGTCGTAGCGCAGAACGAAATTGCCGCCCTGCTTTTTAGCAAAGAGATAGTTGAAAAGCGCCGGGCGCACATTGCCGATATGGATGTGGCCAGTCGGAGATGGTGCGAAGCGAACAGTAACACTCATGGCTGAGCCTTCTCATCAATAAACAAGTTTGACATTCGGGTATCGCGTTGGCAGGTACGGGTCAACCAGCCAATCTTGAATACCTACGGAATATCTCGGGTAATCGCCCCAGTTACAGACTTTTGCTGTTTTCAGGCCGGAGTGCGCACAAGCATCAATTGCGGTTTTACAGCAAGCAAAACCAGGCCCAATCCGAAGCAGTAGAGGCTGGAAAAAGCAAACTGAGTGCTCAGCTCAATCCCGTTATCCAGCAGGATGCCCATAAGCCCCGGAGCCAGTGCAGAGGCAAAGACCATCATGGCAGAGTAAATCGCACGGACAGACCCCAGATGAGCTGTCCCATAAAGTTCTGCCAGAACGGCAGAGGAAATCGCTCCCCATGAACCAACGGTTATAGCAAGGATGATCAAAGCAATTGGCACAAAGTACTCTTCACCACCGAAGGCGAACACGAGCACACTCACACCAAGAGGAACAACAGAAAAAGGGAGCAATGAGACAGCAGAGAAGCGATCAATCATCATACCTGCGAGCATGGAGAACACCGCGCCAGCTGCCGCATAGAGTGGCAGATAAGAGGGGATTACAGTCCGCGCCCAGCCCTTTGCTTCCATGAAGTCCACCTGATGGAACATGAGGCCGGTCACAAGGAACGGAACGACAAGCACGCCGGACATAACAACCCAGAAGCGCCAATCAGCAACGACCTGCTTTCTGGTCCAGCTGACGGCAGATCCTTTGGAACCAGGGGATGTAAGAGGGGTCTCAGGCGTGCGGTCTTTCTTCAGGGCCAGATAGGCCAGCGGAAAAAAGAACACGAGCAGCGTTATGCCGGCGAGCGACCAGAGGTCTCGCCATGAGACTATGGCCATTAATGAGACTGCGGCCAATGGCAAAAGCGCTTCGCCTGCCATGTTGCCAAAAGAGGCCAGGCTGAGCGCCTTACCTCTGGAGCCATGGAACCAGCGCGACATAGCTGTCTGAGAAGTATGAGGCAGCACGCCCTGCCCGAACAGGCGTAGACCATAGAGGCAAATGACAAGTAATATGAAAGAGTTATGCCAGCTCATCAAGAAACTGAATCCAGCAAGGATGACAATTGCCGCGCAGCCAACTACCACAGGGCGATAATAGTCGACTACTCTGCCCAAATAGATGAGCGTTGCAGCACTCGCCAGTGTCACAAACATGTAAATTGAGCCGAAACCACCGTGAGAGAGGTTGTAGGTCTCACGGATCTGGGAGGAAAATTGCGCAATAAAAAAAGTTTGACCAAAACTGGAGCCAAACCCGAGCAAAAACCCGCCCGTTATCCAGCGCAGATTTCGCCGGATAAATTCGAATAATGTCATAGACTTAACCTAAAAAACACTGAAAGTGACTCCGGCAACACCATGTGTTTGCCTGATCACGAAGGACCTATTGCGGAAGGCGGGCAGTTTGTTCTTAAAGTAAGGTCTCAGGTCGCGCGTGGTACTAGGTTCTATCCCGAAAACGGTTGGTTATTGGGTAGCGACGATCGCGCCCAAAGTTCCTTGGTGTGATTTTAACACCGGGCGCGGCCTGACGACGCTTGTACTCTGCAATGTAAAGAAGGTGTTCAACTCGATGGATGGTTTCTACAGAGTGGCCGCGTCTGGCGATCTCGTCAAGGCTCAACTCTTGTTCAACAAGGCAATTCAGGATGTCATCCAGAACATCGTATTCCGGCAAGGTGTCCTGATCGGTCTGGTTCTCACGCAGTTCTGCTGTTGGCGCTTTGACGATGATGTTGTTCGGAATCACCTCTCCGGCCGGCCCCATAACACCAGCAGGACGGTTTTTGTTTCGCCAGTCAGACAAATGATAAACCTCGGTCTTGTAAAGATCCTTGATCGGATTGTAGCCGCCGTTCATATCACCATACAACGTGGCATAGCCAACAGACATTTCTGACTTGTTGCCGGTGGTTACAACCATAGCGCCGAACTTGTTGGAAACAGCCATAAGAATGACACCGCGAGAACGGGACTGGAGGTTCTCCTCGGTAATACCGCTCCTGGTCCCTGCAAACGCGCCGGCCAACGTCTTCTGGAAGCCTTCGACAGGCTCTGCGATTGGAATGGTATCGTACTTCACCCCAAGTGCATCCGCGCAAGCCCTGGCGTCCTTAATGCTTTCCCCGGAGGTGTAGCGGTATGGTAGCATGATACAGTGAACACGGTCAGCCCCAAGCGCGTCCACAGCCATGGCCGCAGAGATGGCACTGTCGATACCACCGGACAGGCCCAGCACCACGCCCGGGAAGCCATTCTTGTTCACGTAGTCTTTAAGGCCAAGTACGCAGGCAAGCCAGTCTGCTTCCTGCGTATCAGGCAATGGGACTATGCGAGATGGTTTTGCAAACCACAGACCATCTGCGTCTTTCCGAAAGTCAAGGTAATCCGTCTCCTCAGTGAACTGAGCGAGTTGCAGTGCCAGTGAGCGATCATGGTTGAGAGCGAAAGATGCTCCGTCAAAAACGAGTTCGTCCTGACCACCAACCTGATTGCAATACACGAGCGGCAGGCCTGTCTCGACAACACGAGAGAGCATGATCTGCATGCGCTCATCTATTTTATCGCGGTAATAAGGAGATCCATTTGGAACCAGCAGTATTTCGGCTCCTGTCTCTTCCAGACATTCGCAAACTTCATCAGACCATGTGTCTTCACAGATAGGCACACCAATGCGTACACCGCGGAAACTCATCGGACCCGTATTTGGCCCTGCATCAAAAATACGTTTTTCATCGAACACGCCATAGTTTGGCAGGTCTACCTTGTAGCGCAGACCTGCAATGTTGCCGTTGTCCAACAGAGCGACAGCGTTGTAGAGCTTCTCTCCTTCGGCCCAAGGCAGGCCAACGAGCAACGCAGGACCGCCATCAGCCGTTTCCTTTGCCAAACCTAGCAGTTCGCGCTTGCACGCTGCAACGAAGGATGCCTTCAGAACCAAATCCTCTGGCGGATAGCCCGTCAGGAACAGTTCAGAGTACAAGACCAGATCAGCGCCCTGTTCGGCAGCCAGCTTTCGGTGATGACGCACT
Organism: uncultured Pseudovibrio sp.; assembly: GCA_947502585.1. Classification (GTDB taxonomy): domain Bacteria; phylum Pseudomonadota; class Alphaproteobacteria; order Rhizobiales; family Stappiaceae; genus Pseudovibrio. Next base: position 23,035 of record CANNAV010000034.1, read on the forward strand.
TTCTCAGCATTACCGGAAATATCACCAATGCAAGGGTTGGCCTGTACGACGGCCAGGCAGAACTGGTCTTTAATCATCATATAAACTTCAAAGGCTTTTGTGAATGTAAGGGTGGCTCTGTTAACTTAGAGCATAAATTGCTTAGGTACTCATGTACCGCGTTTTTGTTGCAGAGAAAAGTAGATCCATCACATAGTTGATGGTTGGGAAAAAAATTCACAGAGTTAAAATCAATCGCAGGACTTTGGTTTCATCACTCCTGGATTTTTCGCTTTAGCCATGAGATCCAAATGGTATTGCCGCTTGGTGTCTATTGGCAGCTGCGCCATGTCTCTGGCCTGAACCGGCTCATCTCCCTGAATGACGATGGCCTTCAGGCGGTCATACAGGATTGCCGGGGCGACCGGTTTAGCAAGGAAGTAATTTACGCCAGCATTGCGCGCCGCAACAACAACAGAGCGGCGAGAATCTGCAGATATGACGATAACAGGGGTCTTAGCGATTTCAGTATCTTCGTCCTGTCTGACGATGCGCAGGAAGTTATTACCATCAATCGGGTGCATGATCCAGTCGCACAAAACAATAGCTGGCCTGCGATCAAGCAGAATTGCAATCGCGTCAGCACCGTCCCCCGCTTCGAAGATTGAACGCACACCAAAGCCAGAGATCATGGTGCGCAAAATGGAACGCATGTAATTGTTGTCGTCCACGATAAGGATTGAACAGCCAGCCAACAAAGATTCACTCTGAAGCAACAAACTCTCCCTGACGGCGAAAAAAGAAATTTATCGAGCTGCTAAAGGCAGAAGGCGCATTACTCCAATTTCTATGTGCTTCGCATTAGAGTATTTACCAAAAAAACAGGGGCTGCACAATGTGCAGCCCCTGATCCCATATGAACACGCTGGATGTAGTTAAGTATTCACTGCAAGGCTCGTGTCAGAATCTTTTCTGAGGTTCTCTGCGACAGTGAACGCCAGCTCCAGAGCCTGATCTGCATTGAGGCGAGGGTCACAATGGGTGTGATAACGATCGCCAAGCTGTTCCGCGGACAGTGCCCGTGCACCACCGGTACATTCGGTTACGTTGCGGCCTGTCATTTCTACGTGAACACCACCTGCATGGGTGCCTTCAGCGCGGTGAACAGCAAAAAATGCCTCGACTTCACGCAGAATACGCTCGAATGGACGTGTTTTGTATCCGTTTGCAGTGATGGTATTGCCGTGCATCGGGTCACATGACCAGACAACTTTCTTCCCCTCACGCTCAACAGCTCGTACCATTGCTGGCAGGTGCCCGAACACTTTATCATGACCGAAACGGGTGATCAGTGTCAGACGACCAGCTTCGTTTTCAGGGTTCAGAACGTCAATCAGCCTGATCAGTTCTTCAGAATCAAGAGATGGACCACACTTAAGGCCAATCGGGTTCTTGATACCGCGGAAGAATTCAACATGAGCATGATCCAACTGACGCGTACGATCACCGATCCAGATCATGTGGCCGGATGTTGCGTAACATTCGCCAGTGGTGGAATCGATGCGTGTCAGCGCTTCTTCGTAACCCAGAAGCAATGCTTCGTGACTTGTGAAGAAATCGGTGGAACGCAACTGGGGTGTGTTGTCAGGATCAATGCCGCAGGCGCGCATGAAGGACAGCGCATCAGAAATGCGATCTGCCATTTCCTGATAGCGATCTGCCTGCGGGCTGTCTTTTACGAAGCCAAGCATCCACCGTTGCACGTGGTCCAGATTGGCAAAGCCACCTTGTGCAAACGCACGGATCAGGTTCAAGGTCGCGGCGGACTGCCGATACGCTTTCACCTGCCGCTCCGGGTCCGGAATACGGGACTCTTTGTTGAACTCGATGCCATTTATGATGTCGCCCCGGTAGCTTGGCAGCTCGATAGCGCCCTTCTTCTCAATATTGGAAGAACGCGGCTTTGCGAACTGACCAGCAATACGGCCCACTTTTACGACTGGTTGCTGTGCACCATAGGTGAGCGCCACAGCCATTTGCAGGAATGCTCTGAAAAAGTCACGAATGTGATCAGCGTGATGTTCTGCAAAACTCTCCGCACAATCACCACCTTGCAAGAGGAATCCACGCCCCTCGGCAACATCAGCAAGCTGCGCTTTCAACTTGCGCGCCTCACCTGCAAACACGAGCGGCGGATAAGTTGCCAGGCGACTTTCAACGTCTGCCACTGCTTCCTTATCTGGATAGTCCGGGACCTGCACGATCGGTTTTGATCGCCAGGAATCCGGTGTCCATTTCTCCGCCATCTTAAAACTCCATCAATACGGCATGCTGCCAGCGCGCCCAATGCGCTTGTCTTCGGCAGCGTTAATTCTTTGAGCTGTTCTCATCTTGTGACAAAAGCCAAGGAAGCTTATACACGCAGCCCATTTGTCTGACTAGGGGGACGTATAAGTTGATTTATCGCTGCAGGTTGAGGACACCTCAAAAAAATCTGGTCTTATGAGAATGCATCAAAGCACCCCACCGAAGAGCTGCCATCTTCCAAAATATTCATATTTTACAGATAAATATTTCAAATTATTCTTCAAGATCGCAGATGAACATCTGTGTAAAGATACATGAAGCGTTCATACTCGCGATACATTAGGCTTGTTTCAGCGATTTAAATATTGAGCATTCACAGATTTTAGAAGATCGTCAATCGTTCCCGCAAGTTCATTGGATATGATGACGGCACGTGGATAATACGGGTTAGCACGATCATTGAGGATTGGTACACGACCCAGCCATCCGTGGTTTCTATTAAAGTGCAGCAGCCCGCATGGCCCCACAGACGACGGAAGCCAGCCATGACGCAATCTACATAGCTTTGCAAGACTGGATGCTCATCATTGCCCCAGTGAGCATACTGGTTCTGCACCTGATAGAGGAACGTGTCTGCTGGCAACGTTTTCTCGTTTACAAGTGAACCATAACCAAAATAGCAAATCCGGTCCTTTGTGAGGTCAGTCACGGGTATCCCTATCAAAACGAGAAAGATGCCCTGCTCCGGATGCAGTACAAAAAAGAACCGCTCTCAAGAACGAGCGGCTCTCAGGAAGCAGACTAAAGTTTAATTCTTGCGGATACGCTCAGATGGTTCGCGCATTGTCACCAGCTCTTCTGCAGAAGTTGGATGAACCGCGATGGTGCGGTCGTAGTCCGACTTGGTGGCGCTCATGGACAGAGTCACTCCGATTATCTGTATGAGTTCGCCAGAGTCTGGCCCCATGATGTGAATGCCGAGGATTTTGTCGGTATCTGCGTCTACCAGCATTTTGAGGAACATCATGCCAGATTTTCCTGAAAGAGTGTTCTTCATCGGACGGAAGGATGAGGAGTAGACATCAATGTTGTTAAACCGCGCTTCAGCTTCTTCCTGTGTCAGCCCGACAGTGCCAATCTCAGGTTGAGAGAAGACTGCAGTCGGGATCATGGAGTGATCGACATGCCACTCGTTTCCGCCATAGGTGCTGTCGGCAAAAGCATGACCTTCCCGGATCGCAACTGGCGTCAGGTTGGCGCGATTGGTAACGTCGCCCACTGCAAAGATACTAGGCACAGAGCTCTGGCTTTGTGGGGAAACCACAATTGCGCCTGCATTATCGAGTTCAACACCAGCCTCTTCCAGACCAAGGCCTGCTGTGTTCGGGCGACGACCGATTGCGTACAGAACCTGATCGGCTTCAATCACCTCGCCCTCATGTGTGGTAACTGTCAGACCGCCCTCATGCTTCTCAATGGATGCAATGGTGGATTTGGTTTTAACAGTGATGCCCTTTTCGACCATCTGTTCATGCAGGCCGGTACGCAGGTCCATATCGAAACCACGCAGGATTTCTTCACCGCGATACAAAAGCGTAGTCTCAGACCCCATACCGTTAAAAATGCCAGCAAACTCAACGGCGATGTACCCACCGCCAACAACTACAGTCCGCTTCGGAAACTCGGAGAGGTGGAAGGCTTCGTTGGAGGTGATGGTATATTCACAGCCAACAATGCCTGCATCAACCTTTGGTGTTGCGCCGACAGCGACGAGAATGCGCTCTGCAGTTATGACCTTATCTGTGGAAAGCAAACGAACAGTGTTCGGGCCTTCAATCACTGCGCGGCTGTCATGCAGTTCAACGCCGGACTTATCAAGGTTACGACGATAAATGCTTTCAAGACGGGTGATTTCCTTGTCTTTACTCTCCACAAGCTTATCAAAGTCGAAGGTCGGCGTGCCGTTCAGGCTCCACCCGTAACCGTCAGCATTTGCAAATTCCTCGGTGAATTTGGAGGCATAAACAAAGAGTTTTTTGGGAACACAACCGCGGATAACACAGGTACCGCCGTAGCGAAATTCTTCAGCAATACCAACACGGGCACCATGGGTTGCGGCAATACGCGCTGCACGTACGCCGCCGGAACCTGCCCCAATAACAAAGAGGTCGTAGTCGAAATTAGTCATTACAGCCCACTTTCGTTTGCAATAAACCTTATGCAACGACGTTTCGCTACGCTCTAAGGTCTTGTTTTATAAACACGCAGGCTCAGACTTGGGCCAGATACGCCCAAATTTCAAGGGGGCATATCTGATCTGACGTTCAATTTGGATTGCGATTTCGTGATCGCTTACTGAGCAGCCATTTCTGCAAGTTTCTTCCGTGCAATTGCAACCATGTCGGTGCTGATTGCATCACTCCACTGCTTTGCAGCACCGATGGTCAGTGCTGACAGTGTGCCAGACAGGTCTGCAAGACGTTTGCCAGTGTCGGAGTTGTAAAAGGTTGCGATTTGGGTAAGCTGATCCTCGGAGAAACGACGTGCCCATACTTCATAAATTACCCTATCCAGCTCTTGACGGCGCGGGATAAGTTCAACAGCAGCCTCGTTCACGGCGATGTCGATCTCAGCGCTCATTGCCGGATTCGAACGAATAAACAGGGTACGAGTACGCTCAGCAACATCTGGAAGGATGTTGTCAAAGTTCTCGATAGATTTTGTAGCACGAACAGCGGCTTTTGCCGCTTCGATGTGGCTTTCAGAAATGGAATTATCCTGAGCAATAACCGGGCTGGAAATCAGCATACCAGCAACAGCCAGTGATACAATACCTGCAATTGCTGCAGACTTGAACTTAGCGAGCATAAATTGGCTTCCCTTTATTTTTATCAGCTGCCCTAAAATAACTGTCGGGACAGTTTAAGGTTCCAGGACACGAATTTCGTCAGTACCGGCAACATAGGCCCGTACTGCCATATCAATAAACAACCCGTGCTCAACGACACCTGGAATAACTTCCAGACGTTTGGCCAGTGACTTCGGGTTGCTGATTGCCTGCAGATGGCAATCAAGAATGTAGTTGCCGTTATCGGTTACAAGTGGCTTCTCCCCTGACATACGCAGGATCATCTCACCTTGCAGCCCTTCAGCATCCAAGCAGTTTTGCATCATCTGGCGAGTGGCCTCAAGTCCGAACGGAACAACCTCCACCGGAAGCGGAAACTTTCCGAGGCTATCAACAATTTTGCTCTCATCAGCAATCACGAGCATGCGCCCGGAAGCAGCTGCAATGATTTTTTCGCGAAGCAGTGCAGCGCCACCGCCTTTGATAAGGTTCAGCTGCGGATCAATCTCATCCGCCCCATCAATCACCAAATCCAGTATCGGCGCCTCATCCAGTGTGGTCAACGGCACTCCCAGCTCATCACAAAGATCTTTAGAATAAGAGGAAGCCGGCACCCCGATGACATCAAACCCATCCTTCACCATCTTTGCCAGAAGTCGGATTAACTCGTTGACTGTTGATCCAGAACCTATCCCCAGTTTCATACCGGGTTTAACTTCCCTGAGTGCTGCAGCTGCGGCCTGCGCCTTCAAACTCATTGCCATCTGACTAATTTCTCTTCCCCTTACCCTAAGTTGCCAGAAACCATTCACAGACAGGAACAAGTCTGCCCAGTTGTTGCGCCTGGGTCTACTCTGACATAACTCCTGCTGATTACCATGAGGTGCGTGTCCCGCCAAGCAGCAATCCACCCAGCAAACTATAGGTTTTCCTCGGAATTGACTTCGCGGTGAAATTCGGTAGTGTGTCGCGAATTTTCTAAACAGAAACGAGCTTAAGTATGACAACACCAGTTCTGGTTTTCGACCTAGACGGTACTCTCCTGGAGACCATGAGAGACCTCACAGCGTCGCTGAATCATGTTTTGGTAGAAGCCGGTTTTGAAGCCATTGAGCCTGAACGGGTCCGGAAAATGCTCGGCGCTGGCGTAAAAGTGCTAATGAGCCGTGCGCTTGAAGCAAGCAAGATTGAAGTTACAGATGAGGTACTGGGACCATTGCTTGCCAAGTTCATTCGCTACTACGAGGCTCATATTGCAGATAAGACCTATGCTTTTCCGCAGGCGTTGGAAACAGTTGCACGGATGAGAGATGCTGGCTGGAAAACAGCTATCTGCACAAACAAACTGGAAAAACTGGCCAAACCGCTGGTTCGGGCCATGGAAATGGAACACCTGTTTGATGCTGTTGTGGGCGGAGACACCTTCTCCAAGAACAAGCCGGATGCGATGCCAGTTTTTGGCGCAATCGACATTGCCGGAGGTTCCCGTGCAGGCTCTATCGTCATTGGCGATTCCAAGGCTGACATTAGCGCTGCACGTAACGCTGGCCTGCCAGTAATAGCCGTTGACTTTGGCTACACAGATATTCCTGTCCGAGAACTCGGGCCTGATGTGGTAATTTCTCACTACAACCAGCTGGAAGCGGCTATCAAAGAGTTGAGTACAGAGAACACCCCTACCTAACTCTTTGATATTGATATCATAAACCCTACCGCCCCTGTTCGTTCAGCGGGCGGTAATTTTGTTTACAGCCGCAAAGCTGCCCCAGTTCCCCCACGTAAATCCCTTCAATAAATCACTGCTTGGATCAATTTTTCGCTCAATGCAGTCACATTCACCTGCGAAATATTCATTCAATCGGAAAGCCTTGTTTTCCAGTAAATGAACCTCAATACGGGAACACTTCACCACATCAGGTGCAAGTCAATTGCTGCATGGTTAAAGCCTCACTCGTTTCACTGTTTGCGATCATTCTGGCCAGCGCGCTTGCGCAACTGGCGAGCACTGCTTTGCTGACAAGCTTGCCGCTTCAAATCTCCAGCATTGGCGGCTCTGCCTCTCAGGCTGGTCTTGTGGCAGGTGCTTACTCACTTGGTTTCATGGTGGGATGTATGCGTGGCGTAGGCATAATCAACCGGATCGGGCATATCAGGGCCTTCGCCGGTGCGGCTGGTTTGACAGCCCTTCTGGTTTTGCTGTTCAAGAACACAGAGAGCATTATTTTCTGGACCGTTCTGCGGTTCTTCATGGGGGCGGCATTTGCGGTTTTGTTTGCTACTGCTGATGCATGGCTGAATGAATCTATCAAAGACGAAGTTCGTGGTCGTATTTTATCTGCGAACTCCATCGTGATTGGTGCAATGGCCATTCTCTCACAGATTTTCATCGCCAAGTTCACCCAGGTTCCATTGCAAATGCTGGAACTGCTCGCCACCGTTCTGCTGGCAGCTGTTGTATTGCTGTGCATGACCCGCTCGGTTCCACCACGCATATGCAAAGCCAGCCGTATTAAGTTCAAAGAGATCTGGGACAGGTCCCCTGTCGCGGTGCTCGGTGCTTTTGCATCCGGCGCAATTGTCACCAGTCTGTTGACAATTGTTCCCTATTCTCTTTCTAAAGCCGGGGTTGGTAACAGCACCACAGCTCTTATAATTGCGATGATCTACGTTGGCCGTTTGATGTTCCAGTGGCCGTTTGGTTCTCTTGCTGACCGAATAGACCGAAAATGGCTCATCCTTGGCTCCTCTGCACTGATCACTCTCATCATGGTCACCTTCCTGATTGCTGATCCGTTCACTGACTGGAACTCTGCCTTTTTGCGCAATTATCACCTGCTGAGCATTCTGGGGCTGCTGCTGGTTGTTCTCGGAGGTCTCTCTTTTCCGTTGCAATCCATCTGCGTGGCTCACGCATTTGAACGTAAGCCAGAAAATAGTGTTGCATTGTCCACCTATCTGCTTTTCATCTGGGCTGCAGGAAGTGTCGTGGGTCCAACACTGATCAGCATCCTTGCGCCGGTGCTTGGTTCCAGGACGCCAGAACTCATTATGATTGGTCTAAGCGGTTCGCTTGCTCTGTTCACCGCCTATCGGCTTAATATGGCAAGGCTGTTCTTTGCTCGCCGTTCCACACGTAACCCATTGCTCAATATTAGCAACATGCCATACGTAAGTAATCACCATGCCCAGGCACCAGATAAATACGAGTAGTGTAGAGCCGATAATATCAGCTGGAATTCCGTGTTTGAAAATTTTGGAATTCTTTTGGGAAAAGTTTCTGCAGGGGCTTGCTAGAACCCGTCAAAGGCCCTAAACACCTCCTCACGCCACACGGCGTACCACCCTAAGGGGCGATTAGCTCAGTTGGTAGAGCGCTTCGTTTACACCGAAGATGTCGGGAGTTCGAGTCTCTCATCGCCCACCATTTCTCTTTGATGATTTTAAGTCTCCCGAAAACCAGTGAGGCTTGTACTTGTTTTACCTTGTACATACACAGAGGCCACCATATTGCTCCAATGAGTTTTGGAAAGCGTTGCACCCTGGTATTTTCGTGGCATACATCACAACTCTATGTTTTGAAGCAGAAATTCTTTGAAAGCCTAAAACAGTTTTTGTAAGATGCACCTTTGAGATTTGGGCGGCTTTAGAGATCAGGATTGCTTCTATGAATCAGATATTTTTGTTTATCGGCAAAACCTTTGCAGCATCTGTAATGCTGTTCTTTTTTGTAGTTGTTTTCCAAACTGTGATGTATGGCGGCCCGGCGCGAGATGTCGCAGCCTTTATCTCGGGCGCAGGCGGTGTTTCTTACACATCTTTTGTGGCGATCCGAAACCGGAACGCCTGATCAACTTGTTCGATCTCCACATAGAAAGGGAGCCGAAGCTCCCTTTTCTCCAGCATTTATAGGTCAAGTCCCAAGTCTGCTGTAAATTCTGATTTCAGGTTTGGCGGGTTGATCAGATCTGGATGTAGTTTTTGTCCTTTTTTTCCTCTTGTCGTAGCGCGATCCACTCATGAAATTCGTCCATATCGAAATATTTGC
>CANNAV010000035.1 GCA_947502585.1 uncultured Pseudovibrio sp.
GGCTTTACGTTGTTGTCGTGGGACGGTCGTAGCAGTGCTCGCATAGATAGCTAACCGGTGTATTGCGCAGATATACATTTCTGTCGAAAATCGAGCGGTGCCTGACAGTGCGTACTGGTGCTGTTCCATTGCGTTTTGTTGCGGGTTTTCCGCAGTTATGGCAGGTACTGTGCTCATTCCTTCTCCCCATCTCAAGGAGGAAATTGTCTAAAGGGAACCCATGTCGAGTGAGATATTAATTTCGGACATAAAATGTAACAATTTTAAAATTGTGTAGCTCATTTTTCCCTTATACTACAAAGTCATAGCTCCTGCACAATGACAGGAGAGCCAAATGAGGTTTCAAGCATTTGGTTTTGTCTCACAAATAGCCGATTACTTGATGCGGCTCTGAGCTATTTCCCAAAGCGCGTCCAGATCAAGGTGCTCTTCAAGATGATCAGCCAGTGCATCCAGCGCATCTTCCACACGGTGTTCGTATCCCAGCTGAGAAACTGCTCCAAACTCTTTCAGAAAGGCCGCACGAAACGTATCTGATCCAAAGATGCCATGCATATAACACCCTGAAATCTGACCATCTTGAGAGATCGCGCCATCGACATGATCTCCATGATCAACAAATGGACGCGCACAATCCGGGCCAGACGTTCGCCCTACATGGATTTCATAGCCCGTCACACTCTCTCCGCTCGGAATATGCCGCCCGGTCTTCTCAGTGGTTTCTTTATGAGCCGTCAGAATCGTTTCAACATCCAGCAAGCCGAGCCCTTCAACAACACCCGGCTTACCTTCAATCCCGTCAGGATCCGCAATCCGGTTTCCCAGCATCTGATAGCCACCGCATATGCCAAGCACCTGTCTGCCGCGGCGAACATGCCCGTAAAGATCAATGTCCCACCCCTGAGCGCGGAAAAAGGCGAGATCTCCAATGGTAGATTTGGTGCCTGGCAGCAAAACCACATCTGCATCAACAGGCAGAACCTCTCCCGGTAGCACAAACTCCAGCGAAACATCAGCTTCCATGCGCAACGGATCGAGGTCATCAAAGTTCGCAATTCGGCTGATTACAGGCACAGCCACCTTCAGTTTGCCATGGCTGGTGTTCTCAGAAAGGTCCAGCGCATCTTCTGCTGGCAGGTCCCTCACCTGTGCAAACCACGGCACCACACCATTACAAGGCCATCCGGTCCTATCTTCAATAGCCGTTACGCCGGAATCAAAAAGTGACGGTTCACCTCTGAACTTATTGATCAGGAACGACTTTATCCGCCTAACTTCACCAGTCTCCAGCACTGCATATGTACCAACCAGCGAGGCTATGACGCCGCCGCGATCAATATCACCACACAGCACTACCGGAATGTCTGCAGCTTCAGCAAAGCCCATATTGGCAATATCGCCCGCTCGCAGATTGATTTCGGCCGGAGAGCCAGCCCCTTCAACAAGAACCAGGTCCGCTTTGGATTCAACCCGCGCAAAACTCTCCATAACATATTGTATAAGTGCGCCTTTCTGCCAACCGAACTCAACTCCCCGCAGCGTACCAAACCGCTTACCCTGAACAATAACCTGAGACCCGCAATCGCTCTCAGGCTTCAACAATACAGGGTTCATATGCACACTCAACGCAACTTTCGCCCCGCGCGCCTGTAAGGCCTGAGCCCGCCCGACTTCACCGCCATCAGTTGTGACAGCAGCGTTGTTGGACATGTTTTGCGGTTTGAATGGCTGAACGGAAAGACCACGGCGTGTGAAAGCACGGGCCAGTCCAGCGACCAGCACACTCTTGCCCACGTTGGAACCCGTGCCCTGTATCATCAAAGCGGGTTTTCTTCTTTGCGAAACGGATGATGTCATAACTTAAAACTCAAGGCTCTTTGGCTCTTTATGGGTTCCGGGGAGTTGGACCTATTAAGATACTATTGACAGAAATGACTATCGTCAGCCAGGAAAACAGTGAAATGAAGAAGTTTCAGGTCAAGTCCCAAGGGCCTTTGCTTGCCACCCGCTTTGGGAATATAGATCCGTTTGACTGGCTGGGGGCAGTAGGAGCCCGCCAGAAGTTCAGACCGCAAACTATCCAGATAGTGATCCAGATTGTCTTGCAGGTGCTGCTTATCCATTCCGTCAATGCCCGCCGTTCGGGCGCCACGGGACGCCAGAACAATGCGGGCGGCCTCGGCAAACCAGACCCGATTGGCGATGAGCCGTAACAGACGATCGAACCGACGGGTTGGATCGCTCTGAGCCCATATTGCGAGTTTGTGTTGCATTTCGCTGATTATCAAAAGTCTTCACCTTACTTAGGTCAGGTAATATGAACTTCAAACAACTTGAACTGCTCCCCTTCGCCAGAAGACCGGCTCAGTCCGGTCTCGTGTGGCAGGCTTTCCCTGCCTCAGACTACTACGGGAGCTCCGCCAGCATGGTGGTCATCGGGGTGTGCTCCCTTGCCATTCCAGCCATGCCTTCCCTCGTTCATATGTTGGACTTAAAGCGTATTGGGGAGGTTGCCGGTCGCAGTCTTTACCCTTGCTTGCCGCAAGTCGCCATCAATGCTGTGCGCTGGCTACGTTCTCATCACAACTCCTGCGGAGACCATGGCTGTACTCCCGCATTCGGATCAGCCCTACATACGTTTCAGAGCCGTTCTTTGATGGTACGCCTGTTAAACCGTGTAGGCGCAGGTGACATTTCAACCCATAGATACGAGTGAACCGGTTCGTGTTCCTCAACCTTCCAATACTCAGCCTGGAGGACCATCTTGGCGTAACGGACTTTGCCTCAATCCCCTTTTCCCACGGGCTACGTCACCCTGTCAGCGCACAACAGGTCACCGCCGCTTCGGCTCTCATCCCCCCGCAGCGGGAGACACGGCATGTTCTTGCTCCTTTCTCAAATAGCATTCCGAACATATGCCTTCTCGGAGTATCCGAGACGAGGCGCACCGTAGCTGATGTCAGCTCCCTACTTCTGATTGGGGCCGGTACCAGTGAAGTCCTGCTCCAGAAGATTAGGGCTTCAGACTTGTCCTTGATATGAGCAAGGAGCACCATGTCCTCACGTTGTCTGGCGCTCGCAGGTCGCTTACTCCAGGCATAATATCCGCTGCAACTGACACTCATAAAGGCGCAGAGGCCAGCAGTTGAATAAGAGGTGTTCTGTGCATCGATAAACTGCAACCTCATCGACTTGTTTCCCTAGCGAAGAACGCTGCCGCCTTTTTTAATAAATCTCTCTCTTGCCGTAATAACTCGTTTTCTTTGTATAAACGGGCTAATTCTTTGCTGGTATCCTCATGCGGCCCTGACAGCAGATCCTGATCCCGAAACTCCTTGATCCAGCGGTTTAAGGTAGCTCCTCCCACGCCAGGTTCTGCGGCGATTTCAGGGGTGGGCCGACCACTCACTTCTACCAGCCGTGCCGCTTCCCGTTTAAACTCTTCCGTATAATGTTTTCGACCCATGAAGTCCTCCTGAACTTACCCTATCAGAAGGCTTTCCATTTTCCTGAGCCAGTCCGGCAACAAAGGGTGCCGTTGACGAGTTTACTGTGAACGAGATGACACGTATCTAACTGCCATTTCATTTCCTTGCAGGGTCTTCCCGCAATTTTGAAGGCTCTGAAAAAAATTACCCGCACTTTGCCGTCAGTGGAGTGTGGCAGAAGAATTGCAATGATTCCAACCTGGTAGCTCAAACCCATACAAATTGTATTTATTGCATTTCCTGAGGAACCAAAAAATCTCAGCACCTCATAACATTTTAAGCTTGAAATATCCCTCTTTGCATATAACATTACTTTAAGCTTAAAAAGAATCTATCCAGGTCAGGCAAATATTGATCTCAGAGATACGAGATGAACTTAATTCACTTTGTCTGAGTGCCTAGTATTTCTTTGTATTCATAACGGGGGCATTGCGGAGATAAGTTGATCAATTTTCAAATAAATAATCAGAACCAGGCAACCACATTACCCTATTAAGGAGGAGGGGAAATATGTCAGATCAAGTATTAACACCGGAAGGTGCCTTGCAGGGTGTGACGCTTGCGGGGAAGGGCCTGAATGACAACACCAGCTGGAATGTTGTTGGTCATACATACACACCTAAAGTACTGACTGAAAACGTATTAATCTGGCATGCAGCTATACCGGACGGGACCTTTGTGCCGCCTCATATTCACCCGACACAGGATGAGTGGATCACCGTATTGACCGGTGAGCTTGAGGTGAAGTTTGGGGAAGCCTGCCACAAAGCCGGACCGGGAGACACGGTCAGAATGCCGCGCGGTGTCGCACACGGGGTCTTCAACAGTTCCGGGGATGAAGCAACCTGCGTATTTGGTGTTGCCCCTTCCCGCAAGCTCTATGATCTGTTTGAGGCTCTGGACGGCGTGACAGATCCAAAAGAACTTGTGCGCATTTCTGCCTTGCATGAGGTCGACTTCCTTCCGCCATCGGCACAATAAGAGTGGCTCATATGGTGAAAAAGAAGAAAGTTGCTGTCATTGGCGGCGGCGTGAGTGGTCTTTCAGCTGCCAAAGCCTTTGACGAGCGCGGGCACCGGGTGTACGGTTATGAGCGAACCCATGATTTCGGCGGGGTCTGGGAACTTTCCAGGTCCTATCCGGGGGTACAGACACAGTCTCCGAAAGATCTGTATTGTTTTACAGATCATCCGATGCCCAGGGAGTATCCGGAATGGCCTAAGGGGCCGCAAGTATATGCGTACTTACATTCCTATGCCCGCAAACACAAACTGCATCGGCTGTTTCAGCTGAACACCTCAGTGCTTTCCATGGACCGGCGGGAGGACGGCCAGCCGGGATGGACACTGACGCTGGATGCAGCAGGTCAGGTTCGCAAAGAAGACTTTGACTTTGTGGTCATCTCAACAGGCCAGTTCTCTGAAAAAAACATTATCAGCCATCCTGGACAGGACAGTTTTGAGGCGCAGGGCGGGCAGGTCATGCACTCTTCCGACTATACCGACCCCTTTCTTGCCAATGGCAAACGGGTGGTCGTGCTGGGCGGCTCCAAATCAGCAACAGATGTGGCGGTTAACGCAGCGAAGAACGGGGCCTCTCAGGTGACGCTGGTATATCGTGAGCCGGTGTGGCGATTGCCGTATTTTATAGGTGGCATCAACTTCAAGCGGCTGCTTTTCATGCGGGCGCAGGAGTTGCAGTTCAACAGCTGGGGCAGAAAACCGCTGCAAAAAGCTATAACTGCACTTGCAAGGCCATTGATCTGGGCGAACTTTCGCGCTCTTGAGATGGTGTTAAAGCTTCAGTTGGGACTGAAGAAGTGGGATATGGTACCCAAGGTGCCGCTTGAGAAAGATATTTCCTGTTCCATTCCCATTGTTACGCCCGGTCTGTTTGAAGGATTCAAGAGTGGCATCATCAAGCCAATCCAGGGCACAATTGATCATTATGATAGTGATCAGGCGGTGCTGACCAATGGCGATAAGGTGGGCTGTGATGTTTCGGTGCTTGCTGTTGGGTGGAAGCTGGGAATTCCATATCTGGCGAAAGAGTATCGCGACAAGCTGATTGAGGATGACGGGCAGTATCGGACCTACCGTCTTTCTGTAAACCCTGACCTGCCAGAAATGGGCTTTGTGGGTTTCAATTCCAGCTTCTGCACTGTGCTTTCTGCGGAGATGATCGCCAACTGGCTTGTGCGATTTGCGGATGGCCAACTGAAAAAGCAACCAACCAGGGAGCAGATGCGCCAGAACATTGACGAGATGCTTGATTGGCGGAGGAATGACCGGCCAGCAGCTCAGGTTTATGGTGGATTGTGCTCAGCTCCATTCCACTTCAAGCATTTTGATGAACTTCTGAAAGAGATTGGAGCTGCCAAACGCAAGCGCAAAAATCCTGTTGCGGAGCAGTTCTCTTATCCCAATGCCCAGGCCTATGGGAGGTACCTGAAGTCAGCTCCGCAATATTTTGCACAGTAACAACATCGTGAGACGCTGCTATCTGTTAAGCTTAATGCGCTGAGTTGCTGCTTTATGGAGGCAGATCTGCTAAAGGCGGGGACAGGCCGAAAGACAAGATCATTGTTGAGCACCAACCCGGCTTCTCTGTTTGGAATGTTAAAGGCTGCACAGGCTTTGTGAAGGATGCGGAACTGCATAACAAACCAACCGGGGCAGACACATCCAGCACCACAGACCATTTTCTCACCTATATTCGCCTGCCGGGCAAAGGTGCTTACCGCTACGGGCTGGAGGCGATTCCAAAGGTTCAGTCCCTCCGGATAGCAATGTTAAGCCTCCATAAAAACTGAGTGATAGCCCCCGTCTCCGGGCTGTTTTCATACCATATCGGATTTAATCCTTAACATCCATTAGGATAATATTAACGGAATCATTTCACCATGAGAACATAGAAAGAACATCGGGTGTCAGATGACTATATCCAAGAAATTTCAGTGGCGGCAGCTTTGGAGAAATGTTCCGGATCACACTGTAGGGACAGGCGTACTTAATACTGAAATGAGCATGCGGGTGCATCGCGAAGGTGATGATGCAACCCGTAGGCCATGGCGGTGGGAACTGCATCACAATGGCGTTGTGTGCAAAGGTGACGTCAATGACAAGGTTGAGGCTATGCAAAAAGCGCAGGATGCTTATATAGCTTACCTGCGCTAATCCTTATCTTTCCAACGTTGTACGCATATTCTTCTTTAAACACCGGAAGCACTTTTCGGGATTGTGCTCTAACTGGTTGCAGTTACATCCCTGTTTTATTCTGCTGCCTTTGCAGATTCAGGAGGCGCCTTCAGTGCGCAGACGATGCTCCCCAGTACGATGAGAATGCCGACCCACTGGCGCAAGCCGAACTCTTCGCCAACCAGCAGCTGACCGCATAAGACAGCAGATACTGGATTAACCAGAGACAGAAAGCCAATGGTTGTTGGGTTGAGCTGTACGATCCCCTTCAGCCAGTTAACCGAAGCCAGGCCCATTCCTAAAATGCCGATCCAGAAGAATGCCAGTACCATGTTCAGGTCCGGCACCGGAGCGGGGCCCTCCAACACAAGCGCAACTGGTACAGCATAAAGACCACCTAACGTGACATTCCAACCTGTGTACGTAACCATGCTGACATCTGGCCTGCCCCATTTGCCACTGAGGTAAACGCCCGTGAAGGTGCTCAGGCAGGCGGCCATTGCTGCCCCTATACCTATCCAATCCAGCTCAAGAGCGCCAAGCAGCAGCATGCCGACACCGAACAGGCCGATGAGAGATGCAACGAGCTGGCGAGCGACTGGTGCCTTGCCATCCAGAATCCAGATGTAAAAGATGATCTGAAGGGGCAGCGTTGCCATGAGTGTTCCGGCCATTCCGCCCGGGAGACGGAAAGCAGCTATAAACACAAAGAAGATAAGGCAAAGATTGGTCAGGCCGATGACCAGCGCCCTCCTCACCCATGCGCCTTTGAGCAAGCCCGGAGCAAAGGCCAGCAACAACAAGCCTGTGGGTAACAGACGGTAGACCACCATCCAGACCGGATCTTCTGCTGGCAGGAGCAGCGTGGTTACTGAGTATGTAGTTCCCCAAATTGCGGGTGTAAGTGCCGTGCGAAGCTGAATAAGCATATACTTCGATCTAAATTATCTCGATATCAAATTACTTCCATATAATCCTTAGGATATATACGCAGAAGCGTCAAGTATCTTGATATCAAGTAATTCCTCTGTAATATTACTCTGTATTTCGCGAGGCCAGATTATTGAGAGTTACAATGAGTGATCACGTTGCACGCGTCGTGCGCCAGTGGAAGAGCGAATATCCTGTGGTTGATGCCAGCCCGATGTATGTGCTGGCGCGAATGATGCGCCTCAACATGCAAATCAACAAAAAGCTTTCTGCCAACTTTGCGAAATTTGGTCTGGCGACAGGTGATTTTGACGTTTTGGCAACACTGCGCCGAAGTGGTGAGCCCTATGCGCTGCGGCCGACCGAGCTGACAAAGTCCAGTATGTTGACCTCCGGCACCATGACCAGTCGCCTCGATAAGCTGGAGAAACTGGGGTTTGTGCGCCGCAATCCCGACCCGGAAGATCGCCGGGCTCTGATGATCCATTTAACGGACAATGGCCGCTCTCTGGTGGAGGACGCAGCTGCAGCGCATTTTGAAATGGAAGCAGAAATGCTCAAGGCTCTTGATCCTGCCGATCGGCAAGCTCTTGAGGAAATTTTAGAAAAATGGAGCCACAGGCTGGAAGAAAGCGGCACGATGTAATCTACTTTCAGAGCATGTTGCATTCACACATCATGCCCTAACTCTTTATTTTCATGCGTATTCCTATCCGGAACCGGAGTCACTTTTCGAAGTACGCTCTGGCTTGAGCACTGCAAGCTACTTTAACCGCTAATCCTTCGCGCACGCTTATCTGTAAAACTAGCAAACGTTTTGAGTGGTGCGTGGTTGTCATCGGTGGCTGAGTTGAGAGACACGGAACAGGCGGTACCCGTTTATACTGCACTGCCTCTTCTGACGTATTATTCCTGTTTTCTCATAAAGTTAAGAGTTGCCGGAGAGGCAAGTGCTGAAGGCAACGCCCATTTTTTTGATTAGGTCTGTGTAAAGCTGCGGGCCAGAGACAAGCGTCGATCCCAGCGGATCAAGCTCTGCGGAACTGACGCCAGTTCCCTCCTTCAGTACCGCAACCATACGCGGGTTGAACTGCACTTCTGAGAAGACACAGCTTACGCCCAGACCTTCCAGTTTCTGGCGCACTTCAGACAAGCGCCCTGCCCCAGGCAGCACCTCCGGACTAACTGTGACTGAACCGACTGCATTGAGGTTATATGCCTGTTCAAAATAGCGGTAAGCGTCGTGGAACACTACAAAATGCGCGGTCTGAAGGTTCTTCAGCTCAGCTTTCAGAGCCTCAGAGACCTCAGTAATCCTAACACCCGCCGCTTTTGCATTGGCAGCATATTTAGCTGCATTTGCAGGGTCAACCCTCGAAAGGGTTTCCTCAATCTCATGCAGCATAGCAATTGCGTTTTGCGGATCCAGCCAGATATGCATGTCTACGGGTTCATCGGCCGACTCATCGTGTACAGTGTGCTTCTCATGGTCATGGTGCGCATGCTCTTCATGAGCTTCTTCGCTATGCTCCGCGTGCTCTCTCCCGGTCTCTCCTGCATGATCACCATGATCGTGACCTTCGAAGTCGTCACCTTTACGTAAGTTCAAAAGCGTCAGGCCATGGGCGTCTTTCAGGGTAACGATGGTTGCGCCGTCTGTAAGGTTCTCCAAAGGAGTTTCAAGGAAACTTTCCATCTCAGGACCGACCCAGAACACCACATCCGCATTTGCTATCTTACGCACTGTCGATGGCCGCAGGCTGTAAGTGTGCGGCGAACCTGCCCCTTCCACCACCAGATCAGGCGTTCCCACACCTTCCATAACGCTTGCTACAAGGGAGTGGACCGGCTTGATGGACGCCACAACTTTGACCCCGGCCTGTGCCAAGGCTGGAAAGGAAACGCTTCCGGCAAGAATACCGAGAATGCACATTGAGCCTAATAGATGTTTCATACGCCCCATAACCGCCTTGTTATAATATTACATTACAAGTGTTACTATATAACAATACGCATTTTAGAATGCAACGGCATTGTTGTGATTTATACAGGACCGGAAAAGCTCAAAATGACAGGGTAAATACTCTATTGATTTCAGCAGGTTCACTAAACGCTCAGCCAGTAAACTGTTATTTTTCCTGATCCTGCTGCAAGATTAACGACATATCTGTTATATTACCGCAGGATTTAAGGGACTTTCTATGGCCGAGATTAAGGATGAGCTGGACCGCAGGCTGATTGCCATCTTGCAGGGTAACGCGCGGGAGCCGGTGTCTGCTATTGCACGGCGCCTGGACGTTGCCCGCTCAACAGTTCAGGAGCGCATTGCCCGGCTTGAGCGCAGGGGTATCATTATTGGCTATACAGCTATTTTGGGAGACCAGGAGGACCAGAAGCGGGTTCAGGCTCTTGTCATGCTCTGCGTTGCTCAGCAGCGCTCACGCGAATTGATTGCCCAGTTGGAGTCCTACCCTGAAATCCGCAGCTGTCTGACAATCTCCGGCGAATTTGACCTTTGCCTGATTGTTGAGCCTGACCGTCTGGAAGAGCTGGATGCCGTGCTGGACGAGATTGCCGCCATACCAGGTGTTGAGCGCACACGGTCTTCTATCGTACTGACGAAGAAGTTCGAGCGACAGCGACCTTTCATGCCTCAAAATACCTACAGCCTTGAGAAATAACAGATCCTGTGAATTGGCATGTTTGTCAGATCGATTTATATGGAACCTCTAACGTACTTTCCCTGAGGCGAATCGCGTGAGTGCGGGACGTGAAAACCGTCATATTTACAATATAATCGTCAATATGACATAACTACCGTCAATTACACGAAACAAAACGTTATTTCGGCAATTTATCCCATAAACTCCGGCAGTGTTTTCACTTAGACTCTAAATCAATCGAAACAATCCTGGAGGGGTTTATGAGCCGACATCATGTTGCTGTTGTGGGTGCAGGTAAGATCGGTGGGATGATCGCTGCATTGTTGCAAGGTTCAGGTGATTATCATATCAAGGTACTGGACCAGAGTGTGGAAGCGCTGAGCGCGCTGGACGTGCCGCATGTGACAACAGAAGCACTGGATGTGAGTGATCCGGGGAAACTCACAAATGCGCTTAAAGGATTCAACGCAGTTATTTCAGCTGCACCGTTTTTCCTGACACCGGTGATAGCACAGGCGGCAAAAGATGCAGACTGTCACTATCTTGACCTGACCGAAGATGTGGCCAGCACTGCTGAAGTGGAGAAGATTGCAAAAGGCGCCAACAAGGCCTTTGCTCCACAATGTGGCCTCGCACCCGGATTTGTGTCCATCGCGGGATATGATCTTGCAAAGCAGTTTGACAGTCTTGAAGACCTGCATCTGCGTGTGGGCGCTCTGCCCCGCTATCCGACCAACAATCTCAAATACAATCTGACCTGGTCAACTGACGGCCTGATCAACGAGTACTGCAATCCTTGCCTTGCCATTGAAAATGGCGTGCTGACCAAAGTGCCAGCTCTGGCTGGTCTGCAGCACTTCTCTCTGGATGGCGTTGATTATGAAGCGTTCAACACTTCAGGCGGTCTTGGCTCTCTGTCTGAGACGCTCAAGGACAAAGTGCAGAGCCTGCGTTACCTGTCGATCCGTTATCCGGGTCACCGGGATATCATGGAGTTACTGCTGAAGGATCTGGGCTTCATCAACAAGCGTGATCTGCTCAAAGAAGTGATGGAAGATTCCATTCCGGTCACCATGCAGGATCGCGTGCTGATCTTCATCACCGCAACCGGTATGAAAGATGGCCGCTTCCAGCAGAAGTCCTACTCTCACGTAGTCAATGACCGTGAGATCATGGGCAAGCACTGGAGCGGTATTCAGATCACGACAGCTGCCAGCATCTGCGCCACACTGGATCTGCTGATGGATGGTACTTTAGCCGCAAAGGGCTTTGTAAAGCAGGAAAGCATCAGTTTGCAGGACTTCCTCGGTAATCGTTTCGGCGGACTTTACAACAATGGTGGGTCTGATGAGCAATCTGCAGGACGACAAATCGCAGCCTAAAGCATTTGACTGCCCCCGAGGGTGATCACAGAAACAAACAAAAAGCGCAGCTTCCTTTTTGGTAGCTGCGCTTTTCTTTTAAACTCGGCTTCCCGGATCAATCGTTACGGAGACGACTTTTGATCTCGTCAGACAGTGGCAGAGCGACTTCGCTCAATTTACTTTCTTCGAGCACGAAAACACGGTCAGCACCTTCCAGCTCGCTGGCCCGGTGAGAGACCATGAGGACAGTTTTGCCTCTGGTCATCGCGCGGAAGGAGGCCAACACCTTATCTGCTGTTGCATGGTCCAGACCTTCTGTCAGCTCATCCGCCACCCAGATTTCCGGATTACGCAGGTAGGCGCGGGCTAATGCCAGACGGCGCCCCTCCCCTCCAGACAGACCCAGACCACCTTCGCCCAGACGGGTTTCCAGCTTTTTCTTCCTGCTTTCGACAAGCTGTTTCAGACCAGCACGGGCCAGCGCTTCCCAGAGTTCTGAATCACTCGCATCTTCATGTGCAACGCGCAGGTTTTCTGCAATCGTGCTATGGAAGATCTGCGTACGTTGTCCGACAACAGTAAGGGCAGCACGCAGTTTGTCTTCTGCCATTGCGCTCAGCTCGACACCCCCAATCCGGATTGCACCGCCTTGCGGTGTTTGCAGGCGCGCTACGATAGCTGCAAGCGTGGATTTACCTGCTCCGCTGGGGCCGATCACCACACTACGACTGCCTGTAGGCAGCACCAAGTCTACACCATCCAGAACAGGTGCCGCCTTTGGCGTGTAGGCGAAGTGGATGCCCTTCATGTTCAGCGCGTCTTTGCCAACCTCAAAAGAAGGTGATTCAGAGTTGCTGCGGGCATTTTGAAACGTTTCATTGTCTTGCCCTGCCGTGAGCAGGGAGCGGACGCGATCAGCTGCGCCGGACATCCTGCTCCAGCTGCCTGCGCTGTTAGCCAGAGAGATGAGCAATTCAGGCAGAGCCAAAGCAACGAAGGCGAACAAAGCGATGTGCTTCAGTTCCATCTGACCTTGCTGATAGGAATAGGTGGCGAACAGGAACGTGACAGCCACCATCACCTGGCTCATGGTGCTGACGACAGCCTGATTACGCATGTCTGTCAGCTCATTCTGCTCCTGCACCTCATCCAGCAGGGCAACTGCCTTCAGGGCGGCGACACGCTGCTGTTCCAGACCGCCAAAGACGGAAAGGTCACGACGCCCCCGCACCAGATCCGACACGCGAACGCGCAGACCATCACGTGCTGCATTGAGCTTGCGGGCTTGTGACTTTTGGCGATGACCGCCTGATTTTGCCAGAACGGTAAGGCCTGCTGCCTGAACGGCTCCCAGAGCGAGGGATGCCATTGGGGAGTACTGCCACAGGATCACCAGTGTCAGACCGGTGATGATTGTTGCGGAAGCAAGAGGCACAACGAGACGGAGGAATAAGCCATCAAGCTGGTCCACGTCGCTCACCACACGAGAAAGCGCAGTTGCGGAACGCTGGCTCACTGTGCCGTTGCTTTCGCGGGCAACAAGACCGCGAAAAACTCCCGAACGCAGGTTCGCCAGGAAACGGAAGGTCGCATCATGCGTGATCACCCTCTCAATGTAACGGCCAAAGATGCGCATGGAAGCGTAAAGGCGAATGCTGCCGGCAGCAGAAGAGGTATTGAACGCGATGGCGCCAGCAGAAAGACCCGCGATGGCCGTTGCTGTTATGAAGTAACCAGAGACAGCGAGCAATGCTATGCCAGCAGCAGCGGGGAGGAATGCCAGAAGCAAACCGCCCCAGAATGCGAGGGGTTCTTCCTTTTGTAAAAGCCAGATGATGCGAAGGGACGATCTCATTGCTCTTCTCCTTCACGTTCATTCAGCTCAACCAAACCGCCGTCTATCAGGGTCAGTACGCGGTCCGCAGAGCCAACAACGCGCGGGTCATGGGTTGCAATCAGAACGGGCTTGTTGTGTGCCAGCTTTTTAAGAGCTGCTACAACCTTTTGTGCGGTTGCCCCATCCAGATCAGCGGTTGGCTCATCTGCAAGGATCAGTCTTGCATCTTGGCGCAGTGCAACTCGTGCGAGCGCAAAGCGGCGGCGTTCTCCCAATGACAACCCCTTACCGTCTTCACCGATCTGGCCTGAGAGACCTCCCGGGACTTTGGCGAGCAACTCGTCAACTGCTGCCAGTTTCAGGGCTTGCATGAGTGTTGCATCGTCAGCTGAGTGATCCGCGCGGCGCAGGTTTGCACGCAGCGTACCATGGAACAGCTCAGGATTTTGTGAAAGGACAGAGATGGACTGTTGCCAGTTGGTAAGGCCGTAGGAGGTCAGCGGAAGTCCGCCATATGCAATCTGGCCCTGACCGGCTGGCAGGAAACCGAGAATGCAATCCATCAGGGTTGATTTACCGGTTCCACTCGGTCCTTTGACAACGACCAGCTCCGGCTCTTCCACAGACAGATTGACGTCCTTAAGGATCTTGCGGTGCCCGCGGGAAACGCACAGGCTTCTGATCGTCAGCGCACCCGTTTGCGGCAATGGCACAACATCCAGCCCGGTTCCAATGATATCCTTCTGCCCCTCATCCACCAGTTGTTTTTGCAGTTCGACGATATGATCTGCCGCTGCAAGGCCTGCGGCGCGGTCATGATACGCTGCAGTAAAGGCGCGAAGCGGTGCGAAGTATTCGGGCACGATCATCAGCACGAACAGGCCACCAGCCAGTGTCAGTGGAGAGCCATATGTGCCGAAGCTCCAGTCTCCCAGCAAGGAGAAACCGACATAGATTGCGGTGATTGCAATTGCTGCTGCGCTGAACAATTCCAGAGCGGTGCCGGAGAGGAAGGCAATGCGCAGAACGCGCATGGTGGATATTCGAAAATCGCCTCCCAGTTTGCGGATATCATCCTCAGAGCGTTTAACCGCACCGAACAGGCGCAGGGTTTCCATGCCTCTCAGACGATCAAGCAGCAGCCCGCCCATATCCGCAAGGACACCGAGCTGGCGGTCGCTGGCCTTCCTGGCACGGATACCAACGATTGCCATGAAGACAGGCACCAGCGGGCCAAACACCAGCAGGCAGAGAGCCGCGAACCAGCTGATATAGGCGACGGACGTGATCAACACAAGAGGAACGAGTGATAGGCGCGCCTGAATTGGGAGAAAACGGCCAAGATATGGGCCGATTGCCTGGATGTGGTCCACCGCAATAGATGCTATTTTACCGCTTGCAGGCAGTTCGGTTGCCGGTGACAGCCTGGTCAGATTGCTCAGCAGGCTGGTTTCCAGTCTATGGCGCGCCTTTGAGGCTGCGCGAACTGCAATCTCACCACCTTTGACCCGCAGAAAATGGCGGAACGCTGCCAACACCAAAATGGAGGATGTTGCATAGAATGGATTCAGGCCCGGTCCGTGTGAATCGATCAGGCCAGCGATTGCCAATGCCAACAATGCTGCCTGTGGAATCCAGAGGAGTTCCGAGAGGCCCTGTAACATTGCACCGCGTTTCACCAGTTTCATTTCCGGGCGAATCGCATCCTGCAGCCAGATCTGGCCTACGGACTTTTTGCGAACACGTCTCTTCTTAACGGAGGCATTTACCTCCGCAACGTGTGCATCGGACAGCTCTGTTACGTTTGCTAGGTTTTCAGTCATTCCGCTTGTCAGGTTCCCTCTTCGCCGGGCATCTGCCTGTAATTCTTTTAGGTAATTACCGAAAAAACTCTTCAATTGCCTGGACTTGCTTGCGTAATGGAATCGGCTCGTCCGGTCCATGACTGCAGCATGCTCGTTAGAATTACTCCAGTTTTTTAATAAATCGCAACAAACTCGGGGGTGAAGCCCCCCCAATTTGCATGGGACAAAAGCGCACGGGTGTACATATTGAGAGATCATAGATGCCCGCAGCGCCTTGCTTTGCCGAGGTTTAAGGGGTTTTACCGAAGAGCAGCCACGATAAAAATCAAAATGGCTCATGGATCCCCGAGTTTTCGGGAATAGTAACTGCTTTCCGGTAGGGTTCCCCGGTTCTCTTTTAGCCCTCAGCCTACATCAAGCTAACGAGTTGGCATTGCTGAATAACAACAAAAAGGAGAGAACCTGCCATGTTTTGCTCTTTTATTCGCCTATAGCTGGTGGCAATCCGGGCCCAAGCCATACCTCCTCAACCTTTGCAGCTGAAAAAGCCGGATTTACAGCAGAACTGGTTGAGGAGGTTCCGCCATTGGACATTTCCAAGACAATGGCCCGTGATCCGGAGCCTGAAGGCTGGATCACCTTTCAGAGTTTTGGCAGCAAGCAGATCATCAACTTTGCCCCCATCATGCCGCTGCGTTGCAGGCTGAAGGAAATTAAGTATCCGATTGATCCCAAAGATCTGGATAAGAGCTTTTCCATTCCTGATTGCTATTTTGAATACCCCTTCCGCGTAGAAGAAGAAAGCATCCATAAACCGTACATAATGGAGTTCCCGGACGGGACAGTTCAGGCTTTTGCAGTGCAACTGACATGGGATGACGGAAGCAACAGCAAAGTCGTATATTATGAACTATGCCGTGTTGCAGGCGCTACTCCCTGCGCTTACCCTGTTGGCAGTAACGACTAAAAAAGGCGCCCCGGAAAGCGCCTTTCAAAATCTTTTTCCCGAAGGCTCAGCCCATTGTTGGGATAGAGAATTCTGCACCTTCCTTTACACCTGAAGGCCAGCGGGATGTCACTGTCTTGGTGCGGGTGTAGAACTTGAAACCATCCGGGCCATGCTGATTCAGGTCGCCGAATCCGGAACGCTTCCAGCCACCGAATGTGTGGTACCCGAGCGGAACAGGGATTGGAACGTTGATGCCAACCATACCGATGTTGATGCGGCTTGCAAAGTCACGAGCAGTGTCGCCATCACGGGTGTAGATTGCAGTGCCATTGCCGTACTCATGATCCATTGGCAGGCTCAGAGCTTCTTCATAGGTTTCTGCGCGTACAACAGTCAGAACCGGGCCAAAGATTTCTTCTTTGTAGATGTCCATGTCTTTGGTTGCGTTGTCGAACAGGCAAGGACCAATAAAGTTACCGTTTTCATAGCCCTGCAGTTTAAAGTCACGTCCGTCAACAACAAGCTTTGCGCCCTGCTCAACGCCGGACTTCACCAGCCCGAGGATACGCTCACGTGCCTGTGGGGTGATGACAGGTCCGAAATCAACGTCGTCGCCAGCTGTGTAAGGACCAACTTTGAGAGCTTCAACGCGTGGGATTAGCTTTTCAATGAGGCGATTTGCAGTTTCCTGACCAACAGGAACAGCAACGGAGATTGCCATACAGCGTTCGCCAGCAGCGCCAAAGCCTGCACCAACCAGAGCGTCAGCAGCCTGATCCAGATCAGCGTCCGGCATGATGAGCATGTGGTTTTTCGCGCCGCCAAAGCACTGAACACGCTTACCGGAAGCTGTACCGCGGGTGTAAACGTATTCTGCAATCGCAGTTGAACCAACGAAACCAACAGCCTGAATGACCGGATCATCAAGGATCGCGTCTACGGATTCCCTGTCGCCGTTTACAACGTTCAAAATACCGTCAGGAAGACCGGCTTCCTGCATCAGCTCCGCAAGCATCATTGGCACAGACGGGTTTCGCTCGGATGGCTTGAGGATGAAGGCGTTGCCTGCTGCGATCGCAACACAGAACTTCCACATCGGGATCATAGCCGGGAAGTTGAATGGAGTGATACCTGCAACAACGCCCAGTGGCTGACGCATAGAGTACATGTCGATGCCAGGACCAGCGCCCTCGGTGAACTCGCCCTTCATCATGTGCGGAGCGCCGATGCAGAATTCTGCGACTTCCAGACCACGGGTCACATCACCTTTAGCATCCGGGTGTGTCTTACCGTGTTCAGCAGACAGCCTGGATGCCAGCTTGTCCATGTCACGGTGAAGTAAAGATACGAACTTCATCATAACGCGAGCGCGGCGCTGTGGATTGGTTGCTGCCCAGGCTGGCTGCGCTTTTTCAGCGGCTGCCACTGCTTCCTGTAGTTCTGCTGAAGTTGCCAGTGCAACCTTTGCAGTGACTTCACCGGTAGCAGGGTTGAAAACGTCTGCGGTGCGGCCAGACTTGCCGGCTACGCGCTTACCATTAATAAAATGACCGATTTCTTCCATGAGGTCCTCCCTTTCCAGCTCTGCTCTCGCAGTCCGCAAGTTTATACGGTTTACAGATCTGCGAGCGAATTTCTTTATGCCCCTAGCATGAGCTATATTTTTCGCATATCAATGAGAGAATATTCGAAACCGTTGTGCAAAAAATAAAGAGCAACCGGGCAGCATGTGGACTGGAAACCATTAAAATCATGAACTGGGATGATGCAAGAGTGTTTCTCGCCGTGGCACGCTCCGGGCAGATTTTAGGAGCCTCTCAACGGCTTGGCCTGAACCACGCAACGGTTGCCCGCCGCCTTTCTGCTCTTGAATCTGCATTGCAGGCCAAGTTGATTGACCGACGAACGACAGGCTGCGCGTTGACCAGCGAAGGTGAGCGGTTCTTTGAGTTTGCAGAAGCCATGGAGACGGAGATGCTCTGCGCCCGCGCTGAAATCGGCGGGACTGATGTGGAGCTGTCCGGTGCTGTGCGTATTGGTGCGCCTGACGGCTTTGGCGTTGCTTTTCTGGCACCTCGTCTGGGCGCGCTTAATGAGCGTTATCCCGACCTCACGCTTCAACTGGTGCCGCTGCACCGCGCCTTTTCACTTTCCAAACGAGAGGCCGATCTGGCGGTTACGGTTGGACAACCTGAGCATGGCCGTCTGGTGAGCCGGAAGCTGACTGACTACTCACTGGGTCTTTATGCCTCTCGCACTTATGCCGAATGCTACGGGTTGCCGGAGAACGAGGGAGAACTGAAGGAACATCGCCTGATTGGTTATGTGGATGATCTGATCTTTGCCTCTTCGCTCAACTACGCCGAAGAATTTTCCAGGGATTGGCAATCCCGGCTGGAATGCGCCAGTGCCCTTGGGCAAACCGAAGCAGTACGGGCTGGCAGCGGGATCGGTATCCTTCACGGGTTCATTGCGGATGGCAATGATGACCTGGTTCCTGTGCTTCCGAAACGGCGTATTTCTCGCAGTTATTATCTGGTCACCCATGAAAACGCACGACACCTGCGCCGTATTAAAACGGTTTCTGACTTTATTGGGGATTTGGTAATACAGGAGAAAGCTCTCTTTAGAAACCATCAGTAACGCCTGGACTCAGAAGCTCAATCATACCTTCAAAATTATAAATTGTGCGAATTCAACTCGCCTCAACTCGCCAGTGCAACGGGTTGATGCAGACCAGGGAACAGCTTATTCATATCCACCAGCCTTTAATGCCCGGATGAAGGTATATCCGATGGATTTCCTGAGCCGCATTTTTGCGACGGATCCAACCTGCAATATGCGATACTGGGAACCGCCTTTACGATGCCTTGTTGGCCGCCTGCCCTGCATGGCCCGGCAGTAAAAGCATGTACATCGTTGACCTGCTCTGTTTTGCGGGCTGCCAGCCAGTACTCAACACAAAATGAGTGGAAACCCATAAACGAAAAACGCCGACCCTATGGACCGGCGTTTTTCGTATTTTATTCTGAGAGGTTTTAAGCGGTTTCAGCCAGTGTCTGGTTGTAGTCACCAACCTCCGGGTGTTCGCGGAGAACTGCATCCATTGCTTTGAACATATCGTGCAGACGAGCCTCAGAGACCGGGCTTTCCACCACAACAACCAGCTCTGGTTTGTTGGAGGATGCGCGGACCAGGCCCCATGTTCCATCTTCACACACAACGCGGACGCCATTCACGGTGATCAGATCAGCGATATCGTGCCCGGACACTTTCGCGCCTTCAGCCTGCATGGACCGGAAGCGTTCAACCACGCGATCAACCACATCATACTTGATCTCATCCGCGCATTTCGCGGCCATGGTTGGGGAACCCCAGGTCCTGGGCAGGTCACGGCGCAGGTCAGCCATGGTCTTATCCGGATTGCGGTCCATCATATCCAGAATAGCAATCGCGGAGACAACACCGTCATCATACCCACGACCAATTGGCGGATTAAAGAAGTAGTGGCCGGATTTTTCAAAGCCAGCAACAGCCCCAAGCTCTGTTACCCGGCGCTTGATGTAGGAATGGCCTGTTTTGAAGTAGTCGGTCTTTGCACCATTGGCCTTCAGGACCGGATCAGTGTGGTAAAGGCCGGTTGATTTAACATCAACCACAAACCGGCTGTCAGGGTGGAGCGCGGAGATATCGCGGGCAAGCATGACGCCGACCTTGTCCGCGAAGATCTCCTCTCCTTCGCTGTCGATAACACCACAGCGGTCACCATCCCCATCAAAACCCAGGCCGACTTCAGCACCGGTTTCCAGCAGTTTGTCACGGATCGCATGAAGCATCTTCATGTCTTCCGGGTTGGGGTTGTAGTTCGGGAACGTGTGATCCAGCTCGCAGTCCAGCGGAATGACATCAACGCCCAACGCTTCGAGAATACGCGGTGCGAACGCACCAGCGGTGCCATTGCCACATGCAACAACAGCTTTGATCGGGCGTTTAAACTTTTCACGCTCTGTGAGGTCAGCAATGTAACGATCTGTCAAATCAGGATGGTATTCGTAAGCTCCGCCACCGCGCAGATCACTGGCGCCGTCCAGAACGATTTCCTTCAGACGGCCCATTTCTTCCGGTCCGAATGTCAATGGACGGTTTGCACCCATCTTCACACCAGTCCAGCCGTTATCGTTGTGGGAGGCTGTGACCATGGCGACGCATGGGACATCCAGATCGAACTGGGCGTAGTAGGCCATCGGCGACATAGCGAGGCCGATATCGTGCACCTTGATGCCGGCAGACATCAGACCGGTGATCAGTGCCATCTTGATGGAGGTGGAATAACTGCGGAAGTCGTGGCCGGTAACGATCTCAGGACGCACACCAAGTTCATGGATAAGAGTTCCAAGCCCCTCGCCCAGCGCCTGAATACCCTTCAGGTTGATTTCTTTTTCAAAGAGCCACCGCGCATCGTACTCGCGAAAACCAGTCGGCTTGACCAAGGGTGTTGTTTCATAGACAAGGGTGTTCGGCGTTAATTGTGAAACCGGTTTAACTGACATACTTTCTCCTGGATAAGCTTCAGATCACCGGGAATGCAGAGACGTGAAGCTTTTATCAAACTCCGCCTGGTTGCGAGCCGTGGCGCACCCAACGGTTTCAGATTTATGTTACACTCGCAGGATATCATCCTCGGCGATGTATGCGCCGGACTGGACTTCGATCATGCGCACCGGGATTTTTCCGGGGTTCTGTAGTTTGTGTCTTGCGCCAAGCGGCACAAAGACAGACTGATTTTCTGAAATCAGCTCATCTTTCCCATCAATGGTCACTTCCAGCGTACCACTTACAACAACCCAGTGCTCTGCACGGTGGATGTGGCGCTGCAAGGTCAGCCCCTTGCCGGGTTCAATCATCATGGATTGTACACGGAAGCGCTCCCCTTCTGATATGCGCTCGCTCCAGCCCCATGGGCGGTACACGCGGCGGTGCTGTATGGTTTCGGGCCGATTGGCCTTGTCCAGTTGCTCCACCACCTTCTTTACGTCCTGCGCCTTGTTTTTTGCGGCAACGAGGAGCGCATCCTTGGTGTTTACCACCATAACGTCTTCAAGGCCGACAACGCTTACCAGAGCATCTTCAGAATAAACGAGGCAATTTTTGGACTGTTCGAAGATCGCCTCGCCTAAAGCCGAGTTACCCTCATCATTTTTGGTCATAGACTCCCAAATGGCAGGCCATGACCCAAGATCGCTCCAGCCCGGATCGGTTGGGACGCAGGCGACGTTCTCTTCGTTCTCCATAATGGCGTAATCCAAGGAGATGTTGCGCACCTGCGCAAAGGCTTCTTCTTCAAGCCGCAGGAAGTCTAAATCGCGCCGTGCGTTTTTGGAGGCCGCAGCCACCTGCTCCCAGATATCAGGTGCATGCTGTAAAAAGGCATCGCGCATAGCAGCTGCAGAGTACATGAAGATACCGGCATTCCAGAGGTAGTTACCATCCCTGAGGAACTCTTCTGCCGTTGCCAGATCGGGCTTTTCGACAAAGGCGCCGACTTTGCGGACTGGCTCACTACCTTCGCAAAGCCTGATATAGCCGTAGCCCGTATTAGGTTCACCTGGCTCAATACCAAACGTTACGATCCTGCCTGCGTTCGCAGCCTTATGAGCAGTGCCCACTGCACACAAGAACTCCTTGTCGTCAGCGACCAGATGGTCGGAGGGCAACAGGAGGACAATTGCGTTCTCATCTGTTTCCAGCGCCATGAGCGCGGAGAGTGCAGCAGGGGCCGCAGTGTTACGTCCGCATGGTTCCAGGACAATAGCCTGCGGCTCTGTCCCAAGCTCAGCCATCTGCTCGCCAATCAAAAAGCGGTGGTCTTGATTGGAGATAATCAGCGGCGCACGGAACTGCTTAGAACTGACGCGCTCGCATGTCTTTTGGAAGAGGCTCTGGCCTGAGAAGATTGGCAGGAATTGTTTTGGCCTTTCTCTACGGGATAAAGGCCAAAGACGAGATCCAAACCCACCCGACAGAATCACCGGTGTGATTTTGCTTATGCTATTGCCAGTCATATTTCAGGGCCACTTTCAAACAGATGAATGGACTATTCGTAAACTTAGATGGTGCAACCCAAAACCCTCGAAACACTCAGAGTTTCAGTGTTCCACACCTTCTCGCGAAAATTGTTAAGACTTTTTACAATTTAGCTACCGTAAGGTACTCCATTATTTTTCAGGGGTATTCAGCAGTTTTGGGAACAGTCACGATATTACATAATTTGTTTGGGCATTTATTCTGGGGGGAATATGCGGGAGAAGCTGAGCCGGTCCGTTGAACAGAAAGTGGATGAACTTGTCACTCTCACCCGTGACCTCATTGCTTTTCCAACGATCAATCCTCCGGGGGAAGCTTATCGTCCCTGTGCAGAGTTCATCGGCGATCGCTTGAAGCGTAAGGGCTTTTCTGTCGATTATGTCAGAGGCGAGAGAACTCCCGGAGACTCTGAGCGCTACCCGCGCATCAATGTCATATGCCGTTATGAAGGGCGCGGTCCTGGTCCATGTGTCCACTTCAACTCCCATATTGATGTTGTCGAGGTTGGATATGGATGGACAGTGGATCCCTTTGCAGGTGTGGTAAAAGACGGAAAAGTCTTCGGGCGCGGTTCCTGTGACATGAAAGGTGGTCTGGCTTCCTCCATAATTGCGGCAGAGAGCCTGATTGAATGTTTCCCTGAGTTTTGCGGCGCCATAGAGATATCAGGAACAGTTGATGAAGAATCCGGAGGCCTTGGCGGCGTGGCTTATCTTGCCAGACATGGTTATTTTTCCAGGCCGCGTGTCGATCATGTGATCATCCCCGAACCTTTGCACAAAGATCAGATTTGTCTCGGACACCGAGGCGTGTGGTGGAGCGAAATTGAAACCCGCGGTTCCATTGCACACGGCTCAATGCCATTTTTGGGTGACAGCGCAATTCGCCACATGAGTGCTTTCCTGAATGTTCTGGAAAACGAGCTTTATCCTGCGCTCAGCAAGAAACAGACACAAATGCCGGTGATTCCCAAAGGCGCCCGTTCATCCACGTTAAATATCAACTCTTTACACGGCGGACAGGAGGAAGGGCACGATGGTCTTCCCTCCCCTTGTGTTGCAGATAGCTGTCGCATAATACTGGATCGCCGATTCCTGATTGAGGAACCGCTTGAGGACGTGAAACAAGAGATAGTTGAAATATTAGAAAATCTACGTAAAACACGTAAAAATTTCGAATATGAACTAAAGGATCTCCTTGAAGTTCTCCCCGTGATGGCAGAGAGGGACTCCCCTGTCGCCTGCGCTGTTGCAGATGGGATTAAAGACGTACTTCAAAAGGAGGCATCCTATGTTGTCTCTCCGGGGACTTATGATCAGAAACACATAACACGGTTAGGCCACATGCACGATTGTATTGCGTATGGCCCAGGAAAACTTGAGATGGCACACAGGCCGGACGAATTTGTTGGAATTGAGGACCTCGTTGACAGTGCAAAAGTGATGGCACTGGCCGCGCACTCTCTTTTGACAGAACCCGGTGCGAGAGCAATAACCAGAACACAGTCTGATTATGCCTGATCTCAAAGTATAAGGGACGGAATGGAATGCATGCAAAGTCATTAAAAAGCCGGCTGCTCTGCCTTGCCGGAGGAGCAGCCTTCGTCCTTGCTGCATTGGCAGGTACGCACGGTTCTGCTGAAGCTAAATCTTCCCTTTCTTTGGGAATGATACTCGAACCACCTCATCTTGATGCAACCGCAGGAGCTGCCGCTGCTATCGATGAAGTGGTCTATCAAAATGTCTTTCAAGGTCTGACTCGTATCGGGCCAGACGGACGCGTTTTGCCTTCTCTCGCCAAATCATGGGATGTTAGTGAAGATGGCATGACCTATCGCTTCCACTTGCAGACGGGCGTCCTCTTTCATGACGGAACGCCGTTTTCCGCCGATGATGTGAAATTCTCCCTGGATCGCGCAGGCGCTGAAGGCAGTGTAAATGCGCAAAAACAGCTCTTTGCTGCGATCCTCGATGTGGTTGTCGTTGATCCGGAAACCGTTGACATCAAGCTCTCCACGCCAAGCGGAAACCTCACTTACAATCTGGCATGGGGCGATGCGGTGATGGTTTCTCCCGAAACGGCTGAAACAAACAAAACGCACCCGGTTGGCACCGGACCGTTCAAGTTTGACCGCTGGATGAAGGGCCAGGAAATTCAGATTTCCCGGTTTGAGGAATACTGGGGTGAACAGCCGAAGCTGGACAAAGCTTCCTTCCGTTTCATTTCTGACCCCAATGCTGCATTTGCTGCGATCATCTCTGGCGACCTTGACGCGTTCCCAACATATTCCACTCCGGAAACAATTGTTCAGTTTCAGGCAGATCCACGCTTTCAGGTCACGATTGGTACGACTGAGGGTGAAACCATCCTTGCAATGAACAACACTCATGGTCCGCTTAAAAACAAACTGGTGCGGCAGGCAATCTCGCATGCGGTCAACAAGCAGGCACTGATTGATGGAGCAATGTTTGGACTTGGCACACCGATTGGGACCCATTTTGCTCCTCACCATCCTGCCTACAATGACCTGACAGGGCTTTACCCCTACGATCCTGCGAAAGCGAAAGAGCTTCTTGCTAAAGCTGGATACCCGGATGGCTTCAGTGCAACGCTGAAGCTGCCGCCGCCAATTTACGCCCGTCGCGGTGGTGAACTGATTGCCTCTGATCTGAAGAAGATCGGCATTGACCTGAAAATCGTTCCTGTTGAATGGGCACAGTGGCTATCCGAGGTCTTCAGGGAGACCAATTACGATTTCACTATCATTTCACATGTTGAGCCAATGGATATTGGTATCTATGCGCGCGATAAGTACTACTTCAACTATAACAGTGACACCTTCAAACAGTTGATTGAAGAGCTGAATGTGACTGTGGAAGAAGAGAAGCGGTATGAGCTCCTGAAGCAGGCACAGCAGGTCATTTCCGAGGATGCGGTGAATGTCTACCTGTTCCAGCTTGCGAAGTCCGCTGTATGGAATACCAATGTAAAGGGGCTTTGGCACAACTCCCCGACACCGGGTAACGACCTGTCACAGGTCTATTGGGCAGATAACTAAAAACAACCAGCAAATACATGTAGATATTTACACAGGACTGCGGTGACAATAGCAGTCCTTCCAATTGCTATTCCGGTTTATCTGGTTTAAGCGGTTTCCAAACTGACAGTTACTTTATGGGTAACCCTTTTCTCTCATTGTACAACTTGCTTGTGCAACGCAAGTTTGACTGATTTTGCGGATTTGTCCGATGCTCTGGTTTGCGTTCCTTCGTCTCATAGGCCTGCTGACAACTTTACTGGCCGCAAGCCTCGTCATCTTCGTTGTGCTTGAGGTTATACCCGGTGATCCTGCTGAAGTGATGCTTGGGCTGAATGTGCAGCCTGATACATTAGCAGCTTTGCGCACTGAACTTGGCCTCAACGCCCCTGTGCCCACCCGCTATGTCAACTGGTTGCTGGGCATGTTGCAGGGAGAATTTGGTATCAGCTACACGTATTCGGTTCCGGTTTCTGAACTGATCGGCGAGCGCATTCAGGTGAGTCTTCCGCTTGCAACTGGTGCGCTGGTCCTTTCGACAATTATAGCGATCCCGATCGGTGTTTACTCTGCCCGCCACCATGGCAAACTCATCGACACAGGTATCATGTCTGTTACCCAGGTCGGCATTGCAATCCCGAATTTCTGGATTGCTATCTTGCTGGTTTACGTGTTTGCAATCGTGCTAAGGGTGTTGCCTGCTGGTGGCTTCCCAGGCTGGGATGTGAGTTTTTCCGGCTCACTTCAGGCACTCTTGCTGCCTGTTATTGCGCTGGCTTTGCCGCAGGCAAGTATTCTGGCCCGTGTGATGCGCTCTGCCCTGCTGGATGTATTGCATGAAGATTATATCCGCACAGCACGCGCCAAAGGGCTCTCCGGCAAAGCCACGCTTTGGAGGCACGGCGTACGCAACGCGCTTATTCCGGTCCTCACTATTTTGGGTCTTCAATTCTCTTTCCTGATCGCCGGTACGGTGATTATTGAGAACCTCTTCTATCTGCCGGGCTTAGGACGTTTGATTTTTCAGGGAATTACTCAACGCGATCTGATCGTAGTGAAAAGCAGTGTCATGCTGCTCGTAGCTCTTACAATTTTTGTGACGTTTCTTGTCGACATCGCATATGCAGCTATTGATCCAAGACTGAGGCGACGTGCATGAACCAGGAATTCCCAAGTTATCCCCCGCCTCCCGGTTTTGAAGAGATCTCTATCTGGAAGAAAACCCTTAACAGCCGGTCGTTTGTGATTGGAGCGGTGCTTACTCTCCTTATTCTCATCGGGGGGGGGACTTCTGTTTTCTGGACGCCAAATGCAATCGATCTCCTGGATGTTTCCAGACGTCTTAAACCAACGAGTTCTGAATTCTGGTTTGGGACGGATCAGTATGGACGCGATATCTTCTCCATGCTGATGGTTGGCGCACGTACTTCCATTATTGTGGCGCTGATTGCTGTTGGCATCGGCATGCTGATTGGCGTGCCACTGGGACTTTTAGCGGCTGCCCAAAAAGGATTCCCTGAAGAGCTGGTGATGCGTACCAATGATCTGATTTTCGCATTTCCTTCCCTGCTGTCCGCTGTGCTGATCACATCTATCTTCGGGCCTGGAGCCATCAACGCCGTGATTGCGATAGGTATCTTCAATATTCCGGTTTTTGCCCGTGTGGCCCGCGGTGGTGCCCTGTCTCTTTCAGGGCGCGAATTTTTGCTTGCCGCACGTCTTTCCGGCAAGAGTCCGCTCCTGATCACTGTGGAACACGTTCTTCCGAATATTGCCAATCTTTTGATTGTGCAGGCGACTATTCAGCTCTCTCTTGCTATCCTTTCAGAGGCGGGCCTTTCTTATCTTGGTTTGGGAACGCAACCACCAATGGCAAGTTGGGGACGCATGCTCTATGAGGCTCAGACCATGGTTGCCTTTGCTCCACAACTGGTACTCTATCCGGGGTTTGCTATTATCTTTTCCGTTCTCGGCTTTAACCTGCTTGGCGACGGACTGCGGGATTTACTGGATCCGAAGATGCGGAGGAAAGTTGCGTGACCTCTGTCTTTTCCGCCACGGACCTTTGCGTTTCGATTGCTGGCAAGCCGATCCTGCGCAATGTGAGTTTTAATCTTGATCAGGGCAAGATCCTGGGTCTTGTCGGCGAGAGTGGCTCAGGTAAGTCCATGAGTGCGCTCTCTGCCATGCAGCTTTTACCAGAAGGCGCCAATCAGACTGGCGATCTGATGTTTGAGGGTAAGAACCTCACGTGCGCTGCAGATACGGAGATGACGCATGTACGTGGCAAAGATATCTCTATGGTCTTCCAGGAGCCGCTAACCGCCCTTAACCCGATCCGCACCATTGGCGAGCAGGTTGCTGAAGGCCTTTGCTGGCATCAGGGACTTTCGCGCAAGGAAGCGCGGGACCAGGCCATTGATGTTCTGGAACGGGTTGGTCTTGGACTGGAATATGGTTTGACTGATCGTTTCCCACATCAGCTTTCCGGCGGACAAAGGCAGCGCGTTGTCATAGCAATTGCCATTGCCTGTAAGCCCAGGGTGTTGATAGCAGACGAACCGACAACGGCGCTTGACGTGACCGTTCAGGCACAGATCCTGACATTGCTGAAA
The DNA here is from genome assembly GCA_947502585.1 of uncultured Pseudovibrio sp. Classification (GTDB taxonomy): domain Bacteria; phylum Pseudomonadota; class Alphaproteobacteria; order Rhizobiales; family Stappiaceae; genus Pseudovibrio. Next base: position 27,970 of record CANNAV010000035.1, read on the forward strand.
GACATCGTATGCAAAGAACAGATGGCTATGCTGCTCATTTCACATGACCTGGCAGTTGTTGCTGACATGGCGGACAATGTTGCTATTATGAAGGACGGGGTGATTGTTGAGCGCGGCCCCACCTGTGAGTTGTTCGACAACCTGTCTCATCCCTATTCCAGGAAGCTGTTTGCAGCCTCCAGCTACATGCCTGTTCCACGACAGCACCCTGTCGATGAAATCACACAACCGCTCTTGAAAGTGAACAATGTGCTGCGGGAGTATCCCCTTCCCCGCGCCAGCGTCTTTGCACGCAGGCAATGGCACCGGGCCGTACAGCACGTTTCTTTCCATATCGCTCCGCGCCAGAGCATAGGGCTGGTGGGCGAGAGTGGATGCGGCAAGTCCACCCTTGCCCGCACTATTTTGGGGCTGACACCTCCGAACGCTGGCCATATCCAGTTTCTCGGGAAAGACCCCTACCTGGTTTCGCGAAAAGACCGTCAGGATTTACAACTGGGCATTCAGGCCGTGTTCCAGGACCCGTATGGAAGCTTTGATCCACGACATACGGTTGAGCGCACGGTTGGTGAGCCGTTGCACCTGATGCGCAACGAACTGTCTCATCCCGAGCGTAAAAAACGCGTTCATAAGGTTCTGGAAAGTGTAGGGCTTTCTTCAACGGATGCCAGCAAATATCCGCATGAGTTTTCCGGAGGCCAGCGGCAGCGTATCGCTATTGCGCGTGCGTTGGTCACTGATCCAAGTCTGATCGTGGCCGATGAACCCGTCTCAGCCCTTGATGTATCCATCAGAGCACAAATCCTGGATTTATTCGCAGATCTTCGCGATCGGCTGGGTATGGCTTACCTGTTCATCTCACACGATCTTTCTGTTGTGCAGGCAATCACTGACCGGGTGATTGTGATGAACGCAGGCCGAATTGTTGAAGAAGGGCCGACCGGAGAAGTCTTTTCCAATCCCAGGCATCCTTACACGCGTATCCTTGTTTCTGCGGCACCAGACCTCAAGGAAACCTTGCGCAGACGCAGAAAAAAAGAAAACAAGGATACGCATTGAGCAATATTGCCTGAGACTAACCTGTGCATTTAGCCTTGCTCTTGCTCAGGCCGCTGCAATCGGAGATATGCCATGACAACAGCCGAAAACAAACTTCGCCGGGAAGTTATAAAAACGGCGAGGGCTTTGCAAAGCACTGGTTTAACACATGGCACTTCCGGCAATGTGAGCGCCCGGTATAAAAACGGTATGCTGATTACGCCTTCAGGTGTTCCTTACGAAGACTTAAAGATCAGGAATGTCGTCTTTATGGATACTGAGGGCGGATACTACGGCGATTTTTTGCCGTCTTCCGAGTGGCGAATGCATCTGGACATCTACCGAAACTATTCAGATGCAGAGGCCATCGTCCACTGCCATTCCACAAGAGCGACTGCGCTTTCAGCCCATAACAAAGGCATACCGGCCTTTCACTATATGGTGGCGGTTGCAGGCGGTGACCAAATCAAATGCGCAGACTATGCAACATTCGGCACCAAAGCCCTTTCTCAAGCTATGATCGGCGCTCTTGAAGAACGGAAGGCCTGTCTTTTAGCCCATCATGGACAGATTGCTTTCGGTCCGTCACTACACCAAGCGTTTAAGCTTGCGGGTGAAGTGGAAGCATTGGCTGATCAGTACTTATCTGCGCTGGTTCTGGGAGAACCTGTACCTCTTTCTCCAGCTGAGATGAAAGAGGTCTTGAGAAAATTCAAAAGCTACGGCAAACATCTGCAAGCATTGGATGGAGACGACGCGGGTGCTTTTGAAATGCCCCAGCTACCCGACTAATCCAGAAAGCAACAAAAATGTATGAGCTTATGCCGCTTGTGCATGTAACGGAGGAATGATTGGAACATGCGAATTGGACTTGACTGGGGTGGTACTAAAATTGAAGCACTGGCACTTTCCAGCGAAGGTGAAGAACTGTTTCGCAAGCGTATTCCAACTCCCAGGAACGACTATCAGGGCTGCATAGAGGCTGTTGTCGGCCTTGTTGCTGAGATTGAAACTGCAACTGGCGAAGTCGGTACGGTCGGCATTGGCATTCCAGGTTCACTCTCTCCGGGCACCGGGTTGGTCAAGAATGCTAACTCCACATGGATGAACGGCAAACCCCTTGACAAAGACCTGCACGATGCGCTTGGCCGTGAAGTACGCATTCAGAACGACGCCAACTGCATGGCTGTTTCTGAAGCCATTGATGGTGCAGGTGCTGGCTGCGGGGTTGTTCACGGCATCATCATAGGCACTGGTTGTGGTTCAGGCATCGCTATCAACGGTCGCCCACACAAAGGCGCCAACGGCATTGGTGGTGAATGGGGCAACGTCACTGTGCCATGGATGCAGGAAGGCGAGTTTCCGGGACCACTCAACTGGACCGGACACCACGGTACGATTGACCTTTTGTGTTCCGGTACAGGCTTCCAGTGGGACTACCGAAATACCACGGGCAAAGCGCTGAAGGGCCGTGAGATCATCGAACTGATGCGCTCGAACGATAAAGCTGCCATGGACACCTATCAGCGTTATGTAAGCCGTCTGGGACGCGCCCTGGCGATGGCAGCCAACATTTTAGATCCTGACTGTTTTGTGCTTGCTGGCGGCATGTCCAATGTGGAAGAAATTTACAAAGATCTTCCCGCTGCAATGCAGCCCTACATTTTCTCTGATGGTTATGAATTTGATATCCGCAGGGCTAAACACGGCGACAGCTCTGGTGTGCGCGGTGCTGCATGGCTATGGGGCAAAGGGCGATACAACACTAATGCATATTAACGAAAGCTATTAAACGTACTTTTCCTTCTGGATTTCTGTTCTATAGTCAGAACTCACGTTTCTGATTTCCTGAAAGAAATTTCAATGACAATGACAAGCCAAGAGGTCCTTGCAAAGCTGCTCAGCTTTGACACGGTCAGCGCAAAAACCAATCTCCCCCTGATCAGGTGGATCGAGGAGTATCTTAATGATCTGGGGGTCTCCTCTTCCATTCTACCGGATGAAACGGGTGAGAAGTCGAGCCTGTTTGCGACGATTGGTGGTGATGGGACTGACGGTTACATTCTTTCAGGGCATACAGATGTTGTGCCGGTTGAAGGACAGGACTGGACTAGCAATCCATTCTCGCTTCGCGATGAAGACGGCCGGCTTTATGGCCGGGGCGCCTGTGACATGAAAGGCTTCGTTGCCTGCTGTCTTGCCAAAGTGCCAGACATGCTCAATGCACCGCTGAAAAAGCCGTTGCACCTGTTGCTCTCTTATGACGAAGAAACCGGCTGCACCGGCGTACAGCCTGTGCTGCATAAGCTGGCAGGAGAAGGGTTTCAGGCGGAAGCGTGTTTCGTTGGTGAGCCTACTGAGATGCAAGTTGTGGTCGCGCATAAGTCCAAAGCATCCTACCGCGCTGTGTTTACAGGCCTTTCCTGCCACTCCTCGCTTGCTCCCCAAGGTGTAAATGCCGTGCATTATGGCGCTCGCCTTGTTGCAAAACTGGAAGAGATGGCCCGTGAACTGGCAGCTGGCCCTGGCGATGATCTGTTTGATTTGCCGTACTCTACAGCTCACACTGGCGTCATAAAAGGCGGAACAGCGCTCAACATTGTGCCGGAACACTGCGAAGTCATCTTTGAGTTCCGCGTGTTACCAACACAGAACCTTCAGGTTTGTATGGATGAGATCAAACGTTTCGCCATGGAAGAGCTTCTTCCCGAAATGCGCAAGGTTTATGAGGATGCAAATATCGAGTTCCTTCCCTACTCCGAGATTCCAGGGCTGGATACGGAAGTAGAAGCGGATGTAACGGTTCTGGCGAAGAAGTTGGCTGGCCGCAATGATCATGCAAAAGTTGCTTATGGTACAGAAGCTGGACTGATCCAGACTATCCTGAAAGTCCCAACCGTCGTGTGTGGCCCCGGCAGCATTGAGCAGGCTCATAAGCCAGACGAGTATATCAAGCAATCCGAACTCGACAAATGCGACGGTTTCTTAGATCGTCTGATCCAGCACGCGTGTGCCTGAGAAAATCTCGAGTTTAGATTGCAAAGAGGCCATTTCCTGACGAGCGTTTACTTTGGGATGCCAGTGCATTTTGTATCAGGGCGATTTATTAATGTTAATTAACATATTGATTTTTTGTTTGAATTCTGAATCTATGGTTTCATGACAAATTA
>CANNAV010000036.1 GCA_947502585.1 uncultured Pseudovibrio sp.
TCTGGATAGGCGGCGATGCTCTCCGGGGCTGGCGCCGTGAGGGTCTGCCAGTACCCTCGGAAGGGGTGATAAAAGCCTCGTTCCATTAGCGCAACTCCGCCCAGTGAACCGGAGTGCCAGTAGTCACCCTGTAGTAGTGCTGATCAGGAATCACACCATAAACGTTGCGGTCATCACCTCCGGAAAAAATGGCCAGACATATCCATCTTGAATTATCCGCTGACACCTGAAAAAATGCCCCCTTCTGCTTGACATTAACAGCAACCATAAGACTTTGGCCAGTGGTATTCTGATACACGGTCCCGCTGTGCCTGCTGGACTTCATATCTTGCCAGAATTGCCCTTCACCTAAGCCCCCCGGGACCAACTCAGGGAGGTTTCCCGTATGTACTCCCTCATGGTCTCCTACAAGAACCTTACCAACTTGCAGCGTGGAATTACCTTTCTCTTTGTAAGGCTTGTCGGAGACGAAGTGCCAGGTGTTCGAGCCATCGTCATGCCAGATGTGATCCACATTGGTACGCTCCCCAGGAGATTCGCTTGAAATGAGGGCGTAGTTCTGGAAGTTTATGTCGCCCTTAATGCGCAAAGACCCGCTGAACGTATTGGCCTGATCCTTCCGGGCAAAGGTTGCACCGTTGATCCCATCCAGCCTGTCACTGTCTGCCGCCTTTGCAGTCTTGCGCAAATAACGATCATCGTGCGTGTGATTGGTACTTGAGCCAGCCTCGGCAATCAGATGCCAGTAATCCTTTTTGACTGTGGGTTGCTGGTTGCTGCCAGCCTTAAGGGCAATGTAGGTCGAACCGTTGAACTCCACCGCATCCCGCACATTGTAGGAGGTTGCAGCCGTCCACGTCCCGCGCCAGGTGATACCTACGGCCCCTCGCGGCCCTTGAGGGCCAGTTGGACCAGTTGGCCCAAGCGGACCTTCCTTACCAGTCTCACCTTTAACACCCTGGATGCCCTGGTTTCCCTGAGGGCCTTTAACACCTTGTGGGCCTATAGCGCCTGCTGGCCCCTCAGGGCCACGAGGTCCGGTCTTCCCGGTTTTACCTTGAACACCCTGAGGGCCTTTAGGGCCTTCCTGTCCGGTTACACCCCGTGCGCCTGTCTCACCTTTTGGGCCAATATCACCTTGTGGCCCCTGACGACCATCCGGACCGCGTGGACCAGTATCCCCGGTCTCACCCTTAACGCCTTGCGGACCTCTTGCCCCCGTCGCGCCAGTCTCACCCTTAGCGCCTTTGGCTCCCTGAAGACCCTGGTCGCCCTTTTCGCCCTTCGGGCCTTGCAGACCAGCAGGACCTTGTAATCCAGCCGGACCTCGCCCGAACATTACTCCCTCTGACCAGGCCCCAATGTCATTGGCAAGTTTCCAGTACACAATACCTCTTTCAGTATCGAGAAAGGAAAAGCCCATAGGCTCTGCATTATATGCCATACGGTCAGCGCTCAGGCCTGACGCATCAGGATCAAACGACTTACCAACAGGACCTTCAGGACCTTGTGGCCCCTTTGGACCCGTTGGTCCCTGGTTCCCGGTTGGTCCCTGTGGCCCTTCAGGTCCGGTTGAACCAGTCGGGCCAGCCTCTCCCTGAGGCCCTTGCGGGCCGACAATACCCCGCTTACCCTGTGGACCCTGTACGCCGGGATTGCCCTGCGGTCCCTGTGGACCGGACAGGCCCTGAACGCCCTGATCACCTTCCGGGCCTTTGGGGCCAACATCACCCTGAGGCCCCTGTGGTCCGCGAATACCTTCCGGACCTATGGGACCAACAGGCCCTTCCGGTCCAAGATCACCGCGCTCACCCTGAGGCCCCTGAATGCCTATAGGCCCAATTTCGCCCTGATTACCTCGTGGCCCCTTAGGCCCAACAGGCCCCTGTGGTCCGACAGGTCCGGTAGGCCCTTCCGGTCCCTGATCGCCATCCGGCCCCTTAGCTCCCTCGGGACCAGCAATGCCCGAGCGGGAGATAACCCAGGCCACTGTAGCTGCATCCTGCGGTTCAACGGGGTCGTCAACGTTTGCAATCCTGCGCCCTTCAGCATCATAGGTGCCATCTGCGCTTTCCTGTAATACAGTCGCAAAACTGTCAGCTCTCTCCTGTGCCGCAAACAGCATTTGAAGGGTCGAGGCGTTCAAACTCTTGTCGCGAAGAATAGAGCCGTCTTTAAAAAAGACCTGCGCTTGATCAAGTGGCGTCTCACGCTTGATAAGTACCCTCCCTGAGGGAGCGGGAGTGATTTCAACAGTGCTGCCTGTGAGCCATTTAAAGGCCGTCTCAGTGCCATTTATAAAGGCTTTAACATGGGCTTTACTGAGGTATTGGAAGGTAATTGCAAACGTCGTCTTTGTACCATCACCCTGACAGGTGTTGTACGAGTATTCCATATGTTCTCCTTGGCCTCCCACGAGGAGAGGCTGAGTTGATTTATTGTGAGTAGTTAATGATCTCGGCTTTCATACTCAGGCAGGTCAGAGACCATGAGATTGAACATCTGAGTGATGCCCATCAGGTTATGCACTGGGAGTGCTCTTTTAATACTGCCAGCTCCCTGCTGAGAGATGCCATCTCCGGCGTCCACGATCTCGCCAAGTGCTCCGCCTAAGACTGTATCTAAGAGGTCCACTGTGGGGTTACCGAAGAATCCAGTGCTCAGCCCGGTTGTGCGTCCATCAAAGAGATTTTCACCTGACAAAGCAAAGTGCACTGCGTCAATCCCCGGTGCCAGCAGAGAGAACCAGGAGGACCGCTGAAAAGCAGATGTAATGAGGCGTTTAGGCTCTAAGCGTTTTTCTAACCACTCCTCCCGATCATCCCTGCCAATGGCATTGAGATGGGTCTGTGCTGTGTAGACCAGACCACCAGCAAACACGGTTCCGGTAAAGGATGTAAAGGCTTCCATATCACGGTAGTTAAGACCCTGAAGGAACTGTTTGGACCACGATGCAAGGAGGAAGGAACGGAACTGAAGGACGGTTCTGGCAAGGGGGTGGGACATCCATGCTGCAAACTGGCCTATGTCATCTTCCTGAACCGCTGAGCGACCCCACCTGTAGACTGCCTGCTGGAATGCGCTGGCTGCTTCAAGGTCATCCCACGAGGCTACATCAAGCTGCTTTAGTTTACGGCCCTGTACACTTTCATATCTGGCGTGGCTCCTGATCTGGGAGAAGACACGCTCCATCATCTCCTCATCCAGCCCCAGCCCCTTCATACGCTTGATGTTGATCTTTGAGGTCCCCTCGGCCATCTGAGCGAACTTGTTAAACATCGCCTTGCCAGCCCACCGCTGAAGGAGCGTGTTCACCGGGGTCATCATGGATGCATTAGCGACAACCTTCTTACTTTCAAACAGGACATTATCGATCTTTTGAAGCCACTTGTTTGAGAACGCTGCATGAGAGCCAAAGGCTGCATCATCATTGCGGAAGATGGTGTTCATACGCAGTGCGTCAGTCCCAAAGCCTATGGTCTCCTCGATCTCCCTTGCAAGAGCATCATCAAGCTTGCCAGTCCGGGCATTGCGAACAAAAGAGCGCATAGCTGGTATAGAGGTGAGCATGGTCTTCCATCCCACCTGACCTGCAATATTCGCCATCTCCGGCATCTGGGCAAAGCCTACCTGTCCCATCACGCGCACGAAGTTGTAGTCCCGAAGGAGCCTTAAAGACTGCGCAAATGTGGAGGTCTCATCGAAGTTCGGGGTGCCCCGGATAGCCTTATAAACGTGGTTCAGGCGCCGTAGGCTGTCCCCTGATTGACCTACAGACTCTCCCACTGAGCGCACACGCTCCAATAGAGCATCCCAGTCAGCTTGCTTTCGAATGCCATCCACGAGGTATTCGGAGGCATCAGACCCATTTCCATAAAGAGAATTCTTAATGCGCAGATTGGCGAGGGCAATATCACCGGACATATGGCGGCTGTAGATTTGCATCAGGAAGTCAGCATCCTGAACAAACAGATCACTCATAGAGACCTCGCGCACCTGTCCGTGCTTGTTCTTCACCTTCGCTTTGAATTGCTCATCAAAGGTCAGTCGGGACTTCATGCGCGAACGCTCTCCACCCTTCTTGCGTTGTTCCAGCACCTTTAAAGTCTGGGCGATTTCCTCAGTGCCCAGTTCAAATTCTTCCAGAACCTCTTTAAGCTGATCAAGGTCTTCCCCGTTGAATATACGCGATGCCCCTATCTCCTGCCCCGCTGTAAGCTTATGCATCTTTGTGATGTAGCCCTTGCCAATCCTTGAGGCGATTGCAGGGTCAATATCAGGGTTCCAGTCCTTGACTGCTGCTGCCACCAGCTCGCCCAGATTGTCCTGGCCGAACTCATCTGTGAGTTCCCTGATTGCTGTCTGGTTTGGAATGCGAGGGGCATAGTGAGGGTTTGCTTCAAGGAAGTCCTCACGCAGTCCCGGCAAGTCTTGGCCTTTGAAAGCTCCCGGATTGTTGGCAAGCTCCCTCCACTCATCCATCATCTTCCTGAAGGCATTTCCCACCTTCATCACTTCAGGCCCATAGCGGTCATCCACGGGCTTTCTATCAGTGACGTAGCGATAGACCTCACGGCTGAACTTAAGCTTCTCCGCTCTTTTCTGAAACCATCCAATGCCTTCCCGCTTAGCATATGCCCTGAAGTTGGTATCAAAAGCACGTCGCCAGTTTGTTTCAACGGTTCTGTACAGGAGTGACTGATATTCAGAGGTGCCAATAGGAGTGACTGCATCACCAGCATTACGCGCTCCATCTTCAACGATGTGATTGCCAATCTCCCTCTCCAGCGGGTTTTTGGAATCTTTCATCCCCGCTGAGATATCATAGCGGGTCTTCCCTGCAATATCCCCGAAAGGCTTCTCCGGTGCTGAGAGCTGAGTGGCTCTCCGGTCTGTGTCTGTATCAGTCCGCAAGTCCTTCCTGGAGGGAGCCCTTGCTGCACCTACAGTTGACCTTGCGTTCCCAATCACATTGTCAGCGGCTTCCTCCTGCATCTGACGCCCCAGCGCTTCAATAGCAAGCGCTTCTTCCTGGAACATTGGTGTCTTTGAAAGAGCACCGAATGCCCCTCCCATAACCAGACCTGTGCCCATAGAGAAAAGAAGCTCATCAGCTTCCCGTGTATATTGACCTGATATCAAAGCGCTATCAACTAGAGTGTTAGATGCCGCCCCTTCAAGAGCGCCCAGAGCAATCGTACCTGCCCTGCCAAACCTTTTTGCGGCCATCGCCCCGGCACCAAAGACATTACCAGTGCCCACCATAGCGGCTGTAACTGCCCACGCTCCGGGGTCTGTCATTGCTGCTGCAATGCGCAAGGCAGGACCAGCTACAGGCCCCATGCTGCTGATCTTTGCTTCCCGCTCCAATTCCTCACGCAAACCCTCCGAGATACGCTCAGCGTGTTTTCCAGAGTGTGCCTCCCCCAGCCTGTCCCAGTATTCAGGAGGGATACCTTTAGTGAGATGTTTATCTCTGTCGTTCAGGTCCAGCACCCAGTCAGGGTCAGGGGCATCATCAGGACCACCAAAAGGATTTATCTGCGCCACTGACCATTCAGCTCTTAATGCGGATGTAACACCCTCCAGTACAGTTGTGTCATCACCCTCCTGAAGCCTCCTGCGCTCTTTGTGCGAGAGGGTTTTAATTGGTGTTACATCACCGTAGCCAATCTCAGAAGGAACTTCCTGCGACCCTTGAGAGGCATTTTGCTGGATTGGTGTTGAGACCTCAATCCCTAACTGAGCTTTAGCCTTGTCAATCTTACCGGACCACAGCCGGGCAAACTGTGCATTCGTAAGGTGCTTGTAGGAGCCATCTTTACGCATGGAGGAGGGAACATTCAGGCGTACCTTTTTATCCCCCAGTGAGGTCACAGCGTTTGCATCAGGCTGTCTGAGGATTTTATAGGCCCCTCCTGCGCCCTGTTGGTGAGCGAGGTAGTATTCACCCGCCGTAATATCCCGGCCAAGTTTCTTCTTCAGGTACCTGCTGTTGTTGCGGGCAAGTCGCATACCAGCGTCTGCATTGGCTTCATGGTCGTACTTTGATCTTCCATTGCCGTAATACTTCCATGTTTTGTCGATGAACTGGAAGATGCCACCCGCTGAACTTGTCGGGTTATCAAGCTTCGTGCCCATAACACTCTCAACCTGAGCAATGGCGAGCATAGTCTCCGGCTCAAGACCATAGCGCTGAGCCGCATTGGTCACAATGGACCGGATATCAGTTGTCATAAAGGTTCCTTCATGTGGATACAAAAAAGCCCCGTACGTGGGGTGTACGAGGCTGTTAGAGTGGGATTAGGGACAGACTACTGAAGAAGCACGTTATTACCCCTTGTTAGCGGAGGCTGATGCTCTTCCCGAAGCTTAGAAACAGCATCAATTTCCTTATGGTACTCCCTGGTGAGCCTCTTACGCTGCTCAGCAATCTTCAGCTTCTCTTCATCGGTAAATCCTCCCCACTTCTGAGGACCAACCGAGATATGCTTATTTGCGAACCACGGCGTATAGCGCTCAGCGGACGCTTTATCAGCGGCCATACGCGCCTCGTTTTCCTGCTGGTCTCTTTGGACTTGAGCAAGGCCAAGAATGTCCTGTGTGCGGATAATGCCTTGTCCCGCTGATCTGTCCTCAACCGCCCCTTGAGTGACCTTATTGACAATCGCCCAGAGACCGGAACCATTGCCCATGGGCCTCACCTGAAGATCATCACGCTCAAGCTCTTCATCAGGATGATTGGTCACATATTGGTCCAGCATTTCCCCCATGAGTTCTGGCGTGTTTTGTGGAAGTCCATAATCGCCAAGCTTAACCGCCCAGCCCCCTACATTGGTGTAGATGCCCGAGATGGTTGAGGTGGCTTCGACAAGGGCATTCTCAGGAGGAAGTCCTAAGCCGATATAGTATTGCGCTGTAGAAAAGACCTCATCTGCAAGATCACTCCCGTTTTCCAAACGAGTACCCATACCGAGGAACAGGTCTTTCTTTTCAACCTTCTTCACCGCCTGCTTGAGGTCGGTAATTTTATAACGATGGTAGGGGGTTTTCCCTGACTGGGCATTCTCTGTGGCCTGCACGGCATTCATATGAGCGCCCTGCAAGTCCAGCTTCAGATAGTCCTGACCAATACGCACAGCCTCATAATATTGTCTGGACCTGTCATCCAGCATGGAATTGAGGTAACGCGGGTTCCTGGCCCGCAGGTTTGTATAAAGACTGTAGCCCTCTTTCAGTGCAGGAGGCAGGCTTCCCCCATTGGCAACAGTGACCCCTGAGGCTGCTACAGCGCCCGTTTGAAGCGTTTCTTCCCAGCGTGGGTGCTTAATCCCATTTTGAGAGAGCACTGTCAGTTCGTTGTTAAACTGCTCCTCAGGGGCTATGCCGTTCTTCTGGCTGTACTCATCCATACGCTGAAGGAAATAGTTAGCAGCATCCTTGCGTTGCTGATCTGCGCTATAGGTGCGGGTTCCGCCTGAGGAAGTGGGGAGTTCGGTATCAGTGAGTGAGGCCGCTGTGCCTCCCATGAGCGCCTCAAAGGCAGTTTTTTGAGCCTGATCTTCCGCCACATCAGCATGATACGTCTGAACGACTTTCTTCTGTTTCGCATTGCTCAGGGCCAGAAGACGCGAGGCTTCATTTCCAAAGTCCCTGTCACTCACCAAAGAGCGCTTTATACCATCGCTCCCGTGCTCCTGCGTGAGCATTTCCTGAGCAAGAGCAAAGTTGCCATCATTGATATTTCTCTCCGCCAGATCGAGAAGCATTTCCTGCTGCTCTTTAATAGTAAGTCGCTGAAAGTCTTTATTGGATTGGAAACCTGCATAGATGCCTTTCACAATGTCCTCAGGGGCCTGCCCATCCTCAAATGCAGTGTTAGCGCCCTGATACCAGACATCAAATATCTGGTCTTTCCTCTGCGCCATCAGACGCTCCTGACGGTAGTCATTGTGTCCAAGGCGCAACTTATCCAGTTCCGGCTGAAGCACTTCAAAGTAATTTGTAGTGAACATCTTATCATCGCCGTAAGAGGACATATCCTCATCTATGGCCGCTTTAATCAGCTCTTCAAGGTTTCCATTGTCCCTGTCAAACTCATTGCTATAGACAAACTTTAGCTGCTCCGCCCTCCAAAATGCCTGACGCTTACCAAAAAGCTGCTGCCCTACAGCGTTCTCTAACTGTGGTGCCTGCCCCCCCCTGACTGCGCCCATAACCTCTTCATGAGACTTGCCTCCCATGAAGGCCACAGCCTTGTCATAACTGTCCTTCTTGTGTTTCTTTGTGATCACAGCAATTGCAGGGTTAATGCCCTCCAAGGCAGAGGCCAGGGCTGTTGCAGGGTTGTTCAGATCAGGCTGTTCTGGCCGAACATAGGTGCTCACTGGCGCTGCCTGAGGACGGAACCGGGGTGCGTTTGGTATTGTATGCGGGTCTGTAGGTGTCCTGCGTTTTGTCTGTATACTGCCAGACTCCTGCTGACCTTGTACGGGGTTCAGCCCTGCCACTTGATTAGCCATTGATTATCCTTACTTTTTTACGCCGCTTGCATAGCCTTTGACCCCGGCTCCGGCTATGCGTAGTCCCGCATCAAAGAAGGAGGGCCCTGAGCCACGACGGACTGAATTGATCTGGTTTTGTGCTGTTGAACGGGTGCCCTTCATGGACTGCTCCAACTGGCTCAGGGACATATCAAGGTTCTCATCCACCGAAGAACTGTATCGTGCTTCACGGCCATGAAAATCACGCAGGAGACGATCCACTGACAGCCCCGACACTCCTGCTTCCCCCGCAGAGGTTTCGGCTGTGGCAATGGCCTGCTGTGCATCAAGTCCCGCTGTGTGTTTTTCGGTGGCTGCTGCATCCATTTCCTGTGACATTCGCAGTTGTGTTGATGCGTATTGTTCCCTTGCTGAATTGTTCGCACTTTCCCCGTTGGCCTTGTAAAGACCGTCCTGTGTATTTGCTGCCTGAAACTCTCCTGCAACCCCCGCCAGCGCAGAGCCGACTGAAGCGACTGCCATTGTTAATGGATCACACATTTGTGAACCTCACAAACTGGAAGAACGGCAGATTTCCCTTGCCTTTTCCCGTGGCCTCACAGGTGAACACGAAGCCCAGCCAGCTAAGCCATTTGATGTGGTGCGTATTTCTGCAATCCACCCAATTTGAAAGCATCGGAAACTGCCTGTTCCAGTTCTCTACCATCCGCCTGCTCTCTCTGAGAAAGCGTATTGGTCTTTTGAATGCCTCATTGGTCCCTAACATCCACACATGAGCGGAGCTTGCATCGCCTGAAGGGATCACACCAAACATGGCCTGAGGCACATCACGCTCATCCACGCCCACCATAGGGACCAGTGAGTACATATACCCCTCTGCCAGCGCTGCAACAGGAGAGGCAGACCCCGCAGCCAGCAGCTCAGCTACGTCTCCCTCCCGCAAATTTTCTGAAAGGTATTTGAGGTCAGACAGGGTTGCCTGCCTTACTCTGATCATTGTTAAAGTCTCCGCGAACGGGTCACATAAAGACCTTCCCAGCCAGCACTCAGGAATGCACATGGAAGGTGTGTGTCGTTCTCAATTTCGATTGTTACCTGATCGTTCTTGCTCACCAGCGGGAAACTGAAGTCTCCGCTTTCAATACTCTCCACACCAATTTTGTTATCCAGAGAGCCAAGCACACGACCTGTGAATGTGTAAGTGTATGTTTCCCTGCCCTTCGGAGTGACCCGGACACAGAAATAGCCGGAGTTAGCGTAGGTGAGCAGCATCTTCCTGAGCTGAAGCCTGCCATCCGTAACAGCCACCCGGCCACCGCCCGCAGCATTTTCACGCAGGATGATGGTTGAGAACCTGTACCTGAACCTGTAGGGCCTCCCAACGAAACACTTACCCACCTCACCGTGCACCTGGAGCCTGATTGCGTCATCTCTGGCTTCTGTGCTCTTGATGACGACAGAGGCACCCTTGCCATAGTCCTGCGTTTCCTCATCTGCGATAACTTGCAGTTCACCCATGAAGGACGCCCTGAACGGGAGCGTGATTGTGGTCACTCCTGCTACCGCATCGTATTGCGTTGAGATGATTTGAGAGGCTGATACGAGGCAGTCAAGCAGCGGTCTCCCAACAGTGTCGGAAGTGTTCAGACGAATGATCTCAAAGAACACATCAGCCCCTCTTCGGATGAAGATATGAACGGTACTTTCAATAAGGGAGGCGTTCAGGATTTCATCAGTTGCACCAAACTTCCAAGTGGACCATGACGACTGGATTTTCTCATTTCCATTCCAGTTGGTGCTGTAAACAAACAACTTGTTCCGTTCCGCCTGAGAGAGTGCTAAGAGCACAGACTCATTTGATGACGCTTCCAGCTTCGACACATCCGGGGCCACATAGCGGGGTACATGGGCAGTAATATCCCGTGCATTATAGGAGGTAGCCGCCTCATCAACATAGTATTCCTGAACCGCTGTGTAACCGCTCCGGTTGGTTGAGAAGTAGATATTATGGCCCGACACCACGGGCCTGGCATCCAGTGAGCACTCATACTCCGTAGCCTTGTTGATTGCCACGGTCTTTGGGGTGAGCAGCTCTGTCTCTCCCAGAACAAACTGTGTCTGATCTGAGAAAAGAAACAGGGTCTGGTTCCACGGGATAGCATGTCTGAGAATGCTCACCTTCACATCTGATGCGGCAACATCAACAGGATCACTGTCCAGTGTTTGCTGGACACTGGCAGGGAAGAACTCAAAGAAGTCGCCGTTGCGCGAGAGTATGAGGTTCTCATCACTCAGAAAGCCCAGTCTGTTGCGGTAAAAGAACACATCGTTAATTGTGCGGCCCTCAAAGGAAGGCCAGCCAACGATATCCAGATCACCGGAAAGTCGCTTACCCCACTCAACAGGACAGAAGGTGAATGTTCCATTTGCTTCACGAACCAGTGTCCATGGAAGGGTTTCATTGTTAAGTGCGTTCAGCTCTCCCGGCTTAACACCTTCTTTCCAGATACCCTCAGTGCTTCCTTCCTCGGTCTGAAAGGTCACATAGTAAGCATCAAAGCCGTTCGTCTGGTCACCCTGCACCTTCACTGTGAAGCCATCAGGTGCCCTTGCAGGAAGCTCTGTGAACTTCTGCACTGTGCCCTTTGCAAGGCGGATAGCAACATCACCAAGACCATCTGAACAGGATATGGAAAAGTCGTCAGCGTGGCTCTTACCCGTGATGATCACGATAGAACCATCCCTTCGGATGTTAAGCTTGCTATTAAGGGATGACAGGCCTGAGGCAAGCTGTGTTGCAATGTAGTCCGTGGCAATCTGATCCACATTGTCTTTTGAAGTTTTGAATTCTGACTTAACACCATCCACAGTCACCGTATAGGTGGTTGAATAGGCCCCCTGACGTACCCAGAAAACGGCTTCAGGTTTCCTCAAAGGAACCTTCTCTACAGGGTCTTTCCGGCACACCTTCTGAGTGTTCAGGATGAATGTATAGTCGGCAACTGTAAGTGCTCTGATATCTATGCGAGCATCTGAAGTGGTCAGATAGTCTTTCCCTTTTGGAAAGTTCACCGTCCGCTCTGTTCCATCCAGATCAAATACCCGCAGGTTCCTGTTTGATATGAGCACATGATAGCGCTCAACCCTATCTCTGTTGATGGTGTGCGCATAGACTGGCCCTGCACCAAAATCCTTCACCCACGCTCTGAATTCGCTTGGAGGGCGCTTTAGAAGCCCATCTACGACAGAGGACAACCCATTTTCTTGCAGCTCACACTGGGAGGCAAGGCGAAGCGAATAAGGCTGCTGTGAGACCCCGTTGATCAGATTGGGGAGACTATCGGACACCAAAGTCATCGCAGCCAGCCGCTGGAAACTGAATGACTGTCCTCAAAGAAGTTGTAATCTGCCTGCCTTGTTTCCTCGCTCATGAGGTCGCTCAGTGCCCGCAATTCATCTTCCTTGCTGAAAGCATGGAGCACATCAGAACCAATGCGCCCTGCTTGATAGCGCCTTGCAGATGCCGTGGAGATATAGGAGCGGGCCGTCTCAGGGAGTTCATCAAATGGAAGGAAGAACGTAATGTCAGCAAGGAGAGTGCGTTTAATTGCGTAGGTATGTTCAACCCTGTCATAGACACGCTGCCCGCGCTGGACATAAACACCCCGCTCCTGTTTTCTGGTCGGGAGGAATGAGAGGGCTGAAGCCGGGATTACAACTTCACCTTCAATATTCTCACAGAGGGAAAATGCTGTCTCGTGGTTCCAGCTCCAGCCTTTCTTTTGAATAGATCTGCTTGTGTCCCGCAGGACATTGTGAGCAAGGACAGCATCAACCACCCCCGCATCCTCAAGACTGTTCAGCGGGCTTTCACCAATCGTAAACAGCAACAGATTGACAGCCTCAAGCTCACTTGTAGGGGTCAGGAGTTCCATGGGTTTCCTTATGAAATGAAAAAAGGGCCTCGCAATGAGACCCTCAAGGTTGGTTATGTGAGTGTTATTGTGAATTAACCACCTGCTGGTGGAGTAACAGCAGCGGAAGCTGTAAGCTCAATTGCACAGTCAGGACGCAGCCCCCCGTGACCTACAGCGTATTTGCCGAGAATGAGGGTGCCCTGCTTCTCAATGAGGTATTCCTGCTCCATTGCAAGATCGAGCAGTTTCACAGTACCCACAGCGGACTTCTGGAAGACCACACCAAGACATTTGGTGAAGTCACCTCCATAGCGGTTTTCAGTGCCTGCACCCACAGTACCATCAGCAATATTCGTAGAAGGGAGGTTGTTGGACTTTACAATAGTGATGCCTGCAACTTTGAATACAGTCCCTTCAGCGTAAACGCCCCGGCCACCCCAGTCCCGGTTCAGGAGTTTGGTGGACTGTGCGAGCTGGTAGTACTGCTCCGGACGCACAACAACGTAACGCTCTTCTTCAGGTACGTCTTTCTCATCAAGCTTTTGAGCAGCCGCCCAAAGGGCATCAATCAGGTTATCAACCTGCGTTGCGTCAATACCAGAGATAACAGAACCACCGGGAAGGTCAGCAACAGGGTTTGCAAGACGGGCCGTTTTCGCCAAGGTCTGAAGGACGTGTTTGTCCATCTGTTTTGCCAGTGCACGGCCCACTTCACTCGAGTAGGTGGAGCGAACATCATAGTGAGTTTTGGCTTCATCAATGTTTGCAATGAAAGCATCTGCAATCAGCACATTATCAATGGTGATTACAGACTCAGCATGGTTCACCTTCTGCCCCAGAATTTCCTCACCCGGCGTGTGGTAACGGGCACCAATACGGCCAACAGAGGGAAACTGTGCAGATTTACCACTGGATATTGTGCGGACAAAGTGCTTGTCCATCATCACGTTAGTCCGACCAAAAGCGGTTAGAACCTCACCAGCGAAGACTTTGAGAAAGAGAGAATCCACATCGCCGGAACCATTTACCTGACCGATGCGCGATACATTAGAATTAGTCAATTATATTACCTTGGAATTTGTTGATTTGCGACACGCTTTACCTGGTGAAGCGTTCATACTTAGTGTTGTGTGTGATGATCTGTCTCAGGTTGAACTCCATATCATCAGTTTTGAAGTCCAAAGGCTTTACCCACGCGCAGCTTCGAAGATTGTCAGGAGGCGGGGGTGCCTGTCTTGTCGTACTTTGACATGCGCTCAATAAGAGCATTAAAGTCAGCATCAGCAACTTGCTCTTCAATGAGACTTACCTCTTTGATGACGCGGCGATCTTCAGCCTCAAACTCATTGAGGATTTCCTTCTTCATCCTCTGCTTATCGAGGTAGTTCACAAACCTTTCGATAAGCAGGGAGATGAGATAGATAGCCTTTAGTAAGGTATTCAGGATGCCTTCTCAGGCTTCGGCTTTGGCTCAGGCTTCTTGCCAACAAGGTCCATAAGGGTACGGACACCGCTGATAAGACGCGCAAAGACTGCATCATCAGTTGTGTTTCTGGTCCCCTTGGCGATTGCTGCACCTACTATGAGCAAAGCCAGAATGGCCACGAGGATGATCTCATAGTTGCCCATGAGGAAATTGAAAATGTCTGTCATATTGTCCTTGATGATCAGCCGTTGAAGCTGTTCAGTTTCTTACTGACTTCTTCACGGTAGGCAGGGTCAGTTGTGTAGCGGGGGTCACTCATCGCCGCTGTTACCTGTGCCCAGTTCCGGAAGGTTGGCACGTCGCCGGAGGTCTGGTCACCGTTGAGCAGGTTCGGGGCATCTTCACCAGCAGCAACGTACTTTGCATGGAGGCCCGATAACGCCAGCTTCACAGCGTCCAGGTCCCCTTTATCAGCTACAGAATTGTAGGCTCCAAGTTCCTCTTTGGAGAGGTTCTTTGCTGCCCATTCGGA
The DNA here is from genome assembly GCA_947502585.1 of uncultured Pseudovibrio sp. Classification (GTDB taxonomy): domain Bacteria; phylum Pseudomonadota; class Alphaproteobacteria; order Rhizobiales; family Stappiaceae; genus Pseudovibrio. The sequence goes on from CANNAV010000036.1 coordinate 14,380, forward strand.
CATCCTGGTGAAGGTCTCTTCACCACCTACAACAGCCATAGCTTCCTGCTGGAACTGAGTGGCTACCGCCTGCTGGCCTGCAATGTAGGAATCTACGATATCTTTAGAGATGCCCTTCTCGGCAAGAGTTGCATAGGTTGCCTCAGAGAAGCCTTCGCTTTCCATGAACTCGGTTTGCAAAGCGCTAAAGTCGAGACCCGCATCATTCACAGCCTTTTCGGCTGCATCTATATCAAGCGCTTCATTCTCAGACTCGGTTCCTGCCTTTGCAAGTTCCTCTGTACGGGCTGCTCCCTTTTCAGCATCCCAGAACTTTTCAGGTAGCCAGTCTGGTTTTTCTGTTGTTTCTGTAGCGGGGGGAGTTACCGGGGGTTCTGTAACGGGAGGTTGCTGAGACTTATCGAAGGTTTCAGCCATCTTCTGTTCGTGAGAAGCAACCTCTTCTGGTGAGGTTACTGTGCCTGTTTCGGTGTTAATTGTTGTCATGAGACCCTAATAGTCTGTGATTGTGAGTGTGCACATAGGCGGACCTGAAGGGGCTTGTGAGGTTGTCTTGGCCTTAGGAGACCGCTTTGCAGTCTTCTTTATCTCAGGAGTAATGGCAGGTTCCGGGGTAGGTTCCTTTTCAGGAGTAATGGTAGGTTCCTCTTCAGGAGTGGCGTCCTGATCTTCGTGAGCCGTTTCTGTCAATTTTATTGTCCTTACTGTTGCTGTTGTTGTGCTGCTATTTCCATGGCCTTCGGTCCTAAGGAATGAGTCATTTCCTGCATTTGTCTGTTCTGGCGTTCCTGTTGAATTTCTTCCTGAGTCCGCACCAGTCCAGCCGTATCAATGCCAAGTGCCGTTCCTCTTCGGGTGATGTAATCAGGAACATTGACGTTCTCGGCCACCGCTTCCGGGCCAAATAACTCGGCAATCCCTTTAAGGAAGAGGTCAAGCTTTGTAAGGTCATTACCTCGGCCAATAGCTTCCAGACCTGTGACAATGCTTGGTTTAACCACGCCGTCCGGGAGCTTAGGCAATCTGCCTTCTTTTTCCATGCGATACTGGGTGAGCGTCGCAACAGGAAGCTGTAAGTCCTGACTGAGAACCGAATAAAGACCCCCTAATGTGTCCTCTAATTCAGAGGCCATTAGGCGGATTTCTTCGGCTGTCACTCGTTCAGCATTTCGCTGCACTGCTGAGTTCAACATGAAGGCAAAGGAAAGACGTGTTGTGATCTCTTGGCGGGTCTCTGCTGCAATCCTGAAGTCAGCATATTTTTCAAGCTGAAGAACTGTAACGTCCCCTGCATGGCCTGAAATGATATCGCCGCTCTCCGATCTGGATACGTCCTTTACATCAGTGCTTCCATTTGGATTGACCATCATCAGAACCTTAGCAGCCGCAGCCGAACCCTGAACAATGGCCTTAGAGAGGACTTCCAGAGAAGTCAGATCGCCGTAATATTCCTCGACAATCGAACGGCCCCAGTCTTCCCCGCTGACCGCGCTCATTCGAAGCGGTATCCATGGGTTCTTATCAAGAGGATAGGAGCCACGGGAGGAAGGTATTTTATGTCCTTTGACCTCCTGGAAGACCTCCCACTTCTTCTTTGCCCGCTTAAGCGAGGTATAAAGGTCAATGACTTTCTCGTCTTCCTTCATCTCCCCGGCTACGAGCCTGAGAACATCAGGGGGCAACGTTGATGGAGCTACAGATTCCTTGATAACGATCTCAAGCACTTCCCCCATAGGGTCACGCCTGATCACATAGCGGTCCATACGGATGACTTTCGTCTTTCCTCCCGGCCCCATGTAAACCAGAACGTTACCAGCAACTATGAGCTGTTTCAGTGCTTCATGCAGGAATGAGCGAAGAGCAATGCTTTCAATTTCCAGCATGATTGAACGCTCAACAGAGCCCATAGCCTTATCAACTTCCGCTTTTAAGCTGGGGTTCTCTGTGAGCTTAATGAGCGTGAACTCATCAATTGAGAATTTGAAGAAAGGAGCGTTAGGAGGAAACAGTGAGAGCAGTAGTTTGGAAGCCAGATTATTGACACCCCGTGAGCCTACGCTTTGATAAGGGGTTGTCAGCTTCGAACTGTCGCTGTTGCCTGAAGGGGGGAGCAGTGCAGGAATGGTAAGTGCAGCGCCATCTCTGGCCCTTCGCAGTGGACCTGAGCGGGTAGTCTCAAGTTGGCTATATCTGCCAACTGCTGTTGTGTTCATTGATTATCCGTTTGGCACGTTAAGACCGTTCACGCCCCCTCCTGTCCGGGTTTTGTCGAGGGGAATTTTCAAAGAGCCCCGGCCCTTCTTTTTGGCCTTGAGTTTCTTGTTAGGGGTTTCTGGTGCTTCAACCTCTTCGGCACCCTTAGTAGGGGTGGGAGCCGGGGCTATTGCTTCGATCTTTGGTGTTTTAGGTTTACACATTTGGTGGAAGTGCTTTCTGGTTCAGGGAGTCTGCGTTCTGCCTGTCGAACTGTGCCTTAAGGAACCGGATGACATAACGTTGACCTGCCCTGTGCCAGACTTCTTTTTCAGTCCATTCAATTTCAGCGCTTCGTTCAGGAAACCTCTTATCCAGCTCATCAAGCAGAGCCTTATTAATAATTGGAAATGACATAGTGTATCCTCCTAAGGTGTGGGGTAATCATTTGCCTCAAAGACAGCTTGAGAAAACCCTCTGGGTGTTGCACTGCGAATATTCTTTGTTTTCATTGATTTACCGCCGAGCTTTTTATACTGAGCCGCGTAGTCGGGAGGGCACTGCACGGGTCTCTTTTCTGGCAGCTTAAACCCATTCCCTACCCACAGATAAGTCGTCTTGGGATAAGCATCCCGAGGGGCTATGTAATTGGGCCACTCCGGGTGAGTTGCTTTGCTTTCCGGTATGTACCCACCATATTCAAAAGGCTCGAAACTATGATCTGGCTTGCGCCATTTGGTTGACAGAACCGAACGTGGATTTTCGATAAAGTAGGGGCATCCAAGCACATCCCCCAAAGTTGCGCACCAACGAGCATGATCCACCGCTTTCTCCTGATACAGTAAATCTGTCGCCTTTTTAGTTGCAAAATGAGCCGCGCCTGAAACGGCCATATCTGTACAAACCGGGAAGGCCATCATGAACAGGGCGTGTTCTTTGTAGGTGTTTGCGATATCACTCAATACTTCGCGGTCGTGAAGATCAGCGCTGATGAAAAGGATCGAACCACCACCCTGGTACGTTTCAATACGGGGCAAAACGCGATTGTGTTGAATATCAAAACACACACACTTGTAACCTGCCTCTGCCCAGGGCCTTACCGCCACCCCTGTATAGTCATAGAGCGATAAAACATACCCTCTTGCTACTTCCAATCTCATGCCGCAGCCTTAGCCCTCGTCAGCGCCTCAATAAGATCACCCGCACATCCAGCCTGAGGACGGTCATCAGTCAATTTCTGACAGGCTTCAGCATCCATCATGATTGCAAGGCAGGCCATAGCGTGGGCCAGATGATGCACACCGCTGTCCTCTGCCTTGTCCTCACCGTCAAACCACGCCATCAGGTGACGCATACAGGCGTTGTAATAGACCAGAGCGTTCACGCCAGTTCCTCGCCAGTTCATTGCTCCGTACTTCCCCGCTCCATCCTGCATTGCAGTACAGAGCTGAAGGAGTGCCACAGGAGGGACTACAGACATGGAGGGTTTGGTTGCACCTATTGCAGATTTAGGGTCTCCGTCCGGGTACTCTTTGGCGTCCATAAGATAGGTTCCTTTGTTTTGAAGTTGTAATCTGAAGCTCTCAGAATGCGGGCAACACGGGACTGAGTAAGCGCCTCGCTCTCTCCTAAGCCAGCAGCCTGATAACGCGAGACCACCACTTCCCAGGGATCATCCGTAGGGACTTCCTCATAGCGGGTTTCGCTCTGGCCTTTGCGTGGTCCACGCGAGAGTGTGTGCTCATAAGGGACAAGTATGGTCATGGCTTCGAGAGCCTTAGCAGCTCTTTCCATGCCAATGTCCGGACAGCCTTCATAGCCATCCGTAACATCCCCGGCGAGTGTCTGGATGAGATGGAAGCGGTCTGCTTCTTCTTGAGAGATTTCGACAAGACCAGCTTCCTCATTTCGATAGAAGAGACCGGGAATGGTCTTCATGTCCTTATCAATGGACACGATGATCTTCTCACCTTTAAGGCTCTTGCTGGTCGCAAGGATGCCCATGCAGTCATCGCCTTCAAGCCCCTCACGCCAATAGGCTCCAAGGTCATCAATCATCCATTGCTTGATATGCTGAAGAATGATGGGGCGCTTCAGGCTCTTACGGTTGCCCTTGTAGGTAGGCAGTACATTGAAGCGGAAGTTCCCTTCGCTGTCCGTTAAGCAGAGCTTGTATTCATCTGCTTTCAGGGTGCTCATGTACTTGTCAATCTGGTTCATACAGACGCGGCGGGTTTCATTCTCGTCAGTATGCCATGTCCAGAAACCGTCGCCCCAATCAGTAGCCTGTTCCACTGACGAAGCTGCCTCGTAAGCTACCACATCAGCGTCAATGAGAAGGATACGCTTATTCATTGGTTTCCTCAGTAAGTGCCCCAACTTCAGCCTCTTTCACAAGGCTATGGATAAAGATCATCCAGACGAAACCTGCGATGATTGTTAAGGTGAACATCATGAGTTCTCCCCCCACAGCGCAAAGAGGTGCTGAAGCCCTTCTGGTGTGATCTGCCATGTGTTCCCGTAGTGTCCGGGGGCAATCCGGGTTGTGATAAAACCATCACTTGCAGCCGCTCCAATGAATGTTGCAAACTTCCTTGCAAAGTCGCTCTTGGTCGTGAATGGATAGTTCCAGGCCATGCTCAGAACCTCCACCATCTTTAGTGGCAAGCTTTCCATGTTTTTCCAATCTTGTATTCGCCATCTATGGGACACTTAAATGAGAACCTCTCACCAGCTTGTTTGAATGCAGCAAGGACCACCTCGCCAACCATCCCCGCGTGTTTTTCTTTGCTGGAATATTGAACCTCATCATGGACATGAGCCATTTGCCCAAAGTCCTTTCCAGGCTTCAGTTTGCGGTTCAGCAGTTCCATGAAGGCGAGCACTGTTGCCAGCTTAACAATGAGACTTCCTGCTGATTGAAGGAGGGTGTTGAGTGCTGAGTGCGCTGAGCGGATGACCAGCTTACGGCCATCAAGACCGCGCAAGTGACCCCGTTGCTGACAAACAACCTTCACATTATTGCGAAGCTTACGAAGTGCTGGTGTCTTATTCAGAAAGTTCTTCTTCAGTTTCTTCCCTGCACTTTCAAGGTGTTCTACAGTCGGGTTGTCTGCCCCCTTGAAGAACGTCTTCTGAAGATGTTTGTATTCAAGACCATCTCGCTTAGCTTTCGCAACGATCTCCTGAATAATCTCGCCAATCTTCTGGGCACCCGCCCCATAAAGGAAACCGTAAATGAAGGTCTTGGCTCCATCACGGTAGAGTTTATGAAGCGGGTCAGTGTCGTCACGCTCTTCTGTAGTGAGACCCAAGGCCTTTACGTTTGCCCAGTGAATGTCACCTTCAAGCAAAATATCCCTGTAGGCCCCTTCATCATGTTTCGCCATGAAGTGAGCCAGACAGCGAAGCTCTAAACCTGAGGCATCAGCACCAACCTGAACCCAGCCCGGTTGAAAGGCACCAAACAGGTCACGACATTCAGCACCATAAGGAGCTGTTACAGAGGGCACCTGAGCCACATTAGGAGCACTGTGAGTGCACCTTCCTGTCACCGCTCCGTTTGTGTTCACAGAGCCGTGAATGCGCCCCTTTCGGACAAGCTTAAGCCAGGCCTGCTTACCCTCTGCCACCATCCCGATACGCTTCTCAATCAGGAAGTGTTCAGCCAGAACCTCAGCTTCCCGATAAGGAAGACCAGAGAGGATTGTCTCATCTACCTTAGGCTGGCCTGAGGGAGTAAACTCAGTTGGCTCCCAGCCCTTCTCTATGAGCCGCTCAGCAATCATCTGGCGGGAGGATGGATTGAACTCCACACTCTTGCGCTTGAGGAACGGGACGCCCTTCGCATAGCCACGGGTCTTGTTGTTGACCTTTGGAATAAAGACCGTTTCAACCACCTTCGGAGGAAAGCTGTCAGCCATGTCACGGGCAACTTCCATACGGCGCTTCGAAAGCTTTCCGTAGAGCTTCACAGCGCCCTCTTCATTGAAGCCAAAACCGAAGTAATGCTGGTGGGTGATGATCTCCGCGAACATGTGTTCAAGCCACACGGCCATAGGTGCAAGCTTTTCTTTCTGTAAGCGTTTCCAAACAAACAGGGTCACCTGAACATCCTGAACGCAGTAGTCCTGCATCTCCTTGTTCCAGGCAGCCCACGGGTCTGAGCCATGGGCCTCCATCTCTTTGGAGTAGTCACCTTTCCAGTAGCGTAATCGTAAGCCCCAGGCTTCAAGCGAGTGGGAACCTTTCAGCTTCGGAGGAACACGCCGGAAAGGCTCATCTTTCTCACGCATGTCAGTGAAGATCACGCGGGAGTAAATCAACGTATCAAGAACAAGCCCTTTAGGTTTCCACCAGGGACAGAGCTTAGTGATTGTAGGGTTGTCGAAGTTGATTGTGTTGTGGCCTATGATAACAGCCGCTTCCATCAGCAACTTAAGGCCATCTTTAATCGGCACGTAGCCGGGCTGATCTGCACAGGAGATTACTTCTTCAGTGTCCAGATCAATGAGGACGAGCGAGTGTATGACCGTAGCTTCCCAGTAGAGGCCATTGGTCTCAATATCATAGGCGAACTTCCGGCCTGTCCTGGGCACAGAGATACACTCCTCGAACCCGTGGTGAGCATATAGCTTCATCCACTCATCGAAGGGTATGAGGTTCATGTTTCCTTAGAAGGGTACTTCATCATTATGCACGGTCTCATTCCTGAAGCCATGCGATTCAGGTTTGACTGGCAAGCTGGTCTCGAAAAGGTTTCCGTTTCCAGTATCATAGCCAAGGAGGACACACTCGCCTGTAGCATTGCCTGTGTGTCTGTCTTTCAGAACCCTGAAGGTGGTGACTGAACGTCTTCCAGGGTCTTCATCGTGCTGGTTACGCTCCATGCCGAACATGTAGTGACACCAGAAGCCAATTGCCCGTGAGCCTTTGAAGTGTCTGATCATCACACGCCCACCTTCCTCGTGAGGTGTTCCATCAGGAGTTGCCAGGTGGCTGATAAGGTGGATGATAATGTCCAGCTCTTTCACAAGAGCGCCCATCTCAGCCATGATCTGCTCAAGTGCCTTGCGCTCATCCTCTTCAGCCGCAGCAAGGGCCGTGAGGTGATCAATATAGAAGAGCCTAGTGCCTTCGCCATGAGCCTGAAAGCGGATGATCTCGCGAATAACTTCCCAGTCACAGGCTCCGAAGTTGTCATACATTGACAGCTTGCCGCCCGCTTCCAGCTTGTCTACAGCCTCGGAAAGTTCCTCCTGAGTGTACCCGCCCTCTGGGATATGGAAACGCTTGCCAGCAAATTTACCCGCCAGCCGCTTGCCTGTTTCCTTTGGCTGTTGCTCAAGGAAGAAGATACTCACCGCTTCATTCAGCTCGGTAATGTCATAGACAATCTGCTGTGTGAGGAAGTCAGTCTTGCCAATCCCGGTACCCGCACCCAGTGCGTAAATCTCACCGGAGCGCCGACCATAGGTTAACTCTGTCAGAGCCTTGGACCACCAGGGCAGACCATGTTCAATGGGCTTCAGGATTTCATCTTTGACATCTGCAAGAGTAACAATCCCATCAGGGCGATAAGGCTTAGCGGACCAGATAGCATTGATGATCTGATCTCCTTCCCCATTCACAAGGAGTTCGTTAGGGTCTTTTCGGGTGAGTGTTGCAATCTTACACTTGCCTGGAGGAAAGAGACGCGCACATTCTTCAGTTGCTTGTTGTCCCGGCCTATCCTGATCAAACATCAGGATAACCTCTTCAAAGGTATTTAGCCATTCAAGCTGTGCTACGAGGGACTTTTTAGCGCCTCCTGCTCCATTCTGGATTGAGACTACAGGCCACTTGTTGCCCTGCATCTGAGAGACTGACATGCAGTCAATCTCACCTTCCGTGATAACGATCTTCCGGCCACCAGCTCCCCACAGGTGCTGCCCGAACAGGGCGGCTTCTTTGAATGAGCCTTGAAAGGTAAACGACTTATCGGCAAACCGTAGCTTCTGGGCTACAAGACCACCATTCCTGTCATGATAGGTTGCAACCTGACATGGCTTGCCGGAAGGATGGGAGACGTAGCCGTGTTCGTCTTCATCATAAGCCACCTTTGCAACCGCATAGCCAAACTTGCGGCAGGTCTCTTCACTGAGCGAGCGAGAGCTAACCGCACGGACCTCACCAGTGGTGATGAGTTTCTTTGATGCCAATGAGCTGGCCTTTTGTTTTCGTTGGGAGTTATCGGCTGGTTCATAATGGTTGCAGCCCATTGAGAAACAATAGGCATGACCATCTGAGTACCTCGCCAGATTGTCTGAGGAACCACAGGAGGGACAAGGTTCATGGCCCACGCAATAGCTCTCTTCTTCTTCTACATCCATCGTGTGGCTACCGGACTGTGGAGTGCGTAACGAGCTACATACTTGTTCGCGTGGTCCCGGTGCATGATGGTATTAATTTTGTGGCCTGCATCCCGCAGGTCTTTGATACGTGCTGATAACCGCTGCACCCGGAAGTGCACGAACGCTTCAGCAGCCGTGATCGTCTTCCCGGCGCAAAGGTGCCTTAGAATTACAATGTTTTGATTGTTCATGAATGTTCCACAAGATGACTACGCCGGGGTAACAACGTAGTCATCTCTTCTGCTGTGTGGGTCAGAAGTTTGGTACTTTGATCTTCTGGCCCACCTGAAGCTTTGCAGGGTCAAGCTCGCTGTTGAGGTCAACCATCACCTGAGGGTTGTAGCCATAGTACTTGGCAAGCGCCCAGATTGTGTTCAGCTTCGGTGTGATAGTCACATATGCAATAGAGGGTGCTGGTTTCACCGAACCGCTTTCCAGAGACCTGAGCCACTTTCTGACGCTGAAGGAAGGGCAGGCCTTGGCTACACGCGGAAGGTCACAGTGACCAAGGATATCAACTCCCGGATAGGAAACCTTCAGTTCATTCAGCAGGTTTTCCAATGTTGCATATTGTTGTCTGGTGAAGTTGTCTTCCGGCTCAAGGTCTTCATCAACCCCACCCACCATGCAGATAGCAAGGGAGTGGCGATTGAAGCCTTTAGCGTGTGCTCCAACAACATGCTCAGGGCGTCCTTCTTCAATGTAACCATCACGCCGGATTACGTAATGATAGCCAATGTCCGTAAAGCCGCGCTTTCGGTGCCAGCTTCGGATTTCTTTAACGCCAATGTCCTGTGTGGGAGTAGTTGCAGCACAGTGAATGACAATAACTTCGGTACTCTTGCGAGCGGTGAAGAGGTTACTCATTAATCCATTCTTTGGGGATTTTCTTATCAGCAAACCGGAAGCCGTTCTTGTGGCACCAGTCACCGTAAGTTGTTGGGGAATTGCTACGGAGCTTTGTCCTGGAGTTACTGAAGACGAAGCGAATATCTAGCTCAGGGTGCTGCTGGCGAACCCACATGTGCTTCTTTCGATCAGCCGCAGTGAAGCAACCTTTGGCCTCAATGATGAGACCATTAGGGAGGAAGAAGTCAGGTGTGTAGGTGCGGTTGGTAGCAGGCTGGACAAACCTGATCCGGTCTGTCTCATATTCATAGGAGATGCCCTGCTCATCTAGTTGTTTTGCAAGAGCAATCTCTAAACCTGAGCGGAAGCCGCTTTCCAGAACTTTCTTGGAGGGGCGATATGATGACATTAAAAGTCGCCATCCCCCTCTTCTTCTGCTTTGGTTTCGTCCTCAGAACTTTCGTCCCCGAACTCTTCATCAGCTTCAAAGCCTTCTTCTTCACCAAAGCCGTAGCCTTTCGCATCCTTCTGACCACCAGAGACCAGCTCAATAATCTGAGCTGCCTCAAGCATCAGCTTAAGACCAACCATGCATGTACCGGGAATGAAGTAAGGGTTCATGCTGAAGGAGACTTTGCCTTCAGAGCCACCCCATGGAGAAATGGATTTTGGAAGTGGTTTGCCCTTGGCGTCAAACAGAGCTGGTTTGCGTTCCCACTTCTTGCCAGTCTTCTTATTGACACCGGAAGCGGTCATGGAGAACTTGAACTCGTAAGCGCCCGTTTCCTCTTCAGTCTCCTCATCATAGACGGGAGAGTAGAAGTCATTGATTGCCAGTGCCTTTGACTTACGGGTCTTCACAGGAAGCTTTGCGTATTCTGCCTTGCCCTGATCCAGTGCCTCATCATAGAAAGGCCTAATCTTGCGAATGAGCTGCTGGGCTGCATCACCTGCAAGAACCAGAGTGACTTTGAATTCACCGTTTGGTTTTGGGAACTTATCATTACCGTAATCAGCTTCAGCCAATCGCGGCCATTTGAATACACCACGCGGAGTGGTCAGTTTTGGGTATTTCTTCGGGTTGTTAGTGGGCATTAAATTCCATTGGGTTTGAAGTGGTGCGCCCTCAACAAACGAACATCGTAGCCATCAGCCACCAGCTCTTGGATAATCATTGAGGACACTTCACGGCCTCGGTTCCAAAGGTTGATTGCTCGCCCCAGTGCGGACTGGTAGCGGGTTGTTTCTTTACTGCTCGACATGATGATGATCTCCATTGAGGTTGCTTAAGTAGGAAAGGCCCGCCAGTAGTTTTCACTGACGAGCCGAGTTAAGTTTTGCTTGTGGTGGTCTATTGGGGGTTAGACGTGCGGCATTGTTTCAGCGCCATTTTTGAGGCTGGTTATTTATTCCTTAGGTGTGGGGTAATTGATCTGGAAGTTACTCTGGAAGGGAAAACTCAGGAGTAACCATAAGATTTCTCAAAGGTGTACAGGTCTTGAGGACGGCACATTTTATTGTAGGTGTCAGCTCTCGCCAGAACCATTCAAAACTCGCCAGGCCAATCAGAAGGGAAGTTTCAGAAGGGGCGGGAGCGCAGGTCTTCAGGGTTCCAAGGAGGCGGTCTGTGTTCTGTGCATCATAAACGCTGATGTTATAAAGCTCAGTGGACATTCGTAAATCTCCAGGTTGAAATTATTAGTTCTAAGGTGTGGGGTAATTGGTTCACGCGAAGAAGAACGGGCTTCTTCTCACCTCTTCCAGGTCCAGTTCTCCCTTCTCCGGGAGTGCAGGAAGTTCAGCTCCTGTCTGAAGTTCCAGGTCTTCCCTGAAATTCTTCAAAACATCCGTATTGGTATACATCTCGACAAACTGGTGACGCAGTTCGGCTGCTAGATACCACGCATTCCCTGCATGGGTTCCGTAACTGTCATGGATCATACTGAAGGAGCGGATGCCTTTCTTCCGGCAAGCCTGAACAGTCAGCATCAGGTGACTTGCATCAAGGCTGTGTATCCAGTTCGGACTAATCCCTGATGCCTGCTTTCGGCTGTCAATTTTTCCATCTCCAAGGTCAATACCTGCTGTTAATCGTGTGTTGCAGAAGGTGGTTTCAATCCGTCTCAACTGGCTCACTCTGTAAGCCTGCTGAACAAGGAACCCTGAAGGTGTTGACCAGAGGATCGGAGCGTCAACCTTAGAGGCAGTCTTTGCAGCATTTTGAAGCCATTCCATAGCCTGCACTGCTGCAACCACCACTTCACCTACGCTGTCCCAGATGAGACCGCCCATATAAAGTGCTGCCCTGCTTCCAAGGTCTTTGACCTGACCATTTTCAACAACCAGGAAAGGATAGGTTTCACCATCCTCCTCTCTCCATGGTTTGATGGTGTCCTCTTCAACCTGCTGCACAAAGCCAAAGCGTTTGGCACCATAAGAGAGCGTCATCACAGGGCGTTTGGTTACTTTGCGCGTGATGTTGCCAAGCCACCCCTGAGCAATCTGAATGATTTCCTTCCTGGTCTCAAACAGCCTGGCTTCATACTCCTCCTCAGTCATGTCCCTGGTTTTCTTCACGCAGATGGGCATGTTCTCCCACTCATCCTCAGGCTTTCGTAATGCGTCTTCACGAACCCTTTCAATGGTCTTGTCAGCAACCTTTTGATAGATATCCTGTGGTCGTTCGGAGACTGTAAGGTTTGTTGCCTCCCCTCCAATGTGATCTCTCAGCATTGCGCTGAAGTTCTGAAGACCGTTGCAAGAACCATCCATCTGAACGGGAAGGGAACTCTCATAGCCAAAGCCCTGCTCCACGTACTCAGACCACTCAAGGCAAAACGCCAGAGCCTGCCAAGGTTTTTCAGCAGTCAGCCAGAACTTGTCAGCCAGTGGGTCTTTGCCTGAAGCAGCGATCTCATCAGAGTGCTCTTTAATCCACGCCCTGCGTTCTTCAAAGGACACCTTATCGACACCCCACAGACCTGCACCGTGGATACATAGCCACAGTTCATCCTCTGCATCTTTAATTGGAACAGTGGTTGCAAATGTCAGCAGACCCCGTGCAAGGTCATTACCCTGAGGATTGAGATACATAGGGATCGGATAGATACGCCCTCTCCAGTCAAGCTGGTGTGGAAAATAGATTTCCTCTTCCTCAGCGAACTTTTTGGCAACCCAGAAAAGCTTGAGGAACTGAAACCTTCGCCCTCTCATCTTCGCATTGAGCTTATGGATGATCGTTGCGTCAGTCTTCCATTCCCGGAACTCGGTCTCCATTTCTTCCGTCCACTCCTCACGGGGAATTGCTTTCCTTGCATGTGGAGGTTTTGGGGGTAGGTCCAAAGTGTCAGGAGACGGGATTTTGGCCTGGTAAAGTCCGCTCTCCCAGAAATGCTTCATGACCCCAAGAACAGGCTTATTGATCTGCCATGCAGTTTCCTGAAGGGCGTTCACAGCATCATAAACAGCTTCCATATCCCTGTCTTCAAGCTCTTCCAGATGCGCCCTGGAACTGGTCTTAACAAGGTTCAGGGAGCGAATGTGCCTTGTGTAGTAGCCTCCATCATGGACGTTTGTCCAGGGTTTTGGGGGGATGATCGTGGGCAGATAGAGCGGGTACAACCACTCAATACGTTTATTTTCCTCTTCAACCCATTTCAGGGTATTATCGTTTGCTGCTACGCAGGTGATTGTGCGCTTCTTACCTATCTGTTTGATGTATTTATCTACAAGGCCAGTTGACTGCACGAACAGCTCAACCAGCTTGATACCAAGTAACAGCCTGTCCCTTTCAGGCCAGTCCTCAAGATCAACACCCAATAACTCAGCAGGCTTTAAGAGATGGCTTGCCTTTCTTCTGTAAACGCTCTCCTCATTGGCCCGCTTTAAAAACTTCTTATGGGCATGAGGCATCTCCTTCCTGAAAGTTCTGCTGTTGACCTCATCTTCCAGCATCCCTGCAATCTTGGTGGCAATCCCTGAAAGGGCCGGAGCTTCAGCGCAAAGACTGTCAACGATGACCCTGATTGTGATGTTGGCAACCACCTCAACCGGGAGCTTTTCAGCATACTTTACGGCTGCATGTTTGCGTCCTGCCTTGCCAGACTTAGCAGCCTCAATGAACTCAGTAAGGGCCACTTCCATCCTTTCATGGGCTCCTACAACAAGTCTTTTTCCGGTCTGTGTCTGAGAGACTTCATTCCTTTCTTTGTACCTTTCAAACCTTTCTCTGAAGGCTTCAATGCCAAGACCTCTCATGGCTTCTTCAAGCTGGAATTGTCTTTCGAATTTGTCTTCATCGGTTTCAGTCATCATCATCGGAGAAAGGGCGGTCATGATAGGCATCTCTCAATAAGTAATTTTTAAGGGCATCTATCCCTTAGGTGTGGGGTAATTGAATTCAGAATGGCTCCAGGACGCGCTGACCCATTGCCCGGAAACATATTTTCAGGGCCTGGAACGGGTCAGTGCTGTTTGGAGGAAGGAGTGGTATTGAGGGGTCAGAAAATTGTAATTCCAAGGTGTGGGGTAATTAAAAACCCTGTGCAGCGATCAGCGCGTGAATTGCCTTGCGGCCTTTTTCGGTCCACTTCATTTGATGGACGGAGTTGTTATTGTCCGCTCCAAACACCCGTGTCGTGGTCACAGTGTAGTCCTTCCCTAAATGTTCAGCAAAAAGATGCCAGCCTATAATTTTCCCGGACAGGTTCTTTTTAGGGTACTGCACACCCAGAGCATACAGGCGCTTATTGAGCGTCTGGGTCGTGACATCCAGTTCCTGAGCAATTACCGTTGTGGGCATTCCATTACGGGTATTGAGAACGGTATCGTGATATTCAACCTTAGGTGCCTGCTCTATGAGCGCTTTCTGCTGCTCTTCAATCTGGTATTGTTGATCTGCGGCCAGCAAGAGAGCTTCACGGAAATTCTGAGGGACTTTAAAGCCACCTCCTGCTGCCTGCTCTTCAAGTTCCTGCCAGCGATCTACAATCTTTGCAGTGAACTCCGGTGAGAGCTGAGCGACCACAACGAAGCTGTCGCGCTTTTCTACGCGGTAGACGGTGGTTTTTCGCTTCGCGCCCTTGCCAGCTTCGATCAATTCCTCCATTGGAGTAAATGATATCAGACCCTTTCCTTCAAGGCGTTCCATAGTGCGCTTCACATTATCATGGCGAAGCTCGAGCAACTCAGCAATCTCACGGCTGCTCATGGTCAAAGGCTGGTTGGTATTAGAGGAAGAGCGGGAGTTGAACTGGATGATATTGGACATTAGGATTCCTTAAGTTGGATTTTGAACGCACTGAGCCATTGGCCGAGAGGGTCACCTCAGCGAGCTTAGGGTGTGTCTTAAGATTTCAGTGGGAGGTTAGGAGGAAGGTCGTTAGATCAGGCAGGAAGTTCCATATGGACAACCTTGCAGCCAATCTTCATTGGAAGCTTATTGTCATTGTAAAGCTGGACCAAAAGTGTCTGACCCCGATCAGTAGCAACAACCTTAGTGTGACCCTGCTCATTGTCCGTATAGCGAAGCTCAAAGAGCTTGTTGTACTTCGCGTAAGGCATCTTCTTGCCATCACCTTTACGCTCATAGAGATACTTCAGGTCTACCAGCTTGCGGAGAACCTTCTGTGTGTTCACACCATCCAGCAAGCGAGCCACTTCAGGAATGGTACGTTTGTTTGAGACTGCTCTTTGGCCCACATTAGCGAGAGGTGTCAGAACTTCCACTTTGTGTTCTGCGATTTGCTTTTGTTCATACTCATTAGCCCACGCACGAGCAGCTTCTGCGGGATTAGAGAAGTTTGGGAGAGAGGGTTGAACCTGTTGCTTGAGCTGAGCGTTTTCTTCCTTGAGACGGTAGACTTCTGTGATGACTGCATCTCTGAGTTCCACTGAGTAGCTCATAAGGACGTTCATAAGGTAGCGTTCAGGGAGGAGGTACTCAATGTTCGCCTTGCCTGAAGAATCTTTGTAGCTGCGCTCAAATGTGAGCCCAGTTATTTCTAACTTGTCGAACATGTTACGAATGTCACGGCAGACATTCTTATGTAGCTTATCAGTCTTCTCAGCGATCATCCGGGAGGAGAATGTAAGTCCATCTTCAGAGTTGGTTGTAGTTGGGAGTGTGATTAATTGGTTGCTCATCAGGAAGCCTTTCAAGGTGTGAAGAGTTGGCTGGAAGTTGGAATTGAAAATTTGAATTCTAATGTGTGGGGTAATCATAAACTGGCGGGTTTCTGGGCATTCTCAGAGGTACCTAGCCGTTCGTAGGCTTTATCCAAAGCTGGCTTAGGGTATGCATTCTGGCGGTTCTTACCTCTCAGAACCCGCATAATGTCCAAACCTTCATCATCACAGATATCAACCGCCTGAGTGCCTATCTCAAAACGAATACGGTCCGCATAATGGACTACAGCGTCATCTTGATACCTGGAGAGGTAATCTCCTACTGTCAGGAACTCAGAGCGATTACAGGAATGGGAAGCGGGTTTCTTTTTCTCAGCATGAACCAGCTTACCAACTACATAACCTTTCCCAATGTGCTTCCAAAGTTCCTTCATCTCCTGCTTCAGTTCCTGCACGTGGCCTTTATATTCTGCGGTGAGTTCTTCGAACGCCATATCACTCTCCTTGAGTGACGCTTCAAAGACATCCGTAACCTTTTCATGAACGAGCTTGTCAACGAGTTGGCCCATCATGCCAAACATCTGGGTTGCAGATCGATGCTCTGGATAAGAAGGCTTTAGAGGCTCCGTTTCGCTGGGTTGTGAAGGAGCATTAAAGGAAGGCTCATCGTGGAGACGCTGGATGTCTGGGACTGAGTAAGCGCCAGTCTTGCGAATACTTGGGAGGACTTCCTGAGTTACCCAGTTCTGGAAGCGTTTGGCTTCAGGTTTGTCTGAGCGCATGATGAGCTTGTAGAGGCCACTCTCGGCGACAATCGTCACTGATCTGCCAGCTACCATACCTACATCCACTCGCCGGATGTAGCCCTTCTCATAATCATCCAAACGAGCATAGGCATTACCAGTGTTAGACAGTCTTAAAGCCTTACATGCATCCTTAGCTACAAACCAAGGCTCCCTGTCTTTCATCACTACGCGAACTTGAAGTTCACCGAAGTTGAAGACGGCCAGTTCTGGGGATGGGGTCGTAGTTGGTTTTTCAATGATAGCGTTCATTAGGGTATCTCCGGTTGGTTTGAGTGTGACAGACTGAGTGAAAATCACTCATGTAATGGAATTACTTAGTGGCGCATCTTGTGGCGTCTATTTTGTCAAATGTTCCATTATTGGATTTATTAACACATAATAAAGCGCATTCAAAACAAGGAGTAACGCCAGTAAATTACTTAGCGAATACCATACATCATACTTTTTCTTGATTAACTGGGGGTGAAGGGGTCGCTGGTTCGAGTCCAGTCTACCCGACCAATTTTGTCTTAATTTACAAGAGCTTGCATACTTACATCAGTGTATATTATCCAGCCACAAGTATTGGTGTGGCACGTATTTTAATCTCTGTGGCTCACTACATTAGAGACGTGGCACGTATCATTTTTCCTCCTTCGACCTCTCCGAAGATAGATTGTTGAATGCCTCAAGACGGTTGATTGAGTCGCCCATATTCTTAGCAGCCATATTTACGTAAATCTGCGTCATGGCCATACTGCTATGACCAGCTAATGCTTGAATTTTAGGTGCCTCCTCACCTATCTGCGCCAGGCGCGTACAGAAAGTATGTCTTGTTGAATGGAAGACAAACTCTACATCATCGCTCCAGCCAAAATGATCTCTCGCCTTTTTAGGTCAAGTCCCAAGTCTGCTGTAAATTCGGATTTCAGGTTTGGCGGGTTGATCAGATCTGGATGATGGTTTTGTCT